>JAFXZW010000084.1 GCA_017541035.1 Eubacterium sp. | reverse complement strand
AGCGGAATCTTCACTTGATGACTCCTGTTGAATACCATGAGAACTATTATGCGGCTGCATAAGAATACCGCCAGCCGATTATGCGACTGGCGGTACGAAACTTTTTAATTATTCACTGTCCTCTTGACGGGTAGCACACCATTCCTAAGATAATTGAAAAAGTACGATTGTCGAAGGAGGATTTCGTTGAATTCTGGGTAAAGAACATTTAAAATGAAATAATACTCGGATGTAAACCATAAGGAGTTTCCTAAAAAAACAGTGATTTGTATTTCGAGAATGGAGGAGTTAAAAATGATAAGAATTACAGATGGCGATTTACTGCATGTTTACGGCAGCCAGGGAATGGGTGGCGACTACTCGGTGCGGCTTGAGGTGCAGATGAAGGATGTGGTGGACGGCGAAACACTTCAGAAGGCAGTGGAAAATACTTCGAAGAGATATCCGTATCTGTCCCTTCAGATGAAGAAGAATGAAACGGAGCTCTATTACGAAGAGAATCCGGCACCCGTTGTGCTTCTTAACACGGATCGTCAGATCACGCTTGCTGCCGAAGAGACGAATTTCCATGTCTGGGCTGTGTGCTTTAAGGATGACCGGATATTCCTGGACATCTACCACGGGATCGCCGACGGAACCGGAATGTATATGGTATTTTCAACGCTGCTTTACTATTACTGTGAGGGACGCTACGGTATTCAGGATCACACGGGGATACGGACTTTGGAGGATGAAATCCGTCCGGAGGAATCGGCGGATCCGGTAGATCTCTTCCCGGAAATGGATCCTTCCAAAATCCCGGCACCGAGTCTTCCGGAAGCCTTTTCCATTATCAATGACGGAGGTGCAAGATCCGATGGAAAGGCATACATCAACGATGTGAAGATCCCGGAGGCGGAATTCGTCCGGTTCTGCCAGGAATATGAGGCAAGTCCAGGAACGATGCTTTCACTCCTGATGACAAGAGCAATCCATTCCATCCATCCTCAGACGGAGCGACCGTTTAACAGTTCCTATGTATATAACGGTCGGCCTATGCTGGGGGCTCCGGAAACACATCATAATTGCGTGGGTACCAATGTATTCCAGTTCTCGGACAAAATGAAGAAGATGCCCTTTGATCTCCAGGCAACGGCTTACCGCGGAATGACATTCATGCAGAGCGATGCCGAACGGGTAAAGCAGTCCATGGCCGTAACTGCCGCAAGATCGAGGATGGTGTTAAAGATGGCACCCACAGTGGAGGCAAAGTGCGGTGCATATGCACAGATGCTCATGGGCGGAATCCGTTACTTTACCTATATGGTCAGCTATGTCGGAAAGTGGAAGTATGCTTCGGTTGAACCTTACATCCTTGAATTCTGGACCCATGTGCCAAAGGCAAATCCCTTCCTGACAGAGCTTGCAGCCGTGAACGGAATCCTGTTCCTTTCCATCCAGCAGGGCTTTGAGGGAAATGATTATCTGAATGCATTCTTTGATCAGCTGAAGGAGCATGGAATTCCTTATGAGCTTACGAGAACAAAGGAAAATGATACGGCACATTTCCTCAAAATGTAAGAAGAAATGTTAAACAGAAAACCCTGATGACCGGTTCAAATCAGAACTGATCATCAGGGTTTGTTCACATCCTGTCCTTATTCGAATTTTTGAATATGGTTCGGCTTTAGATGACTCTCGTCGGATCCCATTCTCTGTGAGCGTCATAGTTATAGTCGAAGAATAAGCACTTTCCGTTTACATCTATGCCTACGGATGCTTTCCTGCAAATCGTCGATATAGGAACGAGCAATCGTTCCTTTTTTAAGTTCAAAATGCTATAATAAATGCTAGCTTATCCATTAAAGGTGGTTTGAATGAATAGTGATGAAGGGAGACATACAATGAAAACAAAACGTTTGAAGGTATTACTTCCGGTTTTGTTATTGGCAGTCCTTTTGGTTGTGACGATCGTATTTATCGTACAACGCGGAGAGAAAAAAGGGCAGGAGACGAAGAAGTCGGACAGGAAGAGGCCGACGGTTCTTCTGATCCTTGACGGCTTTGGGGTGAGTGAGCAGAAGGAACATAATGCGATCGCCATGGCTGACACGCCCGTGTTGGACAGGCTGAGGAAGGAGTGCCCATATGTAACGTGCGAGGCCAGCGGCCTGGCGGTAGGTCTTCCGGAAGGACAGATGGGAAGCTCTGAGGTAGGGCACCTGAATATCGGTTCCGGAAGGGTGGTAGACCAGGATCTGGTACGGATCTCCAAGGAGATCGAGAATGGTGCATTTTATGAAAATGCGGCGCTTCTGAAGGCAGTAAATAACGCAAAGGAAAAGGGGACAAGCCTTCATCTGTATGGCCTGGTCTCCGATGGCGGCGTGCACAGCCATAATTCCCATCTCTATGCACTGCTGGAGCTGGCAAAACGTCACGGGCTTGAGAAGGTATATGTGCATTGTTTTCTGGATGGGCGGGATACGGCCACGGACGCAGGAAAAGGGTATATTCAGGAACTGCAGAAAGAGATGGACAGGATCGGCTGTGGCAGGATCGCCACAGTGGGAGGTCGCTATTATGCTATGGACAGGGATAACAATTGGGATCGTATCGAGAAGGCCTATCTATGCATGACCCGCGGGGAAGGCGTGACAGCAGCATCCGCCATAGAGGCTGTGACGCAATCTTATGAAAAGGGCGAGACAGATGAGTTCGTTCTGCCGACAGTCATAATGCAGGATGGTTCCCCGGTGGCAACGATTAATGACGGTGATTCCATTATCTTCTTCAATTTCCGCCCGGATCGTGCCAAGCAGATTACCCGCACCTTCTGTTGCGATGAGTTTGACGGCTTTGACAGAGGGCCTCGCAAGCAGGTGTGCTATACCTGCTTTACAGACTATGATTCGACCATCCCGAATAAGGAGGTTGCCTTCGAAAAGGTGACGCTTACCAATACCTTTGGTGAGTGGATTGCGGCAAACGGTATGAAGCAGGCAAGGATTGCAGAGACGGAGAAATATGCCCATGTGACCTCATTTTTTAATGGCGGTGTTGATGAGGCATTTGAAGGGGAGGATCGTTTTCTGATTCCGTCACCGAAGGTCGCCACGTATGATCTGAAGCCGGAAATGAGTGTAAATGAGGTATGTGACACCATGCTTGAAAAGATCCGTTCCGGGGAGTATGACGTGATCATCGCGAATTTTGCCAACTCGGATATGGTAGGGCATACCGGTGTGGAGAAGGCCACGATAGAGGCCATCACTTCAATCGATACGTGCATCGGACGGTTGGTAGACTGCGTAGAAGAAGTGAATGGCCAGCTGCTCATTTGTGCAGATCATGGAAATGCGGAGGTGATGGTGGACTCCGAGACGGGAGAACCCTGGACCGCCCACACGTCGAATCCGGTTCCCGTCATTCTTGTAAATTATGATTCCGACTACACCCTGAGAGAAGGGGGCCGTCTGGCTGACATAGCCCCTACGCTGATCGATATGATGGGGATGGAAAAACCGGCGGAGATGACGGGGCAGTCGCTGCTGGTTCACAAGTAGCTCTTTAAACTCCGTCAAAGAGAAGCTATCCCGGCCATTAGCGATGTTTTGGATGCTTATTCCAGGTAAAAATCATAATTGGCCTTCATTAGACAAGGAGGAGACATATAATGACAAGAAGAGAAATTGCTATGGAGAATTTCAAAAAGGGCTACAACTGTTCGCAGGCCATTGTGCTTGCCTTCGCTGATCTGCTTCCCATGGACAGGAGGACGCTCCTTCGGATAGCGTCCTCCTTCGGTGGAGGGATGGGACGACTACGGGAAGTGTGCGGATCTGTCAGCGGGATGTTTATGATCGCCGGTTTTCTCTATGGATATGATGGGCCGGAAACCGGTCAGGTCAAGGCGGATCATTATGCCGGGATCCAGGAACTGGCCCATAGGTTCGAGGAGAAGCACGGGACTATCATTTGCCGGGAGATGCTGGGACTCAGCGTACGGCACGATGTTCCGGTTCCCGAGGCACGTACAGAGGAGTATTACAGAAAACGCCCCTGCGCAGAGATCATCGGGGATGCGGCTGAGATCCTGGATCAGTATATCAAGGAACATCGAACATTGGAGTCTTGATTACTTTTATTATCTTCTTGATCGGCCGCTGCCCGAACTGGCTGGAGAAGGGTACTATTACCCTTGCCGTGAGTATCATGAGCCGATTGCTTCGTGGGTAAAGCATTATGCGGCAAGCCGGGGTGAATTCCTGTCAACGGAAGAAAGCTGGAATGATGAATGGAGGCCTTTGGCATGGGAAAAGATTTATCTAAAATGACATTGGAAGAGTTATGGGCATTGTTTCCCATCTTTCTTGTGCCGCACGATGATCGGTGGAAAGATAGCTTCAATGAGATCAGGCAAACGCTGACCGGTCTT
>JAFXZW010000083.1 GCA_017541035.1 Eubacterium sp. | reverse complement strand
TGGTTGGTACTTCAACCGGTCTGACGGTTCCATGCTGAAGAATACCTGGCAGAAGATTGACGGAAAATGGTACTACTTCAAGGCTGATGGCTTTGCAGCGCAGAACGAATTTGTTCAGGGCTGGTGGCTTGGAAAGAATTGCGCATGGAATGATCCGGTACGCTACAGCTGGCATAAGTCCGGCAGCAAGTGGTGGTACGGAACAAAGGACGGATGGTATGCAAAGAGCAAATCCTACACTATCGACGGCAAGAAGTACACCTTTGACAAGAAGGGCTACACGAAGTAAACATTAAGTTTTACTTTATGGCAGGACCCGGCATTATATACGCCGGGTTCTGTTCATTGTGCATGGGAAAGTGATTATGATATGGTTTTGAATTGTTGTCGATATTTTCACAATATGCTATATTAACAATAGGGGTTAACGACCTATGGA
Source organism: Eubacterium sp. (assembly GCA_017541035.1). Classification (GTDB taxonomy): domain Bacteria; phylum Bacillota; class Clostridia; order Lachnospirales; family Lachnospiraceae; genus Eubacterium_Q. The sequence goes on along the minus strand of JAFXZW010000083.1, from coordinate 4,985 downwards.
AAGGCCCGGCATGGTTGGCGGGCCTTTCTATTTTTCCTAAATACCTATTGACATAGTAGGCAAATGGTGATATGCTGAGACGGCAATGTAAGTGAAGGAACATGAAAACGGTTCTGAGATCCAATAAGTAAGGAGATCAAAATGGTCCGGTGGTCTCAGGATCAAAAGGAAAGGGGGAGAAGGATGAGAGTATCGACAAGAGTAGAGTATGGATTAGTCGCTCTTACGGACATAGTGATCCATAGTGAGAACGGTTCCAGTGTATCTGCACCGGATATTGCACAGCGACAGAATATATCCCACAAATATCTGGAACAGATTTTGTTACTGCTTCGGCAGGCAGGATTTATCACGGCGCAGAAGGGACTCCGTGGTGGTTATACACCTGCCTGCTCGCCGGAGGACATCACGCTTTCGGATGTGTTGAATGCTTTGGATATGAATATTCTTGCCGATATGGATCCGAAGGAGGAGGAAGGCGGACTTCGTCCTGTGGTGCATGATTGCTTTTGGGAGAAGATCAATTCGAATCTTAATAAATATGCATCCGGACTTACACTCAGGGAATTTGCGGATCAGTGTAAGTCAAAATCGGCCGACGGAGACTGGGATCTCTATGTAATTTGACCTGCGTAACAAAATGGCAGATACAGTATCGTATCGTCGCACAGGCGGCTTAAAAAACAGCGGAGAACGTAAATCGTGAACGAAAAGTCAGCGGAAAAATTCAATACAAGGCTACTTCATGGGAAAACGGCGGTCGGCTTCGGACAGCGGGAGATCCTCCCGCCGATCTCGCAGGTAACGGCTTTCCGGTATGAAAGCATGGAGGAACTGGAGAAAGTGTTCCAACATAAGCGTATGGGGTACGCCTACACGCGGATCGGAAATCCTTCTCTCACTGCCTTCGAGCAGAAACTGAGTGAACTGGAGGGCGGCGTGGGGGCTGTCTGTTGCAGCAGTGGAATGTCAGCGATCTCCATAGCGCTCCTTGCAGTCTGTGAGAGCGGTGATGAGATCATAGCCGGAAGCGGACTGTACGGTGGGACGCTTGCTCTCTTCCACGATCTGGAGAAGCTGGGGATCCGTACCATTTATCTAAAGGAACTTACGAAGGAAGCTTTGGAAGAAGCCATCACCGATCGGACGAGAGTGATCTTCGGGGAGTTGATCAGTAACCCTTCCCTTACCGTGCTGGATATACCGGAGGCGGCAGAGACGGCCCACCGGGCGGGAATACCACTCTTTGTGGATGCAACGACGGCAACCCCTTATCTTACTCATCCTATCGAACTGGGGGCGGATGTGGTGATCCATTCTACATCGAAGTATATTAACGGCGGTGGGAATTCCATCGGCGGCATCATCATTGACGGAGGTAGATTCCCCTGGAACTTTGAGAAACACACCGCGCTTTCGGAATTCCGGAAATATGGGGGCATGGCATTTCTTCTCCGCCTGCGGACGGATCTCTGGGAAAACTTCGGCGGGTGTATGGCACCGATGAATGCATTTCTCTCTTACATCGGTATAGAGACATTAGGTCTACGGATGGAACGGATCTGTGAAAATGCGGATGCGCTGGCCGAAGCCCTGGCCGAAGAACCGGATATTACCGTGAATTATCTCACTATGAAGTCGCATCCGTTTCACGCCTATGTGGAGAAGGAACTGAGCGGACTCGGCGGCGGGATCCTGACCTTCCGATGTGGTTCGAAAGAACGGGCTTTTCGGATCATCAATGGTTTGAAGTATGCGATCATCGCCAGCAATATCGGAGATATCCGAACATTGGTGATCCACCCGGCATCGACACTCTACATCCACTCCGCTGTGGCGGAACGGGAGGCGGCCGGTATCTTCGAGGATATGATCCGCGTCAGTGTGGGGATCGAGGATAAGGAAGATCTGATCCGGGATTTCCTTCGGGCAGTGGAAGAAAGCCGGGAATAAGCCGTTACCGGCCAAAGCTTGGATATGGAAGAGGTCTTGAGCATGGATCAAATATCAGGTTCGGTCCTGTTCCGTGGTGCGGAAGGGATCGCAGGAAAAGAGGAAGTATATCGTAAGCTCCGGGAGCATGCCGAAGAAGCATATCCACAGGAATGCTGCGGGCTCCTTTTCTGTCGAACCGCAGAGGATGGAAAGCTCATGATCGAAGAATACATTCGGGCAGAGAATGTAAGTGACAGGAAAGAAACGCATTATAAGATCGATCCTCTTACCATGTTTCGGTATGAAACGGAGTATGGGAAGAGGGGGTATGTGCTGAAGGGGTTCTATCATTCTCATCCGGACGAGCCGGCTGTTCCTTCGGAGGAAGATGTCCGGAAGATGCTTCCGGAGCTGCTCTATCTGATCCTTTCGGTTACGGACGGAAAGCTCTGCGGGATCCGTGCCTGGCGGAAGGAACGAAACGAAGAAATAGTAAGGGAACTGCATTTCGAAAAATGAACCGGCCATGCTTTAGCGGAACATACATATTTCTGTGTGCTTTCGCCGGATGAAAAAATTATAGGGGAGACAGAATATGAAGGTGATCATATCAGCGACACTGCGTACCTTCTTCGGACGCATTGCCGAGACGGAAATACAGGGAAATACCATAGGCGAGATACTCCGGAGGATTACAGAAGAATATCCGGATACCGGGAAAGGGCTTTTTGAGGAGAGCGGCGAGTTACGACATTTCATCCGGATCTATGCAGATAACCGGGATTATACGGATCCTGCAAAACATACGGAGCCGCTGGATGGCGTACGTGAGGTCCTGTTTCTGCCCTTTATTGCAGGAGGGTCACCGGAAGATAGTGAAAGCACGGGAGGAAAAAAGAGCATTATTTCCGATGAACGAAGAAAAGAAATCAAACTGGATGATAAAGAGATCGAGAGATTCAACAAGCACCTCCTCCTTCGGGAGATCGGAGTGAAGGGACAGAAAAGGATCCGCGCAGCAAAGGTGGCCGTGATCGGAGCCGGAGCCCTTGGGTCGCCGGTGATCCAGTATCTGGCTGCTGCGGGAGTCGGAACATTGAAGATCATCGATCCGGATGAAGTATCTCTCGGAAATCTGCAGAGCCAGGTGTTACACAGCTCCAGGGACCTGAAGCGTCCGAAGGTAGCTTCAGCAAGGGATACGGTGAGGAACATCGACCGGAGCATCGAGGTGATTCCGGAGAATCAGCAGCTTACAGCGGAGAATGCGCAAGCTATGATCGAAGGTTTTGATCTGGTGATCGATTGTACAGACAATTACAAGGCCAGATATCTCATAAATGACGCTTGTGTGTTGTCCGGCATCCCGCTTATTTTCGGATCCATCTATCAGTTTGAAGGTCAGGTGAGTGTTCTTGGTCACGGTGACGGGCCGTGTCTGAGATGCATATACCCGGAGCCGCCGGAGCCGGGACTTGTACCTACCTGTGCGGAAGGAGGGACCATCAGTCCGCTGTCCGGCATCATCGGGAGCATTCAGGCAAATGAAGCGCTGAAGTTGATCATCGGCATCGGCGAAACGCTTTCGGGTAAACTTCTTAGTGTGGATACTCTTGGACTTCAGACCCGTTTTCTGGAGGTGAAGCGCAGCTGTCGTTGTCCGCTCTGCGGAGATCATCCGACGATCTTTGCTCCGGAAGATTTCGACTATGAAGATTTCTGCGGCTTAAAGGAGGATGAAGCGGAAATTCACGTGGAGAGTCTTACGCCAAATGAACTGGCTCATCGGATCGCGCAGGGCGATCCGATTACCATCGTGGATGTCCGAGAGCCGCATGAGCGCGCCATCGTCCGTTTCCCCGGCGCCCTGGTAATCCCCATCGGCCAGCTGGCGAGACGTCAGAAGGAACTGAATCCCGAGCAGGATACCATCTTTATCTGCAAGGAAGGAAAAAGGAGTATCCTGGCCATCAATACCCTGCGTGAGGCGGGATATAAGGGACCGCTGTATAACCTGAAGGGCGGTATGGACGCCATGAAGGATATCATTTTCGCAAATGAAGGCGGGTGGCTGTAAGCCGACACGGAGAAGAAATCCCGTGTGACCGTCGTGGCATGCAGAAGACCATGGCAGAGAGAGTTACCGTGGCGTGAAAAAGGACATAGGCTCACATGAGCATGTCAGATACATTTAAACCGGCTGCAAAATGGATTTGGGCAGTCGAAAAGAAAGTTCTATGGAGGTAGAAACATGGCAAAAGAAGAGACAAAGGCAGCAGGAATCAATGCGCTGGGTGCAGCTGCAGCGTATAATCTTGCGAACGTTACCAAGACGAAGCCGCAGTTCGGCGCACTGACCCCGAAGTGGCTCACAAAATTCCTGGAGTTTAAGGGACTGGAGACGGGTATCTTCCGCGTAAACAAGGTAGTTGAGGGAGAGACTCCGCTGGATGTTCTCTGCAGCCAGACCAAAAAGTCCGACATTATCCCGGAAGGATATGTGGAGTATGAGACCGAGCCGAGAGAATACCGGCTGAATTCCATTTCCACCATCATCAATGTCAACACGGCCATCGAGGACGTATACAGCGTTCCCTACGATCAGGTTCAGGAGCAGCTGGGACTTGCCATCGAATCCCTGCGTGAGCGTCAGGAGAGTCAGCTGATCAATAACGATGATTACGGTCTTCTCAAGAATATTGCGGATTCTCAGCGGATCCAGACAAGAAACGGCGCACCCACACCGGACGATCTGGATGAACTGATCACCAAGGTATGGAAGGAGCCCTCCTTCTTCCTGGCACATCCCCGTGCCATCGCTGCATTTGAGAGAGAATGCACCAAGAGAGGCGTACCGCCTGTAGTTGTGAACATCGCAGGAGGAACCTTCCTGACATGGAGAGGAATTCCCGTGATCCCTACCGACAAACTTCTGGTAGATGGTCTGAAAAATCCCAAAAGCAAGAGTGGCAAGACAAATATCCTCCTTGTTCGCACAGGTGAGGCTAAGAGAGGCGTTATCGGTCTGTTCCAGCGCAATCTGAAAAATG
>JAFXZW010000082.1 GCA_017541035.1 Eubacterium sp. | reverse complement strand
TGGTTGGTACTTCAACCGGTCTGACGGTTCCATGCTGAAGAATACCTGGCAGAAGATTGACGGAAAATGGTACTACTTCAAGGCTGATGGCTTTGCAGCGCAGAACGAATTTGTTCAGGGCTGGTGGCTTGGAAAGAATTGTGCATGGAATGATCCGGTGAAATACAGCTGGCACAAATCCGGCAGCAAGTGGTGGTACGGCGTAAATGGTGGCTGGTATGCAAAGAACGGAACGTACCGGATTGATGGCAAGGATTATACCTTCGACAGAAAAGGGTATTCTGACGAACAGTAGTTACGTAAAAGTAACCGGAAATATATTAAATTCGATAAGATGGAATATCAGAAGTAAAGAATAATTAGTTGGCAGGGTCCGGTACTCCCGGACCTTGCATTTTTAAAATTACGGAGGCGACAAACAATGATCGAAAATATCAGAATTAAACGACGGATCGCAGCAGTTGTACTTACTGTGGGAATGGTTATCAGTCCGCTGGGGCTGCAGCTTCCATCCTATGCTGCTCCGGCGGATGATACATCGGAGTTTGGTGAACTGATCACTTCAAAAAATGTGGACCAGGGCACTGTTCATGAAGTGGAGGGTGAGGCCATCGTATGCTTCCGGCAGGATGAGAATGTCGCATCACAGAAGGAAGAAGTGGTGAAGGAAGAGCAGGAGAAGGAAATCGAAGTGGAATCCTATGTGGATGAAGCAGAGGCACTTCTGATGGTGGAAAGTCCGGACGCAGACCTTGCAGCCGCCGATGCTGCCGAAGATTCGGAGGATTTGGATGGTGCTGCTCCAACGGGAATGCTGAAATCAAACGGGGCATCCGATTCGGAAAGTGATCTTGCTTCGGAGTTGCCGGGCGTGATCACTGTGGTTCATTCCGATCATCTTTCTACCGCGGAACTGATCGCGGAACTGGAGGAGAGAGAGGATGTTATCTACGCGGAGCCGAATTATATTTACAGTCCGAATGGGGAGGATCTGACTGATGAACAGTGGGGAAACCCGATATCTTCATCCTACGGAATGGGGGTAGAGAATTGGAATATCTATGAAAATGAGAAACCGAAACCCAAAGTGGATACTTCGGAACAGGTTGTTGCCGTCATAGACAGCGGCGTAGATTATACGCATGAGGATCTTGCCGATGTGATGTGGGCAGACGGCGAGGACTATGAAGAACTTGTGAAACTTGGAGGGGGAAAGTACGGCTATAACGCTGTGAGGGAAAATTCCGAAGAGGTCCCCTATGATACTTCGGATCCTATGGATGATTTTGGACACGGAACTCACTGCGCAGGCATCATAGCTGCGGCATGGAACGGATACGGTGTCAGTGGCGTAACCTCCGGGGCAAGGATCATGGCGCTCAAGACGGGAGATGATCAGGGAATTTTATCTACAGATGCCGTCATTCGGTCATACAATTACATGATCGCCGCAAAGAAGGCAGGCGTCAATATCTGTGCCTCCAACAATTCTTATGGGGGAGCAGCAGAATCACAGACAATAATTCTCCTTACTGCAGAGGCAGGAAAAAACGGGATTGTATGCTGTTTTTCTGCGGGAAATGATGGCATGGATCTGGACTATGCTAACAATTTAGCGCCCCTCCGCGGGAGTGTCCCACAGGTGGTCATAGTTGGAGCAAGTAATGTTGACGGGAATATTACCGGTTTCTCCAATTACGGAAGAAGAGATGTGGATGTTTTTGCACCCGGTGATAGTATCCTGTCCACTGTGCCCATGGGAACCGGTATGCCTACGGCTGATTCCGGTACATTTATGGATGGGGAGATACCCTGCGAGGTGGATTATTCGGAGAAAACCGAGCCCGGTGATGCTGCCATGGATCTGATGCTCGCGAGTGGGACGGAAACTATGGTTCAAAGCGGAGAAGACGGTAAGAATGTTCTTCATTTGGCATCGGAAGATGGAATGTTCTGGCTGGATTCGAGGTTATTTGATGACCTGGCTGATCTGAAGGGTGGTTTCATTCGGATATATGTGGATGGAGAGTATAACGCCGTATTTATGGCAAGAGAGCTGGATGCAGAAGGAAATGTCGGAGAAGACATCGGTCAGACGGTGATCCGGACGAAAGCCGGCTGGAATGATATCGGGTTTTCCGTAAACACCCAATTCGCCCGACGTGCGGAGAAGAAAAATATGGGTGTTTACTTCCTTATCGCCGTTGCACGGGGAGAATTATCAGAAAATGATTACCTGAATGAGGTGGATATCCGCTGCATCCGGTTAACGGATGAGAGTGGAAACTATGCTTATAAGGATGGTACCTCCATGGCAACGCCGTATGTTACGGGAGCTGTAGCAGTGCTGGCATCTGCCTTCCCGGAAGATTCTGCAGAGAAGCTGGCTGCCAGAGTCAGGGGAAGTGTTCTGCCTGTGTCCCAGATGACGGATAAATGTCTCTCCGGAGGAATCTTCCGACTGGATAAGGCGTTGGCAGGTGATACCGTTCCGGTAGTGAAGACGGCTTTCACAGAGGGAAGCACGGTCAGAGTAAGAGGATATTTCTTCGGAGAAGATCAGGGTACCGTTCGTGTAGCCGGAAGGAACTGCACGGTATCCGCCTGGTCGGATACGGAGATCGCTGCAGTGCTGCCGGAGGATATTCCGGACGGGGAGGCAAGGGTTGATATTGCCTCCGCAGCCGGGAAGGAAGGACATAACTGGTTCAATTACTCCAGGCCGAAGGAGCAGTATGACAGTCTGCCGCTTCCGGGAGTTACTGTTTCGGATACAGGAATGTATGTAGTGGATGAAGAAGCAAAAGCGACATATTCGGATTTCTATTACGGAACGCCTGCTGCGATGACGGCTCTGGATGGCTCGCTGTATGTGTTCTTTGTCACGGAGAAGAACGGTACGGTGATATACCGGTATCAGATCGCAGAGCAAAGCTGGAATAGAATATGCTCCACGGATGGATATTATCCGAAGGGCGCAGTTTGTACCTGGAACGGAAAGGCTCTGTTCCTGGCTCAAAATGACGAAAAGAAAACAAATGTGATAGGAGTCTTTGACCCAAAGACTAATGGAGTTGACTGGACGGTTTATCGTGATGATGTGATCGAGGAAAGTGTACGGATGGTGAATACGGGCGCAGCAATCTACATCATTGGCGGCAGGGAATTAACGGATCCGGATCCTGAGAAGCAGCAGAAGATCACGACGCTTCGGAAACTGGATCCGGAAACCATGAAAATCAGTGATATTTCAGGAGAGGACTTCTCTTTCGAAGGTGATAATCCGATGATAGCAGCCGTTTCAAAAGAAACCTTCTATGTATGCGCAGAGCATGAAACTGACAATTCGGATGATTTGGAATTATGTAAGATCACCATTGATCAAGAAGGTTCGAAAGAAGTGGCCATGGAGCCGGTGGAAATCGATGAGGACATCAACGACGTCTTGGTAGATTTGGATGGAAACCTGAAATTGACCGGTGTGGCTACAGAACAGGGATTTTTCACCTTAGGGCCGGTCCGGGTAGATGAGGAAGGCCGGATCGTGGAGGACAACTTCATGCTCGGTTATGACGGACAATCCTTTGTGGCAGAGAAGAAGATCATAAGCCAACGGCCTGTATATATGGCAATCGCCGCAGGCTGTGCAGGTAAGATCTATGTTCTGGGAATAACAAAGGGGACGGATGCCGGATGTACATTTACAGCCATAGATGCCGATACGATCCCTGCGAAGGAAGGGCAGGAACTCAGTGATCATCGATGGGATGACGGAGTCGTAACGATACCTGCAAAATGTACGGAAGATGGTGTTCGGACCTATACCTGTATAGATTGCGGGAAGACCAAAAAGGAAACGATACCAAAGACCGGTCATAAACCGGTGGTTATTCCGGGAGTTCCTGCAACGGAGGAGACAGAGGGAATGACCGAAGGAAGCAAATGCTCCGTATGTGGTGAAATACTTGCTGCACAGGAGGTGATCCCGAAGCTGACGCCTTCCGAGACAGAAAAGACCGGATGGATGAAGGAGTCCGGAAAATGGTATTACTACGTCAAGGGTGTTAAGCAGAAAGGCTGGAAGCAACTCGGGAATAAGTGGTATTTCTTCAAAAATGACGGGTCAATGGCTGCAAATGAGTGGTGTAATGGCTATTGGTTGAATAAGGACGGCACATGGACTTATAAGAAAAAAGCCACCTGGAAGAAAGATGAGACCGGTTGGTGGTTTGGCTGTGAAGGATGGTACGCAAAGAACCAATGGCAGAAGATTGATGGGAAATGGTATTTCTTTGACCGGGAAGGCTATATGCTGAAGAATGCTTATCAGAAGGATGCGTCCGGTAAGATCTGGTACCTGGAGAAGAACGGAGTCTGGGATGAAAAGGAATCCGTAATCGGCTGGAAGCAGGACAGTAAGGGCTGGAAGTTCTTCCTGTATGGAGGAGATTATCTGAAGAATACCTGGAAGATGATCAACGGAAACTGGTACTATTTTAAGGCAGACGGCTACATGGCTCAGAATGAGTTTGTTCGCGGCTGGTGGTGCAATAAGAATGGTGTCCAGAGCGATCCGGTAAAGTACAGCTAGCATAAGACTTCCAAGGGCTGGTGGTATGGTGTGCCCGGCGGCTGGTACGCAAAGAATGCAGCTTATGTGATTGATGGCGTGAATTACGCATTTGATGAGGAAGGTTATCTGACAGAATACCTATGGTCCGCCGGAAAGGCTGCGCTTCTGATCGCGCCCTTATGGAGCGCGGATAAAAAGCATGTCTGGAACAGGATACAGAAGGAGTGTTGCGCATTTGTTGCTATTTCTATGGTACCATAATTCTGCGAAGCAGAATCCTGGGATATAGCCACGGGATTGCCTGAGCGAAGCAGCGCCGCGGATTAGATGTCGGTATCCGGCGGATCTCGGAAAGGAGGAATCGAAGATGAAGAAATTTACAGAACTGCAGAGACAGGAAAGAACGAATATTATAGAGGCTGAGCGGGAATTCTATGATCAGGAAGCCTTTGACGGAATGTCTGTTGAAGAAAAAGTGGGGATATGTAAAGATTATCTCTTCCTTCAGACGAGAACCGATGGACGGTACAGCAGAGAGGATTCCAGGAGGATCTATGATGCGATTTCCGACGGAAGCCATAAGCTGGATGAGATACTGGAAACGCTGGTCAGTCAGATGAAGGACGGCGGAAGCTGTGTGCGGGAGCTGCAGAGCCGCTTTATGAAGGAAGTTATTTTTGAAAATGTATCGGGAACCGTCAGCCTCGATGCGGTGGCAGACAGAGAAGACTATATCAGCAGCATAAAGTCCGGAAATACAGCCGACTTCCATCGGATGGAGGAACGGGCGGAAGAAGAGGAGAGTGCCGAGAAGCTGGGTAAGCTTCAGGAGGAGGCTGGCCGGGTGGAGGAAGGTCTTCACCGGGCCGAGAGGGAGATCGACCGCAGGATCAGAGCGGATCAGAGATCCGGTGATCTGGATTATGTGATCGGACAGCAGAAGGATGCGACGGAATTTGCCCGCAGTCTGGATGCGGCGGAGGATGCGGCCGCGGTGGATGAAGGCGATGAGATCCGTGAGCTTTTCCCCGAAAATGTCTATGAAGAAGCCCGGCAGATGGAAAGAGAGGACCGCCGCAGGAGATTTGTGAATGCGGTGGAGCATGACGGGAAGCAAAAGAATTCCAATCATCCCGAGGTGGATATCCTTGAGGAAGAGCTGGATGATCTGGAGAGGGAGTTCCCTGCGGTTTCGGCAGAGCTGAATCTGAGCGAAGAAGCAAGGCAGGCGGAGAGCCGGAAGAAGGAGGACGCGGATAAGCTGGCCAAAGAGCTGGACCAGGCGGATGAAGAAGGTGAGAAGCGCTTCGATGACCAGATGGTGGAGGAGCTTTTCCATACGGAGCATTCGGTGGAGCCGGCGCCTGAACAGGAGAAAAAGAGTGCTGAGGAGTTCCTTAAGGAACTGGATGAGAAGGTAGAGGAAGAGCAGCAGAAGGTCGATCCGGAGGTAGAGAAGCGAGAAGCGTCTTACCGTGAGGTGGACCGGATCGAGCAGCTTTGTCAGGATCAGGAGGAATTTGAAAAGCTTAGCGCTGTGGACAAGATGAAGATAGCGAAGTCCTATCTTCTGCATAACGGCAGGATCAGTCCGGATATAGCGGATGGATATGAATTCCGGCTGCAGGAAGGGATCGACAGCTACGAGCTCGGCGAATGCCTGTACCCGCTTTGCGATCATGTGAAGAGCGGAGAGAATTTCCTGAATGAGCTGAATTCCTGGCACATCCGTTCGCTTGCCTATTCCAAAGCCATGCCGAAGGTGTATTCCGATGCAAATCTTTCGTCTGCGGAGGACTATAAGCGAAAGGTATACGCCATCGCTGACCGTGAGGAGCGGGATTACAGTAAATTCGGAACCTATAACGGAAAGCCGAAGAAGGAGAAGTCCGCAGAGGAAAAGGAAGCAGAGGAGCTTGGTTCGCTCTTCCCGGAGAATGATGAGGTTAAGGAAGAGGAGAAGCGGAAGAACCGGGAAGCAGAGGAGAGGATCCAAAGAAAGAAGGATGAGCGTCAAAGGATCCTAAGTGAACGGGCGGCCGAGAAGGAGAGAAGAGAGAAAACCGGGGAAGCGAAAGCCGTACAGGATTTCCTTCAGGATAAGCAGAGGAAGATGGGAGGCTTTGATACCCGTACAGAAGAAGAAAAGAATAAAGCCATGACCGCCCAGGAGGCAAAACAGCTGGCAAGAAAGATCAAGCTCCGGCTCTGCGGCCCCGACTTTAAGACCATGGAGATCGCCGAGAAGAAGAAGCTTGCCCGCACCCTCCTCTTCTGCAGGGGCAAGATGAATCCGGATGAATTCGGGCTGGTGGATGTTGACGCCGGTTCGGAGGAGGAGAAGACGGTGATGGGAGACCTGCAGAGTGGCCTCCGGAAGAGCTTTGCGCTGGATAATGCGCTCAGTACGGCGATTTCCACGGTGAAAAGCGGGAGAGAATTCTATCAGCTCGTGAACGATTCTCCGTATCTGAAGCACTGCATCCATGAGTATATGCAGAAGGAATCCCTGTACGGGGGCAACCTCTTTAATGTTGACAGGGAGAAAAAGGAGTTTGAGAAGAAGATCCGGGGAATCACGGAACGAAGAAAAAAGGAAAGCGAGATCCGGAAGAATCCGAAGAAGGCCGGGAAAAGCCTGGAGAATTATATCATCCTTCATACCGGAGCCTCCGTGCTGAAGAAAGAGAAAAAGCCGGAGGAACTGTTCGGCGATCTGACGAAGGCGGTGGCAGCAGTCCGGCTGCAGAGAGAGGGAGCGGGATTTGACAGGGAGAAGATCCATGCATCGGCGAAACGGCTTGCAGAAAGGATCCCGGCCAGCAAGGCAAAGGATCCACGATTTGTAAAGAGCATGAAGGAAGCACTGGTTGACCGCAGCAGTCTGGAAGCCTTCATGGACGATATGAATGTGGCTACGTTCCATATCGATGCGAAGAAGATGGACAGTTACAGGAAGGACATGAAGCGGATCCTGGATGCCATGGAAGACCCGAAGAAACGTTCGCCGGAGTATCAGAAGATGTATCAGTGCATGTCGGCGATCGTCAAGCTGGATACAAGAGGTATGGATGAGAGCACCAGAGAGGAAATGGAGAGGAAGTTCAGCCGGGCAAATGAAGACCTTTTTGATGCGCTTCAGAATTACACCAGGAATAAGGAAAAGGTCCGTTTCTGGGATTCGGGGAAGGACCGGTTCAACCACTGTCTGGATGCCCTTGCTACGGTAGCAGCCTATGCGCCGGGGACGAAGCTGGCCACCATGAAATTCATCGACCGGATCAACCGGATCCGGAAGCAGGATGACCCGCTGCCGAGAAATACGGAAGACTTTATCCGGCGGTACGGAGCCGGACAGGCGGCGAAAAAGCCCGCGCAGAGGAAGGCGGAATTGAAAAAACCGGTGCCAAAGCAGACGCATCTGTAAAATATTCAGGGACGAAAGGCGTTTTAGAGGAGACTCTAAGACGCCTTTATGTTATAACGGCTACGGGATTGCCTGAGCGAAGCGAAGTAGGGATCCTGTACACAGCAGCTGGCATAAATCCGGCAGCAGATGGTGGTATGGAGTGAAGGATGGCTGGTATGCACTTATACATACCACAGGATCGGAGATTGGATGAAACCAGTCACCGATCCTTCGTCTTTATTATTAAAAGGGCAATACCGGCATAATTACTTGACGAGCGTTAAGTGAAATGATATCATAAAATAAAAATACTTTACGTGCGTCAAGTTTATATGGAGGTAAAATGTATAGAGATATAATTTATGAATTACAGGATCTACAGTACCTGAAATGGTCCAAAACAAGAAACTCGTCAGGAACAGCAGGCTCATTCTTAAAGTCCTATGATGATTCCGGCAAGATAAAAAAATACTACAAGCTTTCTGATTACGATATCATAAATGGAATAGTCGGTCATGAGTGTGTTAATGAGATTATAGTAGGATGGTTAATGGATGTTTTTGGAATAGAACATCTGCAGTATAGATTGATCCATGCCAGCATATTAATTAACGATAATAAAATAGAAACATATCTCTGTGAATCAGATGACTTTAAGGAAAGAAATGAGGCGAAGGTTGCTCTTGAAGATTTTTATATTTCAGAGAAAAATGTGAACGAATCCCCGATGGATTTTTGTAAGAGAATGGGTTGGGAAGAATACATTTATGGCATGCTTGTTGTTGATTTTTTGATTTCGAATCGTGACAGACATGGTGCAAATATAGAGGTGCTTAGAGATAGAAAGTCAAAGAGCTTGCGACTGGCTCCTCTATTTGATCAGGGTTTATCATTTGTATGTAGATGTCATAGCAAAGAAGAATTAAAGGACTTTGATGTTATGAAGGATCAAAAAGTTCAGGCTTTTATAGGTGGAAACAGCACTTTTGAAAATATTAAACTGATACCGAAAAGATATTTGAAGACTTTGCCGGATATTTCAGATCTGGATATTAATGATATAACCTCCGGACTTGAAGGCATAATGGAAGAGGATTATATAAATAAGATCCGTGAAATGCTACAAAGGAGGTGGAAGTATCTTGACGATATTCGAAATCAAAGATGAATCAAATAAAGATAGACTTCTGGGGTACCTTTTCTATTATCCAAAGAGAAAAAGATTTTACACGGAATTATTGAAATCATTAGATGAATGGAATGCTCCATTCATTTTCTGGGGACAGGTTAAAAAAGGCGAGTACAGTATAGGCCATGAAAAAAGTCTTGAATTTGTCAGGCAAAGAATTATACCATCTGACAGACAGAATATTGGGATGATTCTTCGAGATAACAACATTCCCGAATATGATGAGTATAGGTTGTTACTTCTTAGTCAAGGAAGATGTGCTCAGGATGAAATCTATTTAGTCAAAGTAGATGAAGAAAGTATTGTAGAGGAGATAAAGGATAGACTAACGTTAAAAATAAGAGATGTGATGGCTCTGAGTGGCAATAGACTAATGGTATTTTTTAAGAATTACAGAACCGGTATAATTGACATAGAAGAGCTGCGAAAAGAGGATAGATTTTTTTTCACGTATACTTAGTGAGAAAGATATATTTTCAAATGTAAAAATGTCACCCGGTGGTCATGGAATCGAGTGGGGGAGTTCGGCGAGCATCTCTGCAGAGGAATTATATGAAAAATGTAATGAGATTAATATCAGCTTTGAAGATATTGCGTGTTTTCTAAATAACAGGGTGATAGATACTTCTGAAGTGACTAAGCTTCTGGGATGTACGAGGCAGTATGTTAATCAGTTAGTAAATCAAAATAAGATAAAACCAATAAAAGTCGGTTCAAATAATAATCTGTTTATGCGAGGAGATATAGAAGAGGATATGATATAGCAAAAGCGCAACGGCGTTTCGTTCATATTGTTGGTTCACCCATTTTTTCCTTGCAGATTTCGAACCTTTGTAGTAGAATGTATCATGCAGATATATCATACAGATACATAAGGCGGGTGACGGGATGAAAAAGAAGGAGATGGGAAAGGTGAGTATATGGTACATTATCCTGAAAATCGTGATGATCATTCTGATCGTGTACTTTCTTACGGATGCAGTGATGCAGTTTATTACCTACAGGTTCTATAAGGGAAACTGGAAGAAGGAGGCGGTAGCTTATAAACCGGAGGAGATACAGATAAATGAGGAGCTGTCCGGTTACGGATATGATCTGGAGAGGGATTCGGATAAGATAGTTCTTTTCTTTGGCGGGTCCATGTACATTGCTTATAATACCGTCGGGACCTATGGAGGTAAATTCGACTGTCCCTTCCTTTCCGTGGATTACTACGGATCCCAGAACAGCAAAGGAAAGATGAATGTAAAGACCATGCAGCAGTCGGCAGAAGATCTTTATGATTACGCGGCGGCCAGGTATCCGGGGAGGGATATCTATATCATGGGACACAGCTATGGCTGTGGTATGGCGGCATATCTGGCCGGCGTAAGAGATTGCAGGCATCTCTTCCTTGCTTCCGGTTACAGGACCAGTGCGGATATGTACAACAAGATCATTCCTATTTTCTGGGGGCCCATGACGGTATTCATTAAGAACAATGTGCGTGTGGATCTCTATGCCGAAGATACAACCTGTCCCGTGACAGTGATGGGCTCGGACGCGGATACAACCCTGGATGCCGGTCTCCAGCAGAAGCTGGCAGATTGCTACAAAAATGCAGAGTGTAAGATATTTCACGGGATTTCACATGAAGATTATTTCACCAGGGATGAAGTGGTAGAATATGTGAGAGATATCATGGATTAAGGCGGACCTTTCCGTTTGTATGCGCGATACGGCCGGCATGCGGGCATGCTTGCATGCACATAGGCCGGCCAACGCGACATCGAGTAGGAGGGGCCCCCTCCTACTCGATTTTCAATTGTAATGAGAGGGATGAACTATGGCAAGGGAACGAAAGATCGATATGGTGATACTGGGACTGCTCAGCCATGAGGATCTTACCGGGTATGATATAAAGAAGCGGATCGACGGTGCGATTCGTTTCTTCTGGAAAGGAAGCTTTGGAAATATCTATCCGGCACTGAAGGAGATGGAAAATCACGGACTGATCGTGAAAAACGATACTTCGGTAGGAGGCCGGGAACGGATCACCTATTGTATCACAAAGGACGGCAGGGAAGCCCTGAAGAAATGGTTAGCGGACGAGCAGGCCGGAAATGAGCTTCGTTACGAAACCCTGCTGAAGCTCTTTTTCGGCGGAGCAGCGAAGAGGGAAGTGACCATTCATAATATCGACCTGTTTGAGGCACAGATCCGGCAGGAGCTGAGTCTTCTCCGGAAATACCGGGAGGAACTGGAAAAGTATCTTGATGCGGAGGATCACATTTACTATTATCTTACGGTTTCCTTCGGGATAGATACCTATGAGGCCTACCTGAAGTGGTGCGCGAAAGCAAAGAAGATGCTGGGAGTGGAATGATTGGGGACGGGAACAGGAGGAAATATGATCAGATTTATAGAAGCTGCTGAGGAAAGAAAAAGGATCGCCAGTGATTCCTGAAGCTCTCACCGATTGGTTTGAAGAGTGCCGTGGAATACGAACGCTTTTGACGCGTTACATCCCAATTGGTCTTTGTATGACAGTTTTGTGACAATTGGAATGATATGATTTCGGTTGTAGATTATTTTTTTTAAGGAGGATTCAATATGAAGATTACCAATTTTTCACCGATGATCGTTACAAAGGATGCAGAGGCAGTGATCTCTCTTTTTGAAGCGCTCGGATTTGAGCGCCGCCATTTGAAGACCGGCATCAATGATAAGGATATCACCAGTGCAAGTATGAAGTATATCAACGAGGACGGAAAGGAATTCTATGTAACGGTTTCTCAGGCACCGGTTCCTCAGGATCTGTCATCCATCCGAATGAATGTACGTGATTTTGATGAAGCATATAATATATTAAAGGAGCATGGATTTATCAATACGCAGGGAGACAAGATCACGGAAACGAGTTCATCAAAATCTACAATGATGGTCTCACCAACCGGTTTTTCGATCACTGTTACGGAACATATCCGAAAAGACTGAGATATTTTTCATGTAGCAAATTGCTTATCCCATTGGAATCATCTTTGGCAAGATTATTCCTGACACAGGCGGCAAAGTGATAACGATACAAAAGGCGGTAGCGTTTTTCCTGCAGGAAACTTCGCTACCGTCTTATTCGTATAAGTATAGGGGCGTACTCTTTGTCAATCGAAAATAGTATTTGCCAGAGGAAAGGAGATTGGGTTTCCGTGCCGAAAGGATGCGTTTTCATGAGAAAAATGTTATACTGTTCCTGACAGGTGCGAGAAAACAGGCGTTTTGTGAAAGGGTTTGGAATATGAGAGGAAAAAGATTCAGGAAACTGACCGGAATCCTTCTGGGGCTTGTACTGACATTAAACTGCGGGTTGCCCTCCTTCGCTGCGGAGACAGGGACTTATAAGGAAGCAGAGCCATGGTATACATCGATTCCGGAGATGCTGGCCTCCGGCGGATACGAGGAAGGTGTGGTTGTAGCCGGTATTATTGAGGAGAAGAAGGAAAAAACCGGTTCCTGGGAAGGCCATGAGTTGATGGAAGTGGACGTTGATGCGGTTGAGGCTGACGAGGCTGTGGAATGGATATTATGTACCATAGGAAAGGCTTGCAGTACGGAGAAGAAAGAGTGATGAAGATGACGAAAAGAAAAGATATGTAAATAATTTTATAAAATAATCCGATATCTGCAAAGATGTTGCAAAGCTTGGTTTGTTATAGTGTTCTCAGAAACAGGGAAACAACCCGAGGAAAAAGAACAGAACAGACGAAAATCAAGAAAATAGATGAAAGGCAGGTACGGATTATGAAGAAAATGAACAATACAAGGATTACAAAAAAGGCAAGAATCGGTATCGCAGCCCTGGCAGCGATCATGACCATGAGCTTCGCAGCTCCCCTGGCAGCAAATGCAGCAACCCTGAAGGACCATGAAACCGCAGTGGCAGCAAGTGCCGGAGATAATACGGACGCTAAGGAGAATAATTACGATTTCGGCATCGACACAACGGATGTTACCAAGTGGACCGTCTCCATCATCAAGGATGATGACAAGATGAAGACTCTTCTCCAGGTATCAGAGAAGGCCGTACAGGGTATCGTAAAAAAGTTCCCCGAGGTCGGATATATCGCAGGTCCGATGATGGAAATGATCCATCTTCTTTACAACAGTGAGAATCCGGAAACCACCCCCGGAACCATTTCCAAGCAACTGGAAGAGATCCAGGGACAGATCGAAGACGCCAAGGCAGCCATTATCGAGGCCATGGGAACCATGTCCGACATGGAAAAGTTCATAGAACAGTACAATCTGTTCAATGCAAAGTATCAGGAGGTATCCAAGCAGGTATCTCACACCTCCGGATTTGATATGAGCCAGGAAACAAAGAACACCCTTCTGGCAGAGATGGTAGGGGAAGTAAAAGACTGGTACAGCTCCGACAATCTGGTCTTTAACCACATCGCACTCGGAAGCTTCCTCTCCGGCGAGACCAAACTGGTATCCGGTCAGAAGGACATTTACGCAGCCATCATGGATCACTACTCCAAGATCGTGCTCTTCGGGAAGGAAGCCATGGATAGGACAGAGCAGCTTACAGCTGACGCGTTGGCGGTTTACCTGGAAAGCTCCAGCCAGCTGATCAATTGCATCATCGCCAAGAGAAATGTACTGCTGGCTGAAGGCACCGAGCGTTCCCTTTGTGACGCAGACTACTGCAAAACCAAGATCAGTGAAATGCTGAACCAGATCATAAAGGTAAATGAAACCCTTGACGCATATAAAAAGAACAACGATCCTTTAACCTTCTACGATCGTACCGGCAACGGACAGAAGAGCATCATCCTTTCAGAGGTTGTGGAAAAGGCAGACTTCAATAAGAAGAAGCCCATGAATGAACTGGTGGGATCCAAGGCCCTCTCCGATAAGCAGCTTAACTCCATCGTAGACTACGTGAAGAAAAACTACCCCGGCAAGAGCGTTCAGGAATACCTGACCTACGTGGGATTCACCTTCTCTGGCAAGAGCTACGAAACCTATCTGAAGGAATATGAAAAAGAACGTGCAGATGCAGAAAAGGCCCTGAAGGAAGCAGAAGAGATCTTGGACCGCAAAGCAAAAGAACCCCAGAAGCAGCAGGAAAGCCTCTTCCCCGAAATCCCGGGCATGACCTTCTTTGATCCGATCCAGCTAAGCGTCTATACAGACTGGGAGAAAGTAAATGCAGAGAATACCGTAAAAGAGATGACCGAATTCCTGAAGAAGGATCCGATGACAAAAGAAGAATATCAGAAGAGCTGCAAAGTATCTGACGGAGCATTCTTCCTGACAAACCGCGGACGCAAGAACAGCACGACCATGAGCAGCGGCACAGCAGCTGATTACTACTACAAGGGAGTAGGACTTCAGGACACCTCCTGCAAAGAGAAGGAGAATCGCTACCTCTACATTTCCGAGAGCTACAGCACAACCAAGAGAAACGAAGCTAAGGCTGATCTGTACTTCCTGGTAGTGAAGTAATTTCGGATAATAACCATCCGAACTCGAGAAAATGGTAAAAAAAGATGATCAGGCTCCGAACCCAACCATATGGGTTCGGAGCTTTTTGCATCCCGGGTGATCTACGGAAGCGTGAAGGTCTGGAACCCTGGCATCAACAGAGTATTTTTGACTGCACACCCAGGCCGTCAGATATTTGTAGAGGATTGAAAAAGACCATGCTGTGTGATATTCTGAAATAAGCAAATCCTGGTATGGTAAGGGGGATGATGCAATGGTTTCAATTCCGATGGCTTTGGTAGATTTTATTCCGGTAATACTGTATTGTCTGTCTGCCGTAATGTTGCAGAAGGATTTTTATGACCGTATGAGCAAGGGAGCATTTGCCCTTTTTTCGGCCGGTACGATCATGAGTATCATAGCCGGGCTGTTTAAGGCTACATGGAAGCTGTTGTTTGCCCTTGACCTTTGCGATTTTGACAGACTTAACAAAGCCTTTTTACCCTTGCAGTCGGTAGGGTTCGTCCTTGCCGGTATAGCTCTTTTGGCTATGGTTTTTGTAAAGAATAAAGGGACTTCTTTACACAGTGTTGCACCTGCAGTTTATGCCGGCACAGGTTTATTTATCGTGCTCATGATCCTCGGACTGTGTGGTATGTTCTTGGGTTTATCGGTTGAGGCAAAACGCAGGAAGAAAATATCTGCGATGGTTTTGTTTATCATCACATTTATATTCATGCTCATGATGGGATATCTGTCGTCAAAGAATTTTGAGAAGGCCTCCATGAACTGGATATCCGAGGGCGTGAATGTTATAGGATGGAGTATTTTTCTTATCGGAACGAAGATACTGACTCAAAAGCCCTAGGATATGTTTGGAACGACCGGGGACGGTTCTGGGACGCCCCAATGTCATTAAGTTAAGAAAAATGACATCGGATCAAACAGGAACCATCCCCACTTTTCATCCCTATCCCTTGCGGTTTATGCCCGCCCTCTGCAGTTTGGTGCGTGTGAAGGCGGTGG
>JAFXZW010000081.1 GCA_017541035.1 Eubacterium sp. | reverse complement strand
TATAAAGAATTCTATATGCCCAAGGGCACGCCTTCTATTGTCACCGTTCCTAAGATGAATTATATCGCAGTCAGGGGCAGCGGCAATCCCAATGATGAAGACGGAGAATACAAAAAGGCCATAGGTCTTTTGTATGGGATCGCTTTTACGATCAAGATGAGTAAGAAGGGTGATCATCAGATTGATGGATACTTTGATTATGTGGTGCCGCCGCTGGAAGGATTCTGGTGGCAAGATGGAGTTGCCGGCGTGGATTATGCACATAAGGATTCTTTTCAGTGGATCTCGGTCATCCGTCTGCCTGACTTTGTAACGAAAGAAGATTTTGACTGGGCTGTCAGAGAAGCAACGGCAAAGAAGAAGCAGGATTTCTCAAAGGTCGAATTCTTTACCTATGACGAAGGCATGTGTGTTCAGTGCATGCATATCGGAGCATATGACGATGAGCCTGCTACAGTAGAGGCAATGCACAGATTTATGGAAGAACAGGGGTATATGCTTGATATTACAGATAAGAGAATGCATCACGAAATATATCTGAGCGATGCCAGAAAGGTTGCACCGGAGAAGTTAAAAACTGTTATCAGGCATCCAATAAAAGAGAAGGGGTGATTGCATGGAGTACATCAGAGTTACAAAGGAAAACCTGGAAAAGGAGCACATTTGTTGTGCCATTTCCAATAATAAGGACGTACAGGTTTCATCTAAGAAGGCCTGGATGGAAGACAGATTTGATGAGGGACTCGTTTTTCTGAAGAGTGTGGAACGGGGCAAGTGTTTTATCGAATATATCCCTGCGGAAAACGCATGGGTTCCGATCAATGCCGATGGATTTATGTATATTGACTGCCTGTGGGTGTCCGGTGCCTTCAAGGGGCATGGGTACTCAACGGAATTATTAGATGCCTGTATCGAAGATAGTAAAGAAAAGGGAAAGAAAGGACTGTGTATACTGGCAGCAGCTAAGAAGAAACCTTTCCTTGCTGATCCAAAGTTCCTAAAATATAAAGGTTTTACTGTATGTGATGAGGCGGATAACGGAATCCAATTGTTGTATTTGCCCTTTGAAAATGAGACAGAAAGGCCTGGGTTCAGGGAATGTGCAAAGCATCCTCACATAGAAGAAAAAGGGTATGTTCTGTATTATACCAGTCAGTGCCCATTCAATGCGAAGTATGTTCCGGTTTTGGAGCAGACCGCGAAAGAGAATGGCATACCCTTCCATGCAATTCATATCTCAAGCAGAGAGGAAGCACAAAACGCGCCGACTCCGATTACAAACTATGCACTGTTCCATGACGGAGAATATATTACGAATGAGCAGATGAACGATAAAAAGTTCCTGAAGCTTGTAAACGGATAGGGGGAGTATGGCATCAACAAAAGAGTATCTGGATTTTGTCCTGGAGCAATTATCAGAATTATTGAGCGGAGGAACGGATTTTTATAGCCGTTCTTTCGCTCTTTTTTTGTTGGATTGTTCGAGGTTAGTGCGCTATACTGTGGGATAGTGCAAACTAACCATGTGGCGCGTAAGAGGTTTTATGGTTATTTACCGGAGTGATCCGGTCAGAGGCTTTATCTTGATAAAATACATTGAGCAGACGTTGGAGAAAAGTATAGAAGTACAGCTGCAGATATGATATAAATAGATCATAGTGGTAACAATTCGCAGGGGGATCAAGAGACAGAATATACCAAGGGACTTTCAAAATACCTATGCCAAACGCCATACCGCTGTTTCTGTAGATTATAAAGTGATACGAATGCGAGGGTGAAGATATGGGTGATAAGGGAGGACACGCGGTCGTACAAATAAAGGAAAGACGATTTGAACTGGATGCAGTAAAGTTTTTTGCCATCTTTTTTATGGTGATGATCCATGTATATGAGTATTTGGGTCCCTACGACACGGATCATGTGATGCCGGATTCTGCATTCCGGAATATCATAGAATTTTTGGGAGGACCACTGGTAGCTCCGGTGCTGATGTTTTGTATGGGGATCGGTATGGTTTATACAAAACATAATGCTCCCGGTGATTTCATTCGGCGTGGGATCAAACTCATGATCATGGGATATGCGCTGAATTTCTTCAAGTTGACATTACCGCAGTTGATCGGAAAAATGATAGGAATGGAGGACGATTTCGACATCATCGGAGGGTTCCTGCTTGTTGATATTCTCACCTTTGCCGGGGCAGCGTTTATCACGATCGGTTTGATGAGAAAGGTGCACTTATCCATATTTGCCATGTGCATGATCGCTTGCCTGCTGCAGGCTGTCGGTATTTGGGCCGTGAACTGGAACATAGAATCCGATGTCCTGCGGGGGGTGGTCGGTGTCCTGCTGCCGGTCGGGTTTTGGGCGGCATTTCCGCTTACCTTATGGCTGGTCTATCCTACATTTGGAATGGCATTTGGAGAGTTCCTGAAGAAGACAGCTGATAAGAGGGAAATGTATAAGAAGCTGATGATCATTTCGGCTGTGCTATTTACTGCATGTACAGTCGGATTGGTTTATGTCGGATATGATCTCCGGCACGCCTATGTCGTATGCGATAACTTGTTCTATTTTCAGACCTTTATCAGCACTATTTGGTCTCTTCCGCTGATCCTGCTTGCGATTTCCGCATGTTTCTTCCTGTTTGGTCCTCTGGAGAATACGAAGTTCGGAAGACTGGTGAGCTTTTCAGGTACCAACCTGAATACGATATTTATCGTTCAGTGGCTCTTAGTTTCCGCTGCTAAATCAACGGTAGATGCAACGGAGACTAAGCTTGATCTTCATCCGTCAGTGATCGTTCTTCTTGGATTCATTTTTGTGGCTGCGGCGATTGGGATTACCAGGGGGATCAAAGCGATTTCTCTTCGTAGAAAAGGTTACCAATGAAAGATATGAAAAATATGCTGATATTATAGTGATGGAAAATGGAGAGTCTATCGAGGATACTGTTCGGGCTGTGAAGGAAGAAATAAATGTGGAGGAGATATAATAATGGTTAAAGTGTATTGTTACTCAAAATGTACGACGTGTAAGAGGGCTTTGAAGTGGCTGACTGACAATGGAATAGAACATACAGTGATCGATATCAAGGAAGAGCATCCGGATGAGAAGGCATTGCATAAGTATCACAAGATGAGCGGACTTCCGCTTCGAAAACTATTTAATACCAGCGGACAGCTGTATCGGGAGATGGGGCTTTCTAAAAAACTGCCGGATATGAGTGAGGATGAAATGCTGAGGCTCTTGGCATCGGACGGAATGTTAGTGAAGAGGCCGCTTCTGGTTACAGACGATAAAGTACTTGTGGGATTCAGGGAAGAGGACTGGAGGAAAGCATTATGAGCAAGGTATTAGTAGCATACTTCTCAGCGACCGGCACAACCCGCATGGCAGCGACTGCCTTGGCGGATGCCGCTGGTGCGGATCTTTATGAGATCACACCAGAGGTTCCATATACAAATAATGATCTGAACTGGCGCGATGAGCAGT
The DNA here is from genome assembly GCA_017541035.1 of Eubacterium sp. Classification (GTDB taxonomy): domain Bacteria; phylum Bacillota; class Clostridia; order Lachnospirales; family Lachnospiraceae; genus Eubacterium_Q. Next base: position 13,347 of record JAFXZW010000081.1, on the reverse strand, counting down.
CCAGGAGTTCTGTGGAGATGAATGATCCGAAAGGCAGGCCATCCATCGGAGGGGATAAGGTCTCGAATATGGAGCAGTATGACACGATCTTCCTTTGCTTTCCAATCTGGTGGTATGTGGCTCCCACGATTGTGAACACATTCTTGGAGAGCTACGATATGCACGGAAAGAAGATAGTGCTCTTTGCTACGTCAGGCGGATCCGGATTTGGGAAGACACTGGAACGGCTTGAAGACAGTGCGCCGGGAGTGGCGGAGATCATGGAAGGTGTAATGCTGAACGGAGAGAAGAGCAAGGAAGAGTTGAAGGAGATTACTGAGCATTATATTTAAACTGCGTGAGGAATCATGATAGTTCATGAGAGTATCGCCCTGTGCTATAGTGTAAACTGAAGAAAATAACAAAAATCGTTGCAACGGATCTGGAGACCTGTACCTGGAACAATTCCCGGGTATGGGTCTCCTTTGTTTTGTCTTTTCTTCAGAAAAAGAGAAGGGGGTACTTACTCATGGAACTCATGCAGTAAAAAAATTTTGCTAAGGGGGACCATATAATTCCCGTAGAATGCCTAAGGAATTGATCATCTAATTTGCTAACAGCATGATACGGTGAGCAAATTTCAGGTTCATGGCAATCCCGATGATCCCAACGATCATTCCGGAGTTTTCAGGAAAATCAAAAGTAGGGAGTTCTGTTCAGAGTATCTTTAATATGGTATTATAATAAGTGTTTATGGATGAAATATGGGCTATGATAAGACAGTTATCAAGTGTTTTGGGAGATTAGCTTTTCGATGTTTCGAATCAATTATTGCCTAAAGAGACCTCAGGAAATAATTCCTTGGGGTAGAGATCAGAAGTATTGCTTCAAGCATTGGTCGATGAGAGAAAAAAAGATGAGTACTCTGTAATCGCACAAACCTTTTGGGAAGCCGCTGAAGACGAATTAAATATTGATGCTGATCGAACGATTGCGCTTATAAACTATAGATGTAACCCGTTTGATAAACCATTCGAAGATAATCTGGCATGGTCTATTACATCTAAACTATACGGTTTGGATTATGCGGACTCTGAGTACAATGCATTTCGAGATGAAAAACTATTAAAAATTCTAAAAGAAGAGGGGTTACTATGAGCGTTAAGCTGGCTGTTTTTTTTCCGGGTATTGGGTATACAGTAGACAAACCTTTGCTGTATTACAGCAGGAAACTGGCTGCTTCGGCAGGGTACGAGATCCGAATTCTCCCATATACTGGATTTCCGGAAAAAATCCTGGGGGATAAGGACAAGATGCAGGAGAGTTACCGGATAGCGCTCAGGCAGTCAAGAGAGATGCTCCGGGATGTGGATTTTAATGCGTATGACGACATCCTGTTTGTCGGAAAGAGTATTGGAACTGCTGTGGCGACAGAGTATGCCGCACAGTTGCAGAAGCAGATCAGGTTTGTGCTATACACTCCACTTGAAGAAACATTTCTCTTCCCAATTGGTGATGCCATCGTATTCACCGGTTTTGATGATCCATGGGTAGGAAAAGAGAACAGCAGAATCGAAGCACTGTGTATTGAGAATCATATTCCATGTACGCTTATTCCTTCCGGAAATCATTCGTTGGAAACAGGAGATGTGCAGATGGATTTAGCAAATCTTCAGATGATCATGAAAAGAACGGAAGAGTTTGTGAGGATGTAAGGTAATGTATAACACAAATGTAAAGTCTTATCTTGAGTCAAAAGGATTTGGAGACCGACTAACGGAACATGAGGAGACTATTGATACCGTCGAACATGCGGCTATGCGTATCGGTTGCTCAGAACCGGAGATTGCAAAGACACTTTCTTTCATTGTCGATGATAAGCCGGTTATTGTAGTTATGGCAGGAGACGGCCGTGTGAATAGTTCGAAATTCAAGGCGCAGTTTCATACGAAGCCTCATATGATTCCACGAGATAAGGTCGAAGAAATAACGGGTTTTCAGCCTGGGGGAGTATGTCCGTTTGCTGTTCCTGAATACATTCCTATCTGGTTAGATGTTTCGATGAAACGTTTTAGATATGTGCATCCTGCTGGAGGAAATGAGTACACTTCTGTAAAGCTTACACCGGAGGAATTGGAAATTGTATCTGGTGCGACGGGGTGGTGCGATATCTGCAAAGGATGGGATATAGATGCATAAAGAGATATGGAATTCCGTGCAAGATATGAATCGGGAGATGGTGGACCGACAACTATGAAATACGATAATATTCAGCGTGCCAAATTTCTGACGCGACCCAATCGTTTTGTGGCAGAGGTAGAACTGGCAGGACAACGAGAGATCGTTCATGTAAAGAATACCGGACGATGCAGGGAACTTCTGGTGCCGGGAGCAGAGGTGTGGCTTACCGCACCGGGAACACCGGATCGTAAAACAAAGTATGATCTGGTTGCGGTTCGAAAGAATACCGGCGTGCTCTTTAATATTGATAGTCAGGCTCCGAATAAAGTGATGAAGGAGTGGCTGAAAAAACAGGAGTATGACAGGGTTATTCCGGAATATACCTATGGCAGCTCCCGGATCGATTTTTATATGGAAAGTCAGAAATTCGGGAAATACCTTATGGAAGTAAAGGGCTGTACATTGGAAATCGGTGGTGTGGGATATTTCCCGGATGCACCGACTGAGCGTGGAGTGAAACATATACGGGAATTGATCCGTGCCAAAGAAGCAGGATACCATACGATACTCGCATTTGTGATCCAGATGGATGGTATATAAGAGGTCCTTCCGCATAGAAAGATGCATCCGGAGTTTGGTTTTGCCATGGATGAGGCAGAAGCTGCAGGTGTGAGGATCGGATATTTTCTCTGTCATGTGGAACCGGATGAACTTACTATTACAGAACGAAAGGAAAAGCAGCTATGAGCAGATTAAAATATCAGGTTGCGAATGTATTCCGCCTGCTGGAAAAAGAGATGGCTGCTTTTTGCAACTGAGGACAAATAAAGACAAGAAAAGTCGGGAATGAAAGAAATCTATGAGGTAAGATAGCCACATAGCAAGTGAAGGGAGGCAGGCTGCCGTGGAATGGATGGCGATAATCGGTGATTCGATCCAGTATATGGAAGAGCATATCACAGAGGATGTGACGGCTGATGAAGTGGCAAAGGCTGTGGGCGTATCTCCGTTTTATTTTCAGAAGGGCTTTGCCATGCTTTGCGGATTCAGTGTAGCTGAATATATCCGCAACAGAAGGCTGGCACTGGCCGGAAATGATCTTCTGATCACGGATGATAAGATCATCGACATTGCCCTGAAGTACGGGTATGACTCTCCGGATAGTTTTACCAGGGCATTTACAAGATTCCATGGTGTATCGCCTTCGTCTGTGCGCAAAGATGAGGTGATGCTGAAAACCTTCGCTCCGCTGAAACTGAAAATATCACTTGAAGGAGGTTATCTCATGGACTACAAGATCATGAAAAAGGACGCTTTTACAGTCATCGCAAACGCAAAAACATTTTCCTACGAAGGGGCAAAGGAAAAAGTCCCGCAGTTCTGGCAGGAGCATTACAAAGCCGGAATGGGAAAGCATGTTATGGGAGTTTACGGGATCAATATCGATACCACTATGGGGAAGGAAGAGTTTGAATACCTCATCGCAGATCCTTACGATCCGAAGAACGAGGTTCCTGATGGATTTGTTACCAGGACCATCCCGTCATTTGAATGGGCGGTTTTCCCCTGCAAAGGGGCAATGCCGGATGCGCTTCAGGATGTGAATACCAAGATCTTCACAGAGTGGCTGCCGGCCCTTAAGGAATATGAGTTTGCTGCCGGTTATTGTGTGGAATTCTACGATGATCCTACAAAGTTTGAGAAAGGGACGCTGGATGAAAACTATTACAGTGAGATCTGGATCCCGGTAAAGAAAAAGGCGTAAGCAATAACGAAAAATACCTGTATCTCGAAAAAAAACGGGGTACAGGTATTATCGGATATCCTGCGACGGAGGATGAGTATCTGACGAAGAACAGTGCCGAATTTCATGAACATCTCGGATATACAAAGGTCGGGGAATTTCATAAATGCGGATATAAGTTCGGCCGTTGGTACGATATGATCTGGATGGAGAAGATCATAGGTGAGCATTCTTGAATCAGAATTTTCTCAAAGGCAGAGGAAAAGGATGTGTGAGGAGAAGTTGGATGAATTGGTTTGTTGAAGGTTTACAGGGAAGCGGGAAAAGTACACTGATCGAAAAACTGTCCGGTAAATATCCGGATCATCAGGTATTTCGTGAGGGAGATTATAACCCGGTAGAGCTTGCCTGGTGCGCATATGTCAGCAAAGAAAAATATGAGGAAATTCTTGATACGTATAAAGAACTCCGGCAGGAGATCGAGGAAAAGAGTTACGAAGAGGGCAGCCGGAGAGTGATCTGCTACACAAAGATTATCACGGATGTCCCGGGATTTCATAAGGACCTGGAACAGTATGAGATCTATAACAACCGGGTGTCGAAGGAGGATTTTAAGCGGATCATTTTCGACCGATACAGGAAGTGGAACAGCGATAAAATGATACTGGAATGCTCTCTGTTCCAGAATATTGTGGAGGATATGATCCTGTTTCAGAATGCATCGGATCAGGAGATTCTCGGTTTTTACGAGGAACTGGGCAAGGTACTTGCGGATAAGAAATTGCACATCATGTATCTTGCTTCGGAGGATGTGGCAGCGAATATCAACGTGATCCGGAAGGAGCGGTCGGATGATCAGGGAAATGAAATGTGGTTCCCACTGATGCTGGGATTTTTCAATGAATCCCCCTTTGCAAAGGCCCATGGCGTTTCCGGTGAGGATTCGATGATCGAGCATTTTGTGCATCGACAGGAACTGGAGCAAAGAATCTGCAGGGAGATCTTCCCGGGACGATACACGGTGCTGAAGTCGAAGAATTACGAAGACAGCGAGTTGGATGGATAATTTCAACTATTAAATCTAATGGATTGAATAATGAGAATGTTTCAGTGAATGAACATATTAATTGCTTAAGAATATGATGGTTAAGCTTATCGATGATAATGGAGAATGAAGTGAACAACAAAAAAAGAAATATAATACTGATCGGAATGCCTGCTTCCGGGAAAAGTACCGTTGGTGTGATTCTTGCTAAAGTGCTGGGAATGGACTTTTTAGACACCGATATTGTGATTCAGCAGAGAGAAGGCTCCCGGCTGAATGAACTCATTGCAAAGTACGGTATTGATGAGTTCCTGAGAAAGGAGGAACAGGCGATTCTCAGTGTAGAGGCCGAGAATACAGTAATAGCTACCGGAGGGAGCGCAGTTTACAGTGATGCTGCGATGAAGCATCTTGCATCCGGATCCAAAGTGGTCTACCTGAGAGTCCTTCTTGATGAGCTCGAAAAGAGATTAAATGATATCAAAGATCGCGGGGTGGTAATCCGTCCGGATGAGAGTATAGAGGAGATGTACGAGAAACGCTCAAAGCTATACGAAAAATATGCAGATATTATAGTGATGGAAAATGGAGAGTCTATTGAGGATACCGTTCGGGCTGTGAAGGAAGAAATAAATAAATGAATGTCGGCTTATCTGCTTTTGCGGAATAATGAGGCTTTATAGCGGAAGATATTTTTCCGGGGTAATGACAGGAACGATAGCTATTCAGACATAGCGACTGTTGATGAGAAAATGCGGTCATAAATCAGTTAAGGAATAAGGGGATTAAGATGGCAGAGAAAAAAGCTTTGCTTGTAATTGATATGCAGAATGATTATCTGTGGGATAAGAGGAAACCGATGTTTACATATGATACGGATAAACTCACAGGTGATGTAAACAGGCTGATATCTGCCTACAAGGAGAAAGGCTGCGACATCATTTACATCAAGCATATCCTTCCGAAGATCATGTGGGGTGTTGGATTCTCGATAAAAGGAACCGAGGGTGCCGAACTGTACAGTGGTTTAATTGTAGTATCAGACTTTTGTTTTGAAAAGAATCGCTCGGATACATATACCGCTAAGGCATTCAGGGAATTTATGAAGGAACAGAACTATTCCGAAGTGGCGATTTGCGGTCTTGATGAGTGCGGCTGCGTAGGCGCTACTGCGAAGGGGGCCGTGAAGACTGGTGCAACCGTGGTGATGATAGAAAACTGTATCGGCAGAAGATTTCCGGATGCAAAGGTTCAGAAGATGCGTAATGAGCTTACAGCTTTAGGTGTGAGGTATGTCACGGAATGTTAGAATTTTAACGGAAATTCAACTGGCTTAAGTGAGGAATTTGAATAGCTACGACAGTCTGGTGAATCAGATCCAGGCGCCGGTTATAAAAGCTGGGAGGAAGGTATAACGGGATCAATAGCTATCGTTCAACTCGTTTCCAAACTGACTTTTTTGTGGTGAGAGACTCCTGATTATGGTAGAATAGAGTCGTTGGATAGAATATAACGCTAGTCTGCGGGAAAAAGAAGATTCTGGAAAACATAGAACTGTACTCGAAATGGAGAAAAATATGCAGGACACAAAAGCAAATGGAAAAGATAAGACAGCTTCTTCTGACAGAAAGGCATTAGAGAGGCTGCAGAGTCCTGATGATCTGGACAAATATCTACGTATGACGACATCCAGGACATGGATATCGATCATAGCATGTATTGCCATTCTTTTGGGAATCGGAGCATGGGCTGTTTTGGGGTCCGTGTCAGATCATATAACATTGAGGGGTGTCTCCTCCGGTACGGATTACATTGTCTGCTTTGTGGACAGTGACACGGCTCTTCGTATAAAAGAGGGAGATTTTGCTTATGTGGACGGTGTGCCGGAAACCGTGACCCATGTGGAAGAATGGGCATATGAATCGAACAGAAATAAGGAAGTGGGTCTGACGGATCTCGAGATACGTCAGATGGTCGGGGATATAAAAATGGTACATCCCATCCTCATATCCGATTCACAGAATCTGGAATATAAAAAAAGCGTACAGGTTACAATTACGGTTGACCAGAAAACACCGCTTTCCATGATCTTTGGGAAATAGGAGGGACATATGTCAGAAAGCAGAAAAAAAGTTCCCCAGATCATGCAGATGGAAGCGGTGGAGTGTGGTGCGGCTTCTCTTGCAATGATCCTGGCCTATTACGGAAGGTGGGTTCCGCTGGATAAGTTACGCGAGGATTGTGGTGTGGGCCGTGACGGTACAAGCGCAGAGGGTGTATTAGCGGCGGCTCGCGAATACGGATTGGAGGCAAAGAACCTTTCGCTGAGTATTGACGATTTAAAGAAAGAGAAGCCATTTCCGTGTATTATACGGTGGAATCTTCATCATTTTGTTGTGCTTACGGGTATCCGTGGCAAATATGTATATATTAATGATCCGGCCAAGGGAAGTGTTCGTTATCCTGTACAGGTCTTAGAGAGGTGCTTTAAGGGTACTGCCATGACCTTTTCGACCACGGAGAGCTTTAAAAAAGGCGGGACGAAACCAAGTTCACTTCGGTTTGTGATAAAAAGGATGCAGGCATTAAGATACGGAATCGCTGTGGTCCTTGCCACATCGGCTCTGGCATCTGTTGCTACGGTATTATTCACGACATCCGGAAGGGCAGTTGTTGACTATTATATTACCGGTACGGAGACTTCGTCGCCCATAGGATTTGTCCTGGCACTGCTTGGCTTATGTGTCGTCTATGGTGTTATGCAGATCATAAGATCGATTTATATGGTGCGACTGCAAGGATGCTCGGCAGTTGTGGATTCATCGCGATTTATCCAGCATCTTTTACATCTTCCAATAAGTTATTTTTCGGGGAGATCATTGGGGGATCTGCAGATGCGTCAGAGGGAAAATGAGATGGTGGTATCGACGCTTATGACGCAGATAGCACCGGCTGCGATCAATATTCTGATGCTCGTTTTGTACCTGATTGTGATGTCTTACTACAGCGTGTTTCTTACACTGATAGGTGTGTCTACGGTTATTGTTAATATCCTGGTGGCACGGCTTGTGTCCAGGAAAAGAGTGGATATTACAAGAATGATGACGATTGGATACGGAAAGCTCAATTCCACGGCACTTGGCGGTATAGACATGATCGAGACGTTAAAGTCAGCGGGGGCGGAGAATTCTTATTTCAAACGTTGGGCAGGTATCCATACGAATGTTACCAACGCGGATGTTAAAATGTGTTGGTTGAATGAAACAATGGGATTGATTCCTTCCCTGATTACCGAGATCACTAATATCGTGGTTTTTGCTCTTGGGGTAAAGCTGATCATAGACGGTAAGTTTACACCGGGTACCCTCCTTGCTTTCACGGGACTTCTCACGGCATTTACAAAGCCTGTGAACGAGATGATTACGATGGGTCAGACGATACAGGAAATGCAGGTTCAGATGGAACGTGTAGAGGATGTTTTGAACAACCCTGTGGATGTTGAGGAGAATACGAAAGGATTAACTGATGAAGAATGGGAAGACATAAGTAAGTTAAAGGGCGATATCGAGTTTCAGAATATTACCTTCGGCTATTCTGCCAGGTCAAAACCATTGATCAAGAATATGAGTCTTCATATTTCGGCAGGTAACAAGGTTGCGCTGGTCGGAGCCAGTGGCAGCGGCAAGTCAACCCTTGGTAAATTGCTCTCCGGTTTGTATAAACCGTGGTCCGGCGAGATTCTGATAGATGGAAGGGAATTATCCGATATTCCAAAGCAGCAATTAAAGGGCTCTCTTTCTGTTGTGGATCAGGATATTATGGTTTTTGACGACCCCGTTGGTGAGAACATTCGCCTTTGGGATAGTACCATCGAGGAGGCTGAGGTGATCAGAGCATGTCAGGATGCCAGGATCCATGATGAGATAGCGTCCAGAAATGGTGGATATTCTGCCGTATTGCAACCGGGAGGCAGGAATTATTCCGGAGGTCAGCTTCAGCGTATGGAGATAGCAAGAGCACTTGCGATCGAGCCGACCATACTGGTGCTTGATGAAGCGACCAGTGCCCTGGATGCGGAAACTGAGGATGAGATTATGAATAATATCAGAAAACGGGGAATTACCACTGTTGTCGTGGCTCACCGTCTTAGCACGATACGAGATGCCGACAGGATTTACGTTCTGGATGCAGGAGATATCGTCGAGGAAGGGACACATGAGGAATTGATGAAACTGGATGGAGTGTATTCACGATTAGTAAAGAGTGCGTAATAAGTTATGAATGATATTGGTTTACAGATGAAAAATAGAGACAGGCTTGACAGGGAGAAGATTCGAAGAGGCTATGAGAGACTGGCGGCAAGTGTCAGTGACGAGAATATCGTTCGTCTCTTCGGTGCGGATGATCTGGAGATGGCTGATGGTGCCATAAGAGCATGCCTTCGCTATAGCCAGGCAACACCCGGAGATGTTCCTGAGGATATTGCGGATCTGGAAGAACGGATCGACTATATGTGCCGTCCCGGCGGAGTTATGCATCGGACGGTAAGACTTGAGAGCGGATGGTACAAGGATGCATTCGGTGCTTATTTGGGGAAGCTTCACGACGGTGAAGTCGTGGCGCTGCTACCGGGAGCTTCCGGAGGCTATTTTTACCGCGATCCGGTCACCGGCAAGGATGTGAAGCTGAACAAAATGACGGAGAATCTATTGGAGAGCCGGGCTGAAGTTTTTTATCCCACCCTTCCTCCCCGTTCTTTGGAGGTAAGAGAGTTTATACAGTTTTTGTTTCAGTCTCTGGATAAGGGGGATATTATAAAGGTAATCGTTTCGGCGGTTATTTCTGCCCTGGTCGGACTTTTTCCTGCCCTTGCATCATCCTTGGCATATGGTGAGGTAGCTCCGTCAGGTCAGGCCAGGCTCATTTTGCCTATTGCCGGGTTGCTGCTCGGAGTAGCTGTCGGAACACTGCTCTTTCAGATGAATAAGAACCTGGTTATGAACCGGATCGCGATAAAAATAGGAGAATATGCCGAGGCGGCTGTCTATGCAAGAGTGTTGCTTTTACCGACGTCATTTTTTAAGGATTACAGTGCGGGAAATCTGGCTACCCGTATCAATAACATCTGGCGTATGATCAATGCTATGGTTTCGGGTATTTTAGGCGGTGGTCTTACGTTGGTCCTGAGTGTGATTTATTTTGAGCAGATCATCTATTATGCTCCAGATCTTTTACCGATAGCAGTACTGATCATTGCAGCCCAGGTACTGGTGATCGCTCTGATCCTACGCCAGCTTTTTAAAAGAGAGGTTGAAGTCGTTGAAGCAAATACAAAAGCCTCCGGAACAGTGACTACACTCCTTTCCGGTATTCAGAAGATAAAGCTGGCGGGAGCAGAAGATCGTGCGTTTGCAAAATGGGCTGACAGGTTTTCTGAATATGCCCGAGCAGCATTCAATCGCCCAAAATATCTCTATTGTATGGATGCTTTTGTGGTATTGATCGGAATGCTCGGAACACTGGGCATATATTTGAAGGCAATGAATGCCGGCTATTCCACGGCGGATTTCATGGCTTTTAATACGGCGTTCGGACAGATCAATGCTGCCATTGTCCTGTTTACAGGTATGATAGCGTCGATGGTGAGAGCTTATCCCAAGTTCGGACATTTATCTCCGATACTGAGAGCCGCACCGGAGTGTGATGATGATAAACCGTCAGTAAAGGATGTGGATGGAAGTATCAGGGTTAATGGAGTTTCTTTCCGTTACAGTGAGGACATGCCATGGGTACTTGACAATGTTTCATTTTCTATCAGGCCGGGCGAGTATGTTGCGATCGTCGGAAGGTCCGGCTGCGGGAAGAGTACGCTTATGAGGCTGCTGCTTGGGTTTGAAAAGCCGAATGCCGGCAATATCATGTACGGAGAGTATGATCTGTCCTGTGTTAACTTACGTTCTATTCGTCAAAAGGGGATCAGCATGGTTATGCAGGATGCAAGACTCCTTAAGGGAGATATTTATGAAAATATCACTTTGGCGAATCCGAAAGCTACTTTAGAGGACGCCTGGGAGGCAGCAGAGATTGCAGGGATTGCAAAGGATATCCGTGAAATGCCTTTGGGAATGAATACACTGGTGTCTGAGGGCGGCGGTGGAGTTTCAGGCGGACAGCGGCAGCGCCTGATCATTGCAAGGGCAGTATGCAGTGGACGCAGGATCATGATTCTGGATGAGGCTACAAGCGCCCTGGACAATATCACGCAGCAGGCAGTTGCGGAGTCACTGGATAGGCTGAAATGCACGAGGATTGCCATCGCACACCGACTCTCCACTGTACAGCACTGCGACAGGATACTGGTATTGGACAGGGGAAAGATTTGTGAAGAAGGAACCTATGAGGAGCTTATAGAAAAGAACGGCGTTTTCGCCGAACTGGTGAAAAAACAGCGTTTGGATACGGAGTCATAATCTGATTTTGGAGGAGGTAACAAAAGATGAAAGCAGATCGGATCATTAAAAACGCAAAGGTGTTTACAGCGAATACCGATAATCTACAGGCTACTGCGATCGTGGTGAAGGAAGGAAAATTTGTATATGTGGGGGATGAGAGTGGTCTTTCGGATTATGAAGGGGAGGTTACGGATTTAGGCGGAAGGTTTGTCATGCCCGGAATCATTGACAGTCATGTCCATGTGACCATGAGTGTGGGCTTTGAATACACGGAAATGGGAGAGAGGATCGAATGTGAGGGTAAAGAAAAGGTACTTGCCTTTATCGCGGATCATATTAAAGAAAATCCGGGTCAGGAAAGATACAGATTCATCTTGGAACGTGCTTATCTGAAAGGTGAGGAGATCGTGAAGGAGGATCTTGACAGGATCTGTCCGGACAGCGAGATTCTGATCATGGAAGGAGAGAACCATAGCATCTGGGTGAATTCCAAGCTTCTTGCAAAGCACGGAGTCACGGATGAGACGCCGGATGTTGTCACCGGACTTAGTTATTTTGTGCGGAAGGATGGGCATGTCACAGGAAATATATATGAGTCTCTGCAAATGCGGTTCCTTTTCGATCATTTAAAAGATAATCTGACCGATGAAATGATTGAAGATGCGGTTACACGTTGGATCGAGTTCTCCAAAGAAGCAGGCGTGTGCGCGGTTTTCGATTCCGGATTCCCGGAGCAATATGAGATTCACGAACGGGTCTATGCGTGTCTATGTAAGATGGACAGGGAGGGAAAACTTCCCATCTATATCGATGGATGCTATTGCATTACTGATCCGAAGAAGCTGGAAGATTTTGCCGGGGAACTGCGGCGTTTCAACAGAGAATACAACACGGAACACCTGAAGGTCCACACATTAAAGCTCTTCATGGACGGAACCCTGAAGATCGAAACGGCTGCATTGGTAACGCCTTACGCAGATACCGGTGTCACGGGGGTAACAGCGCAAAGCGTCGATCAGCTCGTAAAAATCCTCAGAATACTGAATGAAGAGGGGATGGATCTACATTTACATACGGTTGGCGAACGGGCATCCCGCAATGTGCTGGATGCCGTGGAGATCGTAAAGAAGGAGCTTGGAGATCGTTATCGTGTAAAGGTTACCTGTGCTCATTTGGAGATTCAGGATGATGCGGATCTGGATCGTTTTGCAAAGCTCGGTGTATACGCCAATTATTCACCATGGTGGCACTGCGGAAATATGGGCGGTAATCCGTATGAGACATGGCGTGTTCTGATCGGGGATAAGCGCGCAGCCAATATGTATCGCTGCAAAACCATCTGGGATACCGGCGCTATCGTTACCTGGTCGAGCGATGAAGTTTTCTACGGCTACTTTACGGAATGGAACCCCTATCTTGGCATGGAAGTCGGAATGACACGTCAGATCACGGAGAAAACGAGACAAGCCGAATATTGTCGGACTGTCGTGGCAAATCCGCCGTTAAGTGAAAGAATGAGTATTGAGGAAATGATACTTGGTTATACGATCAACGGAGCAAAGCAGCTCGGCATCGAAGCCTCTAAGGGTTCCATTGAGGTTGGAAAGGATGCGGATTTCCTGGTATTCGACAAGGACCTTCTTACTGCAGAGAAGGAGGGGTTCAGCAATAACTTCCCGGAGGAAGTGTATTTCAGTGGAATTAAGATGGAAAACCGGGAGAGTTGAGGTACGAAGTCATATAATGGAGTAGACTGACGGCACTTAACTGAAACAGGTGAGGCAGGAGCTGAATGATGTAACGATTGGGGACGGTTCTGGGCGTACCCAATGTCATTAAGTTAAGAAAAATGACATCGGATCAAACAGGAACCATCCCCACTTTTCATCCCTATCCCTTGCGGTTTATGCCCGCCCTCTGCAGTTTGGTGCGTGTGAAGGCGGTGG
>JAFXZW010000010.1 GCA_017541035.1 Eubacterium sp. | reverse complement strand
GTGTCTAAAGGAAAGCAAATCGTACGCTTTGGGGGCTGGAACTAAAACAAACTGTTCACAACCCCTTTATTCTGCTATTATTATGAATGAACATGATTACTAACTTAATGACATTGGGGCATCCCAGAACCGTCCCCGGTCGTTTCGGTCTTTTCCCCGGTCGTTTCGTCAGATGTGGATCGAAGTCCGTGGGATCTGTACGATAAAATCGATTCCTTTGGATTCGCAGTATTTTGCTGCGCGGAAAAATACGTTTTCCGTTTTTTCAATCACGGCAGGCATTCCTTTCGCAGGCTTACTTAAGGGGGAAAAGAAATTATCCCAGTGAACGGGAATCACCAGTCCGGGTTTTACCTTTGCTACTGTTTCCCGGAAGAAGGCCTTTTCCGTCTCCTGATCTGCTTTGCCAAGACCGGCTACTCCGAGGAAGAGGACATCTGCCCGGATACCGTCAAGCTGGTGTTCGATATAGTTAAAGCTTGGGCGGATGAGTACCTTTTTCTCCGGATGCTCAATATAGAAATCATAGGATCCACCTTCTTTATATTCCCGAAGACCTGCCGGCTGTTTCAGGGGAGCATCAATGGTCTCACCGAGATCGTTATTCAGGATGGTGGGCTTGGAATGCAGAGATTTAATGATCCGGATCCGAAAATCACCGATGGTGTATTCGCTTCCGTCGGAATATTCCTTAAGCTGTGCCTCCGGTACATCCTGACCTCTGCCCACATTCAGCACGGAACTGCTGCCGTAGATCACCGCACCCGACTTTTTCGCTGCATAAGGCGCATCCATTACATGATCATGGTGTGAGTGAGATATAAAAATGGCCGATAGGCGCTCTATCTTATGCAGGTGAAACATTCGGTCCACCATTTTCTGATCAGACATTGTCGGCTTGTTCCGGATATAATCCGGAAGCGAAGGCCGTGTGAAATGACAGTCGAAAAGAATCTGATCCTTTCCATCATCAAAAAGCAAGGTTGTTGTTCCGAAATATGTGACTTTCATATGGCATCTTTCTCCTTCTTTTTCCCTAAATAAAGCAGGTGAACTCGCTATTGGTTGTAACACTCGCAGTTGACTTGCGTCTGGTCTGTCGGAAGCATATATTGCAGCTTCCCATCCACGTGGCAGATATCATATATGAAATCACTGTCCGAAATGATTTCCATCAGGTCCAGGCAATCCGGATGCCTTTGGTATCCGACAGTGCGCACCCCTGTGTGAAGCGGGGGATATGACTTATTATAACATAAAAAAGTTTGTGGGAGTATTTGTTGCGCTTTTGTTACGTCTCCTGTGCTATACTGGCAATAAAGGATTGATCAGGTTACATGTCGGCAGCATATGGTCGGCTTTGTGAGCCGTAGCTACACCAAAGGATATAAGCGGAATAAGAAAGGAGATACGAGCCATGCCAAGAAAATACAGACCGGAAAGAGAAGAGTACATGTTCTTTGCGTCCGCAAGCTCTGTTTATGGAATGCTGAGACCTGTGGAAGAACAGGAGAAAAATAACGTCCAGGTTGATCCGAAAGAGAAAGCCATAGCTGATGAGATAAAAAATGCCGTGGAACAAAAGTATGTTACCGACAGTTACAAATATGGCTGGTGCCGATCCAGGTATGGAAAAGAATTGACGGCAGCAGGCTGCAAGCAATTGAATGAAGAGGATTTCTCAGGTTCGAAATCATGCCCATCAGCCCAATCATCCTGTGCTCTGAAACAAAAAATGGCCTCCGGATCATTTTTTCAAATGATCCGGAGGTCAAATATTGCAGATTGACATTCTCTGATGATCCGGAATTTATTCAGGTTGGAGAGCTCGGAATCAGCTTCCGTCTTTTCAAGGATATCCCTGATCCCGTCCTCATCGGCATTTACAAAACATCTGTTGATGTTGTTTAATTCATTTCTGACGGATTCCTCTTTTCTGTCTGTTTCGGTTGTTTCATTTCTTACAATGATGCCGGGCTGTTTCGCAAAGAAGGCACGGAAGACATTGATCTTATCCTCATCCAGAAGATAATTCCTTGCTTCTCTTCCGAACATCAGCTTTCTGTCCTTCAGGGTTTCCTTGTCTCTCTGCATCTCACGCTTCATCACCCGGATCTTGGACTTCAGGAAAGAGGTTCCCTTGATGAAGACAGCATAATCCGCAAACTGAGACGGATCATTGAAATACAGATAGATCCAGATGCCTTCGATAATATATTTCTTCTCCTTATGCTGCCTGGCATAGTCCAGGGCGAACCGGACAAAATCAATAAAAATCTTATCCTCGTATTCTTCCTTGGGAATACTGTCTCTTTCAGCAATTCCGATATAATACTTTGCTCCCTCGTTCCGGAAAAAACTGCAGAGCATATCGGAATAGTCCTTCAACTCATCCGGAGTGAAATGATCCTTTGTAAGAAGCAGATCGTCCAGCTCGATATGATCGATATCATCCCCCTCAAGGGTTCGCGCCATCATGGATTTCCCGCTTCCCGAATGGCCGAGGATAAAACAGATATTTGTAGCTCCGGTATTGAAGCTTTCCTCATTGTAGTAGAGATCCGGCTCCGAAACCATGTATTTTTCATTCGGCAGCTGATGCTCATTAAAGGTATAGCTGTCCGCATTCAGCTTGTCTTTTATGAGAAAATACATTTCGGGTACGGAATAACCAAGAAATTCATTTGAATAATAATCAGAGAAACGTTTCATCTTCTTCGGAAGAACTTTGTATCTGATATAGCATCCGTTCAGCTCCCTGAGCGTGGTAATGCGATCGGTAATGATGGCAAGGGACGGATCTTCAAGCGCCTGATTCAAATTCTTATACAGCTCCATGTCTCACCTCTTCAATTCTTTCTGATCTATTTTTTATAAACTCCATTCATGATCCGGAAACAGAGTATATTCCCGGTGACCTCAGCATCATTATATCATAGAACGATGGAAATATCAGTCTATATATCATGGCAGAATTTCAGCCGGATTGAACGGGAATGTCCAATCACCTCATTTTACCTTTGTCGGACATGCGGATGAGGATTATCAGAGCAGATTCATAAAAGGATTTCTTCGTTGTTCCTTTGAGAAGGGGTTTGATGTCTGCATCTTTTCCATGTACCGGAAATACCAGAATACAGTGGAACGGGAAGAGGGAGAGAGCAGTATTTTCTCTTTGCCAAATCTGAATAAGTTTGATGGGATCATTCTGTTGAAGGATACGATCCAGATCGCGGGAAAGACCCTCGGGATCGGAGAATGATTATTGATCCGATGGACATACGGAGGGGGAGAAAAGAATCTCTATCGTATCCACTTGTCAGCAGAAACAGGTTTTTCAAACCCCCAATCCTCTTCGGCGGCATGAGTAACAAGAGTAAATCCGTTCTTTTTCAGAACCGCAGCTGAGGCCTGATTTTCCACCATGGTACTGGCGGTGATGATCTCGAGATTCATCTCCCCGCTAAGATAGCGGACCATCAGTGACAGTGCTTCTGTGGCGATTCCCTGCCCCCAGTACCGTTCCAGAAGGCGGTAACCGACGCTGACCTTGTTGAGATCGCCTCGATAGCCATAGAATTCTGCCAGTCCCGCGAATTGCCCCTCTACATAGATACCCAGGATCAAGGAGTCTTTGAGGTCGTAGAGGTGACTGATCACATAAGAGGGATCCTCATACTTCTTTTCAAAAAGAAATGTGGGAAGATAGCGATACACCTGATCATTTTCCGTGAGCTCGCGAAGCCCTGCAGCATCATCCAGCGTGACTTTTTTCAGTGTCACCCGCTTTCCCTTCAGGGTAGGGATCTTATCAAACAGTTGTACCCGTTCATTTTTCTCCCTTGCGATGGAGATCACCACAAACAGGATGAGAATAAAAGGATAGATGAGGAATGGGATCAGACTGAAGCTGGCCAGACCGGCCAGATTCGCTGCCACAAGAAGCTGTGCGCCGTAGGGGATGATCCCCTGGGTAATGCAGGAGCAGGTGTCCAGAAGAGAGGCAACTTTTCGCGGCTCTACGCCGTATTCCCGGCTGATATCTTTGGCAATGGGGGCTGCGATGACGATAGCCACCGTATTGTTGGCCGTTGCGATATCCATAAATGACGTAAGGAAGGCAATCCCGAACATTCCGCCCCGCTTTGATCCTGCCTTTCGTCGGATCAGGGAAAGAATATAGGCAAAGCCGCCGTTCTCTTTCATCAGCGCCGCAATAGACGCCACAAGGATGGTTACGAGCATGGTCTCAAACATACCGGAGATTCCGCTGCCCGTGGAGGCCAGGGCCGAGGAATAGGACAGGGTACCGGTGAAAAAGCCCACCAGCATAAAAAGAAAATAACCGGAGAAGAGAACCAGAAAGACATTGAGCCCCAGCACGGACAGGATCAGCACGACGAAATAAGGCAGGGTCTGCCAGATATTATAGTGGAATTCACCGGTGATTCTACCTTCGCTGACGATGGCATAGATGATCAGGATAACAAGGGTTATGGCCGCCGCCGGCAGAGCCACCCGGATATTCGTACGGAATTTGTCCTTCATGTCCACGCCCTGTGTCTTCGTCGCAGCGATTGTTGTATCGGAAATGAAGGAAAGATTATCTCCGAACATCGCACCGCCCACCACGACACCAATCAGAAGGGTCTTGGGAAGCCCGCCATTTTCAGCCAGTGCAACTGCGATCGGCACAAGCACCGTGATGGTTCCCACGCTTGTTCCCATGGACATGGAGATCAGACAGGAAATGAGAAAAATGCCCGGGACCGCAAATCGTCCGGGGATGATACTGAGAAGAAAATTTGCCGTACTGTCGGCTCCTCCTGCCGCCCCCGCGATACCGCTGAAGGCGCCGGCCAGGATAAAGATAAACAGCATGACAACGATATTGTCGTCACCGATTCCCCTGGCACATACGTGGATCTTCTCGTCAAAGGTAAGTGACCGGTTCTGCAAAAATGCGAAAAAAAGTGCGATGGAAAATGCCAGAACCACCGAAACCACATAGAATCCCATTACCCCTTCTTTCGGATGGATATACTGGAAGTATATGCCGTTTCCGAGATAAAGGATCAGGAAAAGGGCGATGGGAAAAAGGGCTTTTACATTCGGCTTCTTCTTAGTGTCTGCCATGATGCAGGTGTCTCCTTGTTTTTCTTATTGTTTGAGGCTGCTTAACAACCTTTGGGAGTTTGTCCAAACATTCATTGGAAAAAATCGTATCACAAATTTTAAAGAATAACAACAGGTGTTCCGATGATACGGATCCTCAGTATGACATTTCTGTGACAAATTCCATGATTTATTATCGGCTGAAAATAACATTTTGGCTGAAATGACGAAGCGACAAGGTCAATGTAGCGTTAAGAGACAGCTTCGGGAAGGTTGAGGTAACGTGGAATCATTTCGGATGGTCATTCTTATCCTTTTTTGGTAAAATAGTAAAGAAGGAGGTGATGGGCCTGATGGATTTTAAATATGAATTTTACAGTGACGGCTTTTTCGGTTATGGAGAAGAAGGGGATTATCACGCATACGGACTTCATTTTTTTATACCCGTATTGCTTTTTGCCGCAGCGGTGGTTTTTACGGTTTTGAAGAAGGATAAGCTGAGGGCGTGGAAAGGAGAAAAGACTTTCCGTTTTGTCCTTGCCTTTGTCATGATGATCATTGAGATGTCCTACTACTGGCGGGTTTTATATGTGGGAAATGGAAATGATGGGAAGGCGTTGATGACAAAGCTTCCAATCCAGCTCTGTGAGTGGGGAGCATACTGTGCCATCTTCATGATCACATCCTTAAGTGACACCCTGTTCGGGCTTAACTTCTATATTACTTTGATCGGTGCCGGAATAGCCGTATTATTTCCTCAGACGGTTATTTCGAATTGCGGTCCGGGATATTTCAACTACTATCATTTCTGGGGAGAGCATCTGCTTCCGATTTTTTCTGTCGTGTATGCCATGATCGTGCATGAGAAAAAGCCAAGCTACCGGTTTATCTGGATATCCTATGCCGCGATGCTTTTACTGACGATTCCTGCGACCCTTTTAAACATGAAGTACGATGATGCGAATTATCTGTATCTGAAACAGGATATTTCTTTTCTGCCTGATTCCTATGGGTTACGTATCGTGGTATATTCGGTGCTCATGATCATTTTGTTCCATATCCTCTGGGGCATCTGGTATCTTTTTGACCGAAGGAAAAGGAAACGACAGGAGAAGACGGATCCGGAAATCATTAACGAAGCTACATAAGGAGGAGCCCTTGGAACGAGAGATCATTTTGGAGGTAAAGGATCTCCATAAAATATACGGTGCAGGAGAAAATGCCGTAAAGGCCCTGGATGGGATCGACCTGAAGGTATATTCCCGGGAACTTCTTGTGATCCTCGGAAGCAGCGGCAGCGGAAAATCCACGCTTCTCAACATGCTTGGAGGAATGGATGTACCGAGCACAGGGAAAGTCCTTTTCCGTGGCGCGGATATAGCAAAATACAGAGACAGAGACCTGACTCTGTATCGAAGAAATCATGTGGGTTTTGTATTCCAGTCCTTTAATCTGATCGGAGAGCTTACGGTTCGGGAAAATGTAAAGCTTACGGCGGATCAGAAAAGCAATCCGGATATCGTGGATAAGATGCTGGAGGTTCTGGGCATTTCCGAAAAAAAGGATATGTACCCCTCACAGTTGTCCGGAGGACAGCAGCAGAGAGTGGCCATAGCCAGGGCACTTGCGGGAAATGCTGATATTCTGTTGTGTGATGAACCCACGGGAGCACTGGATTATGAGACGGGAAAGCAGATCCTTGTTCAGCTGCAGGAGCTTTCGAGGATTCATCATAAAACCGTTATCATAGTCACTCATACAAAAGAGATTTCCATGATGGCGGATCGTATCGTTACCATGAAGGACGGCAGGATCATTCATGAGACTGTGAATGAAGCGCCGGTGTCGGCGGAGACGATCGAGTGGTAACAGAAGGATGCGGACTGCGTCGCAGAAGATAGGGATTGCGTCGCAGAAAATGCGGACTGCGGAAAGTGGAGTAAAATGAAAAACAGCCTGTTACGTATTATCACAAAAAAATACATCAGACTGATGGTTTCCATGCTGTTGGTTTCCTCGTTGGGATGCGGTATCATGACCGGAATGGCCAACGGCTTTTTGTCTTTGAGAGAATCCGTTAATGATTTCATCGGGGATATGCAGTATCCGGACATCGTGATCGAAACAAAGCTGACCACAAGAGATATGGCCGACCGGGTACGCACATTGGAAGGCGTGGACGCGGTGGATACCAGGCTGGCCGGTAACCTTGTCCTGATCGACAGGGAGGGCAGGTACATTTCCACCGAGGCAATGACCTATGATGAAAATGATTTCCAGAAGTTTTATTACTGGGAGAAGCTTGACACTGAGGTGGATTATCCGATCCTTCTGGAACATGCCTTTTGCGAGAGCAGGGGGATCCATGCAGGCGATGTGATGGAAGTCGCTATGGGAAAGGAAGTGCGGAAATGCACGGTTTACGGCATCATTTCCAGACCGGAGACGATCGTTTCCCCCCGTATCGGACAGATGAAGGCTTCGTCTGCAGACATCGGTTACATGTATGTTCCGATGTCTGTTCTTGAAAATGAAAAGGCAGGTTATACCAAAGCAAGGGAAGAGTGGGAGGAAAAAAACCGGGAATATACAGAGGCAAAGGAGAAAGCGGTTTCAGAGCATGAAAAGGCCCTTAAGGAGATAGCCAAAGCCGAAAAGGAGCTCGCCGAAAAAGAACAGGAGTTGGAAAAGGGTATAGCGGAGGCGGAAGAACAGAGGACAGAGCTGGAGAAAAACCGAAGTGAACTGCAGCAGAAAATGCAGGAATGGGATGAACTGGAGAAGCAGCTTCCGTCTAAGAAGGCCGAACTGGCGGAGGGAGAGAAAAGACTCGAACAGGAAAGGGAGAAGCTTACATCCGCAAAAGCAGAGGTAAGCAAAAAAAGGGCGGAGCTTGACCAGGCAAAAAAAGAGCTGGATAAAAAGGTTAGTGAGCTGAATACAAAGCTCCGTGAAGCGAAAGCGGAGCTTGATGAAAAGAAAAAGAAGGTTGCGGAATGGAAGGGCTTTATCCGGAGGGTAAAGAATAACGGCCTGGTCCGTGTGATCTCGGAGAATATAAAGCTGCCGGATAATTCCTACGAACTGGGTTCAGCCATTGTGAATGATATTGACAGTATTCTTTCGGATACGGATTATGTGATCTCCATGCTGAAGAAGCTGAAGGACAGGGTCGGAAAGTTCAGGGGGAATCCCATACTTGAGTCCATGGAATGGTATGTTTCTGCGATGAAGGTTCTGAAAAACCATGTGGCAGGCGTGATCGACCGTCTGAGTGTACCGGCTGTGATCCAGGGATTCAGAGAGAAGGTCGTATCCATGAACCGTCTGATCCTGGATAAATTTGTCCGTGGCAGCAAAACGGCGGCAGAGGTGATTGATGCTGCAAGCGCCTATGTTGATGAGATGGAAGGCCAGATAAAGGAAGCTGATAAAAAGCTTGCGGAATATTCCGGAGTTCAGTCTCAGCTGGACGAAGGATTACAGGCCATACAGGCAGGTTATAAGGAACTGGCGGTCCATGAGGCGGAGATTCAGGCGGGAGAGCAGAAGATCCGTGAGGCGGACGCCGAAATCGAATCTAGCAGAAGTAAGATCAGTGAGGGTGAAAAGCAGATCACGGAGGGAAGAAAAAAAGCAGGCCAGTATTTTCTTGATATTGAAAAGGGACTCGCTGAGATCGAACAGGGGATAAGTGACGGAAAGAAAGAATTCTCGGATGCCGAAAGCGCTTTAAAGGAAGCAAGGGATGAACTGGATACCGGGTGGGCGTCTGTTCAGAAGGAGCTCCTGCAGGGAGAGGAAGAACTGAGGGATGCAGAAGAGAAACTGGATATCCTGAAGGATAGTGATCATCTGTGTAATCAGTTTCTGATCCGTATATCGGAGGGATCGGATCCGGAAGCCCTACAGCAGAAGGCGGAGGAAGCCCTTAAGGATCTTGAGATTAAAGAAAGCTATACATATCAGACTTCGCCGCTCAAGCACAAGGTGGATATCAATGTCGATCCCATCGAAGTGATGACGCTTTATGTGCCGATGCTTTTCTTTGGCGTGGCCCTGGTCGTGGTGTTCCTTTTTATGAATCTTCTGGTGCGCAGATGTCGTCGGGAGATAGGGATCTTCCGTGCGTTGGGTTATTCCAAAGGAACGATCGTTCTGCAATTTTGTAAGGTCAGTCTGGTCATTTCACTCGGTGCGATCCTGCTGGGGTGCCTGCTCGGGGTGGGCGTGACCAGATTCATTGGCGTTTATTTTCAGGATTTTTTTGATCTGTATTTTATGAATTACCTGTTCAACTGGAAATGGTTTTTTGCCGCTGTAACGATCACCATACTGGTTGGTCTTATGGCTACGTTGCTCAGTATGCGCTTTGTCAGTCGTATAGCACCGGCGGAAGCCATGACCCGTCCGGCACCCGGAAAGACATTCCACGCGGACGGATTCATGAAAAACGGAAATTCATTTTTCAAGTACTGTCTTTTCTCGTTGTTACGAAATAAATCCCGCTTCTTTTTTTCAGTATTCTGTCTCTCCGCATCGGTCATGCTGATCTTTATAGCCCTGTCCTTCGGGGCGTCAAAGGATAAGGTGCTGACCAGTTATTACGAGGACAGGCTCAGGTATGATTGTGAGGTTTTTTTTACCGGTGAACCCTCCCGGGAAATGATGGATCGCCTGAAAGACTCGGGGTATGTGAAAGATCCGGAAGCTGTAAGATATTACAGGAAGAATATCCGGTCCCGGACTGCTTCGTCGGATGCCGTGATTCAGGCGATCCCGAAAGACACGAGAAAGATTCGGATCTATGATTCTGCGGAGAAAGAGATTCATCTTAAGGAGAAGGGCCTGATCCTGGAGAAGCACATGGCAGATGAGCTTGGAGTGAAAGTCGGGGATGAGGTCATGGTCGACGGGGTATCCTTTCAGGTGACAGACATTTCCGAGCAATACGAAGGGTGGATTCAGTACATTTCCACAGAGGCGGCAGACAGCCTCGGAGAACCGAATGTATGCGCGATGATCCTGAATACGGATGCTGATAAGGAGACTCTTTTGATAAAGGCTCTGTCCGAGGAGGACGGATATATCTACGCTTCTTTTACAGAGAAGAATTACGCGCGCTGGATAGATAATTTCAAGGGATTCACTGCATGCGTTATCATCATCATTGCTTTCGCCGTAATGATCGGGCTGGTGATAGTGACCAATACGCTTCAGACGAATCTTCTGGAGCAGAAGAAGGATCTGTGTATCCTGCGGACGCTGGGATTCCAGCGCTCCGAACTGTCGTTCCGGCTTTTCTTCCAGTCAGCCCTGTATTTTACATTTTCCTGTGTGATCGGGGTTCCGGCAGGAGTGATGGTGACAAAGATTGTTTTAGAGAAAATGGGTACGGACAATCGGAGCTATCCTTTTGTTAATGCACCGTATATCTATCTGTTAACGGCAGGACTGGTTCTGGGATATATCATCAGCGGCCATATCGCTTCCATGAGATCTCTGAAACGCTGGGATATCGTGGAGAGTGTAAAGGATAAGGAATGATATGGAATCTCGCGGGAGTGAATTGTGGAAAAATGGATTCTTATAGGGTATAATGAATCTGTTGGTTTTTTGTTCAGTGACGATGAAAGAAGGTTGAATAATGGGTTACGGAAAAGAATCACTTACCAGGGAGCAAAAGGAACAGTTTGAAAATGCACTGATGATAAATAGGCAAACGGATCGTTATCGTGGTGAAGGTATCGACTATGTATCCGGTTTTGTCTGGAATGGATTCGAAACCGACACAGAGCGTTCCGAATATGAGAAACGGGTTGAAAGATCAAAAGTCCGACATGAGATTTTTGAAAAAAGTGCAAATCGGCAAAAAGGTGCCACGGAAGAAACGATGCAGCGATTCTCGGATGAGATGGTACAGAGTACTTCATGGCTGAAAAAACCGTGTATTCCGAAAAAGGCGAAGATTGACGACGCGCATACAAAGGCGGCCGAAACCTTTGGATTAAAGAGTCTCAGCTGGAATCAGAGAACAAAGCGAGGGAAGAAATTCAAAAATAAGGCCATTATGCAGGCGCATATGATCAATACCATGAAGAAATGCAATCTGCAGAGAGAAGCGGCAATGTCACTGGTTATGGAGAGTAATGCGACTGCTGTCCTTATGCAGGATAAGGAATATCTTGAAAATATCGGTGATGAAAACAATGTGGATCTGGTTGCTCCCATGATGAAGGATATTGCTTTTCTTCATGCCCAGGATATTTATCGCGAACGCGCCACAATGAAAGAGATGATAGATGAAACACCGGATTATCTGGCAAGTGTTCAGATGCAGAAAATGGCAGATCCGAAAACCAGAAATGAAACATTCGTAAAGGTGCTGGAAAAATTTGCAGAGCTGGATCTGAATAAGTTTAATTATAATTCCGATGCGGAATTCGCAAAGGATGAAGGAGATAACAGCTTTACTCAGAGATATGCGGAGCTGAAGGCATATTCTCATGCCTATACCATGCTTCGTATGGTTGACTATGCGAACAAAAATGAGGGGATGGATCTTCCCGAAAGTATAACTGATAATATGGATCTTCTGCATAGAAAGGCGAGGGTTCTTCAGGATATCCTTCTTGACTACAACAATCGGGCAATGCTTTTACAATCCCCTTATTATGTCCTTCTGGCGGGAAAGGATCTGGATGACCTTTCCAATGATGATCTGAAATTAAGAATTGGCAGAACAGAGGATAACGCGGCCAAAATGTATTTGCAGCTTATCCTGGATCAGAGATCTATGAAGGGCTTTGCAAAAGGAAAGAAGGCCGGTGATTTCCTGACACCCGGAAAAGAGATTTCTCAGAAGGAAAAAGAAAAGTTTATGGCTGAAAATAATACTCCGAAGACCATAGACAGGAATACTGCCTGCACTTATCTTCCCTATCTGACAGCACCTACAGAGTACCTGGCAAAGGAGAACAAACTGGATGCTCTGAAAAGCAGAATTGTGACACTTCACAGGAATCTCAATGAGAGAACCCCCATGCTGGAAAAAGGGACATTAAGGGAAGACTTCGTTATCCTATGGAGGGTAGTCGATGCGGAATTGTATGGGAAGATTCTGGCCGGTCAGCAGAAGCTTGAAAATACAAGAGCCAGGGTGGCAGCGCTTATGAAACTGGAAAAGGAAGTTACTTATAAGCAGTCACTGGATATTCAGGATGAGATCCGGCATATTCTTACAGGAGAAGAGTACCAGGATGCCATTAATGAGCTCGTTAACAACATAAACCAAATGGAAGTGGCATTGAAGAACTGGCAGACGGAACAGAACCATCTGAGACAGCTTCGATTTAATAACATGAAAGAGGAAAAGAAGGAGGAGAAGCCTGAGAAGGTAAAGAAGCCGGAAATAAAGCCGGTAGATGATCCTGAGGCAGGCAAGATAAATGTTCAGGATTTTGAAAAGATATGGAATGCTGATAAGGAATAATACGAGGAGAATAGAGAATGGAATTTACAAAAATCGTTAAAGATAATCAGGAGGCCTTTCAGCCGCTGCTTTTTGGAGCGAATCTTTCGGATTATTCATTTGCCTTAGGCGCGGTTGAAGAGGATGAGGCAGCAGGGGTGGTGCTGTTTAATTATCTGGAAGACGCGCTGATGCTGGATTATATTTATGTGTCGGAGAAATTCCGAAGGTGTGGGATCGGAACGGCGCTGGTTGAGGAATTCTTAAGATTGGCCAGATACACCAGTGCTTCGGCTTTGCATATCAATTATCCTGAAAAGTCGGAAGAACTCCATGGTTTTGCGCTTTCGCTGGGTTTCCGGATCTTCCGTGATGGCATGGCATACCATGTTCCTGCGGGAGCATTTCTCAACTCGGACAATTTTAATAAACTGGTGCAGGGAACAAGGAAAAGCCGCATTATTTCAAGCGCAGGACTCAACAAGCATGAAGCGGAGCTTCTGATGGACGAGATAGACAAGCAGGATATGGATCCGAAGATCATAGCGGATATGGCGGTGTCGGATGAATTATCCTTTATTTCCTGGGATGATAAGAATGACCGTCCAGCGTCCTGCATACTCTGTGAGCATAACCTGGACCAGATCACGGTACTGTATCTGGCTAACTTTACGAAGGACCCCAACCGCCTTGTGGAGGTACTGCGTGCCCTGAAGGAAGCAATTATCCGCAGGAAGCTTGAGGAAAGCGAGCTGTTATTTGTAACCATGACCGATGACATGCGTAAGGTTGCCGAAAAGCTTGTTTCAACAGTGGGTGGCCTGAAACCGGAGTGTAATGTGGTAAGCGGTATTCGGATGCTGGCGTGACTTCCAATCTTGAAATGAAAATCTCTCCGAAATATCTTTGTCAAGGAGAATCCTTCCGTGGCACGATAAAGACGCAAAACATTTAGAAAAAAATCAAAATAGATATTGACAATAAAACCTCTCTATGATAAATACTATTTAGATGATCGTCTAATTAGATAAACATCAAAGGAGGCTTTATTATGGATTTTAGTGAGTATTTACCGTTTATCATTCCGCTGGCAATTGTGGAGATCACACTGATGATCGTTGCAGTAGTGCATATCCTGAAGCATCCGCATTACAGGACCGGGAGCAGGACGATCTGGCTTTTGATCGCTGTCCTTTTTGGCTTTGTCGGGCCTATTCTGTATTTTGTATTCGGCAGGGGAGAGGATGAATAACGCATTTTTGCAGGTGTGTCCGTAATCTTTTTCTTATTGATAGCAAAACGAAGAAAATGTAGTATAATAGAATGATGCTGGGGTCAAATAAGGTCTCGTGCGATTGCGCAAGCGCATCGCACGGACCTTTTGACCCTATCATCATAGAATTGCGGAACAGCTTTGGAATGAACATGAAGGAGAGATGTTTATGGGTTTTCCTGAAACCTTCAAGGCCCTGTCGGATCCGGTTCGGCGGGAGATACTGACTATGCTTAGAGACGGAAGGATGTCGGCGGGCGAGATTTCATCGAAATTTGATATGACTGCGGCAACGGTTTCCTATCACCTGAAACAGCTGAAGCAGGCAGACCTGATCTATGAGACGAAGGAGAAGAATTATATCTACTATACGTTGAATACATCGGTATTCGAAGAAATAATGGTGTGGTTCTCCCAGTTCGCAGATAAAAAAAGGGGGGCAGCTCAGCATGAAGAGGAAACTGCTGAATAAGGTGGACCTGATCTCCGTATTCCTGTGTCTGGTGGCAGTCCTGCCGGGTCTCATGGTTTACAGTCGCCTGCCGAACGAGATTGCGGTACATTTTTCGCTGAATGGAGATCCGGATCAGTATGCTTCCCGATGGGTTGCAGTTTTTGGATTGCCGGTTCTCGTAGCCCTGATACAGCTGATACTTTGTGCGACAACCAATCTTCTTCAGAAGGAAAAGGAGTTAAGCAGGACAGAAAAGGTGATACGGTTTATCATGCCGCTTCTGTTATATGTGCTGCAAATTCTGATGATGATGTATGCTTTGGGAAGTCTGAAGAGCGTCCTGACGGTCGTCGGAATCCTGGAAACGGTGATACTTTTCCTGTATGGAAACTACGCTCCGAAAATGCGGAGGAATACCTTCTTCGGCATCCGTACACCACATACACTTGCTAATCAGGAGATTTGGGATAAAACCCACAGATTCGCCGGTGTACTTTATATCGTTGCAGGGATTATCTGTATGATCCTGACAGTCATGGAATGTAATTTGATTCTGCTGGTGATCCTGTTGGCAGTCACAGTCGCTATACCGTTCATTTATTCGGAAATTCTGTACTGGAGGAATAGGCCTTAGTCCTTCGCTGACGGGGGCAAACGGAGTATTCATTGGCGCTGATGGGCCATGAAATAAATAAGCATACAAGGAGGACACTTATGAAAATCACATCTTTTAACCCACTCATCATCACCAGGGACCCGGAGGCAGCGATTCAGGTTTTCGAAGAACTGGGTTTCGTAAGACGCCACACGAAAGAAGGAATCGGTGAAACGAATGTTACCGATGTTCGCATGAAGAGTCCGGACGGCTTTTATGTAGATGTGGCAGGGGGTGATGGCGAATATACCATGATTCGAATGAATGTAGATGATTTCGATGAGACGATCGAATTTTTGCTGGCACACGGATTCAGAAAGCCCAGACATGAAAGAGCAAGTAAAACGGTCGATACCGGATCATCTCAATATACCATGCTGGTATCTCCAACCGGATACATTATGGCAATTTCACAGCATTTCAGGGAGAGGGATTAATTATTTGGAAACACGAAACTCGGGTGGCTTTTGCTGCCCGGGTTTTTTTTATGATTTTTGTATTGACAAAAAGGATACAATATTTTAATATATGAACAGATGAACATATAACGATATGAAAAGGGCGTAAGTTATGGCTGGTAAAAGTCCGAGTAAAGTATTTCAGGGAGTATTACTACAGTGACATAAGGCTGTTTTTTGCGGATCATGGATTTGAGATGGAAAGGAAGGAAAGATGTGATGTGACATTTGTTGCATCCTTCGGAAAGAAAGAGATGACAGATCAGGAAGAAAAATATTTGAAAGAAACCCGGATGCTGAATTACAGGGCGGACAGTATAGAGAAGCTTGTGAGATCACGCGGATGGAAAGAACTTGATGAGTATGAGAAGATCGGCGCGGTATATGATTTTGTAAGAAATGAAATACGGTTCGGTTACAACCGTTCCGATCTGCTCACAGCAGAGGAAGTGTTAAAGGATGGTTACGGACAATGTAATACCAAAGGCACATTGCTCATGGCTCTTCTCAGAGCGGTAGGGGTACCATGCAGATTACATGGCTCGGAAGTGAGTAAGAATTTTCAGAGAGGCGCTACATCCGGTATTATTTCAAAACTTGCTCCGGAAAGAATCGCTCACACTTGGGTTGAGGTTCTCTATAGGAATAAATGGATCGCGCTGGAAGGCGTAATAACAGATGAGGCATATGTGCGTGGCGTAAAGAAACGTTACCCGGATAAAAAGGGAGAGTTTAAAGAATATGCCATATCCGTAAAGGATATAAAAAATCTCGATCTGAACTGGAAGGGTGAGGATCTTTTTGTTCAGAATACTTCCGTAGTAGAAGACTATGGAGTATTTTACAGTCCGGATGATTTCTTTAAAGATCATAAGCAGACCTGGAATGTGGTTAAAGATTTCGCTTATGTACACTATGGAAGAAAAGTAATGAACAGAAATGTTTCCCGGATAAGACAGTCGGATCGCTGCAACTAAGCTGCTGCCGAAGACTTCACGGTGCATCTCTTTCGAAAGTGTGTCATTAATCCGAAAGGGATGCACCGTTTCCGAGATAGGTAATGCTTACCATGGTCATATCATCAAACTGGGGTTCATCGCCTGCGAAATGTTCCACCGCGGCTTTCACGCGGAGAATCAGGGATTCGTCTCCAATGTCCCTGTCCTCATTCAGGGCGCTGATCAGGCGGTCGTTGCCGAAGCGCTCGCCGTCAGAGCGTTTTGCCTCTGTCACGCCGTCTGCGTACAGGAATATTCTGTCTCTTTCTCTATGCTTGTTTCTTAATATGCTGGATCAGATTGATAGCGAATCCGGAGGGTGAGATAAGCACAGCGGATTTGGAAGTCTTTGCCTTGACCGTTTCCTCCCCGTACACATTCGTAAAACCGTGTTTCTTAAGAAGACCGTAGGCTTCGTCAAAATCGTCCACATTCATGCGAATCGCAACCATATCATGCGGAAGAGCCTGTTCGGTAATGGAATTGGAAACATTGGCAACCGATACATCCACATGGAAACCGTTCGCATCCTTCATACGTATGCCTTCCACTTTCAGTTCACCGATCTCTAACTGGTCATGACTCTTCTCAAAGCCCAGTTCTTCAAATAATTTAACGACAGGATCAGCATTCTTTGTCATAATCTGCGGGTTAAATGTTGTAATTTTCATATCAGTCATTCTCCTTTGCTGTTATAGTGGATGTGTTCCCAACTCATTATAGCATTATGTGGGCTTTTTGTGTATACTATACTTGCAGAACAGTTATAGGATTTTCCGTGGGTTCAGAAAAGGCACAGGGAAGGAAAGTGAGATAAAATCGATATGAATGAACAGCTTTTACTGATAGAACGCATGCGCAAGAGAGTTTTGTGGCGAAGGATTCTTTTGATCATCATACCGATTGTAGTCTTGACAGGAGCTTTTTTCATTCTTGGCGTTGAAGCGATAGTACTATTTGCCGTTTTTGTCTTTCTTGCGATTGCCATTGACTTTGGAGTATATCTGATCTTTATCAGAAAAAAAGAAAGGGAGTACCGTGCCTATTACAAATCCAACTACGTGACAGCCATGATTCATACGGCCATTCCGACTGCGCAGTATCAGCCTGATCAGGGTTTTCCAAGCTCCCTGATCAGAGGAACCGGCCTTATTATGATGGGGAATATTTACCACAGCGAGGACCTGATCACAGGCACCTATAATAACGTGGAATTTCGACGGGCTGATCTGCTGATCCAGAATGAATCGACGGATTCGGACGGAAATACCTCCACAACGACTCTTTTCAACGGACGCTGGATGATCTTCGAATCAAATAAGTATTTTGAAGCGGATCTGCAGATTATCCAGAAGGGGTTCGGATATGCAAATAAACGCTCGGGGATATTTACGAAAAAGGCAGATCGAAGGCATGCATTTGAGACAGAGGACGTGGAATTTAACAGACAATTCAAGTGCCTGTGTCAAAATGAATCGGAAGCCTTCTATCTCCTGACACCGGTACTGATGCGGGGACTCATGAAGCTTGCTGCGGAAAGTGACGGCAAGATCATGGTCGGTTTTGTGGATAATCTGATCCATGTGGCGATCAAATCAAATAAAGATTCGCTCGAACCGCCTGTGTTACATAAAGTATCGGATAAGGATTTTCTCGAAATTCAGAGGGAGATCAACGCGGTCACATCATTCGTTGAAGGGATGAGAATTGACCGGAAGATCTTCATGCAGACAAAATATTAATGAATATCACAACATATATCATAAAAATGCTTGCAGGCGGGACTGCAAGCATTTTTATGATTTCTGTAATGCGGTTCAACTACTCAGAAATGAAATCGATCCGTTCTCTGTTTGGATCCATTTCCCAGGCATAGGCAAGGGCAAGGGCCAGCATGGCGCCCTGAAGCTTGAAATGACTGCCCATCGTCATCAGGTAGAAATCAAGTTTTCCGTTCAGGTAATAGGAGGGGAGCTTCAGACCGATCGCCACCTTTACTGAATGAATATCCTTGTGCATAAGAGAGAATACTTTTTTCTTTGATACAAAGAGGGTTCTTTTATTTGTAACGACCATACCCTCTTTTCCTTTTGAGAAAACAGCGGTATTCCCATAGACCATGATCTTCTCGTCCGGAAGAAAATCACGGGAAAGACGATTCTTCAGATCAGTAAGAAGAGACTCGTTAACTCCGTCACCGGCCAGTTCACTATCATTCGGCAGCAGGCGGCTGCGGATGTAATCCATGATCGCAGTGGAGCTTACCAGCTCATCCGTACAGTGGATAAGGGAAAGAAGACTGGCAGACACATCTTTATTGTAATTCGACAGATACTCATAATCCCAGAGCAGGTTGTAGCGCCTGTCATCCAGAATGGGGCGACCGGATGGAGAACCGGCTTCAGATGGAGTCGATGGGTTATTCAGAAGAAACTCCGAATCACAGAATGGGCAGATCATACTCCTTCTGTTTTTAGATAGCTCAAGTGTTCCTCCACAGTTCGGGCAGCGGTTGATATTCTCCATGGAAAACCTCCTTGCAAACATTTTTTTCGATATTTCCGTCCGTCATGGCTCGCTAAGTTCCATTGTATCGGAAGGGGAAAATAAAAACAAGATGATTTCTTGAAAAAGAAACGGTTATACGCAAGGAAATAAATGACAGAAAAAGAAAAAGTATGGTAAAATAAGTCATACACCTGCACGAAGTGCAGGTGTATGACCCTGCGCGAAGCGCAGGGGACGCGATGCGAAGCAGCGCCGCGGATGCCGAAGGCATCCGGGCACGATTTTGTGAAACAAAAGCGTGGTACATAAGTCATACACCTGCACGAAGTGCAGGTGTATGGCATAGCACGAAGTGCAGGTGTATGGCCCTGCGCAAAGCGCAGGGGACGCGATGCGCTATATATAATACTGACGAAAAGGAGGACCGAATATCCATGTCTACGGATACGAAGCAGATTGGTTTGAAACCATATCTAACGCCAACTGCGGTGGTAGCACTGTCTGTGGGCTCAGCCATCGGGTGGGGATCTCTGGTTGTTACCGGAGGAACATACCTTGTAACGGGCGGATTGATGGGTTCTGTCCTGGGGCTTCTGATCGGCTTCGTCATGATGCTGATGGTCGCCAGCCATTACAGCTTTCTTGCAAACCGTTACTCCGGTGTGGGAGGGCTGTATAACTATGTGAAATGTGTTTTCGGCTATGACCGGGCTTTTTTGGTAGCATGGTTTCTGTTTCTTATCTATATTTCCATTTTCTGGGCAAATGCCACGAGTATTCCTCTTTTCGCAAGATATTTCCTGAATCGGGCATTGAGCTTCGGATATCTCTATTCTATTTTCGGTTATGAAGTGTATCTGGGTGAAGCTCTTGTTACGCTTATCGTTATTATTCTGGTTGCCGTTCTTTGTATAAAGAGCAAGAAAGCAACGGCACGGTGCATGGTTATTCTTGTGGGGATATTTATCATTGGGATTACGATCTGCTTTGTGACAGCTATGGCAGGACACGGAAATTCCGGAATGTCGATGGAACCGGCCTTTGTCCCGGATAAGAATGCTTTTCAGCAGATATTCCGCATCGCTTTTATTTCGCCATGGGCTTTTATCGGATTTGAAAGTGTATCCCACTCCGCTGAGGAATGTCATTTCAAGCAAAATAAACTGTTCCGCATTCTGGTAATCTCACTGATCATTACGACGGCACTCTATATTTTTACGATCCTTCTTAGTGTTTCGGCTTATCCGAAGAGCTGCAGCAGCTGGCTGGACTATATCACTCACCTGGACAGCTTTGATGGAATCGAAGGTATCCCGGCATTCTATGCGGCCAGCTATTATATGGGTGATGCCGGTATTTATATCCTGATGGCGTCTCTTTTGGCGCTTGTGCTGACCAGTCTGATCGGTATGCTGCGTGCGACCAGTCGCCTTTGCTATGCTGTGGCCCAGGATGGAATCCTGCCCGGACGTTTTGCAAAGCTCAATAATAAGCAGATTCCGGCCAATACCATCCTGCTGATCGTATTAATGTCTCTCCCAATTCCCTTCCTTGGAAGAACAACCATCAGTTGGATCGTGGATACAACCACCATAGGGGCTACGATCATTTATGGTTTTGTTTCGGTTGCGGTTTTTAAAGTCGCTAAGCAGGAGAAGTGCAGGAAGGACTATATTTTAAGTGCCATCTGTGTCGCTATTCTTGTTCTTTTCATGGCCGTCCTTCTTCTTCCCGGGGTTTTCTCCGATCATACAATTGAAACGGAGACTTATGCGCTTCTAGCGGGCTGGTCTATCCTTGGAATATTCTTCTTTAACAGTATCATCCGTAAAGACCATGCGAGGAAGTTCGGTAAAGCCATCATTGTCTGGATCGCGCTCCTGGTTTTTATCGTGTTGGTAACGTTGACCCTGGCGTCAAGGATAAATGACAGCAGGGAAGATAAGGTTATGGATGAGATAGAAAGCTATATGGAAGGAACGGCAGACAGTGAAATGCAGGCTATGAGCAGAGAAGCTTTTCTTGAAAATGAGAAGGCAAAGCTTCATGATGCAAATACAAACAGTGTTATGGTGGTTGCCGGCCTGTTCGTTTTATCCCTTACCGTTTTGTTCGTGAATTACCGATCCATGAATAAATGGGAGAAAAAGACAGCTGAGGAACGGGATCAGGCGCGGGATGCCGCATTTAAGGATCCGCTGACAGGCGTTAAGAGTAAGCACGCCTTCGCAGTGTATGAAGGTAGTATGGAGACACATATTACGGACGGAGATATGGGAGAGTTCGGCGTCATTGTCGGGGATGTGAATGGTTTGAAAAGAATTAATGATACTCTGGGTCATAAGGCCGGAGATGAGTACATCCGTTCAGCCTGCATGATGCTCTGCGAGTATTTCAAACACAGTCCCGTCTTCCGTGTCGGAGGAGATGAATTCGTCGTTATCCTTCAGGGACATGACTTCAATGAGAGAAATGAGATCCTTTCGGCAATCAACGAAAAGATCGAAGGAAATATCGGCAGTAACAATGCGGTGATCTCCCTCGGAACAGCGATTTACGACCCGGGGAAAGACGAATCCTTCCACGAAGTTTTTAAGAGAGCGGACGGACTAATGTACGAGCGGAAGCAACAACTGAAGAGCATGGGGGCAGTAACCAGAGAGTAGGGGGGAATGGTGTGAGAAAAAGGAAGATCATTGTTTTGATAACCATGTTCCTTGTGTGCGTTCTGACGGCATGTGGGAATGGCTTGAAAACAATACGTATAGGAACAGGTGATGCCGGTGGAATGTATTACGATTATTCAAAACGGCTGTCAGAATTACTGAAAAATGATTTTGCCTTCAATCTAAAGGTAACTATGGGCTCCGGTGCCAATCTCCGGTTACTGCAGAAGGGATTCCTTGATGCGGCAATTGTACAGAGTGATACTCTTCAGCAGGCGGAGGAGGGAACAGGTATTTTTGCGGAAGCCACCGCGTGGTCTGACCGCGCTTACAGCGCTGTAGCCGGTCTCTACACGGAGTCTCTTCAGATCGTAGTCCGAAAGGATTCGGGCATTACCTGTATGGAGGAGCTTAAGGGGAAAACGGTATCTCTCGGTGAAGAGGAATCCGG
Source organism: Eubacterium sp. (assembly GCA_017541035.1). GTDB lineage: Bacteria > Bacillota > Clostridia > Lachnospirales > Lachnospiraceae > Eubacterium_Q. The sequence continues at coordinate 15,771 of JAFXZW010000010.1, read as the reverse complement.
TGTTCGATGGGATGCGGAGACTCTTTTAAATGCATGCGGCATAATGAAAAGCGAAGTCACCCGGAAATATTTCTCCGCCTCGGAGGCTGCCGGGGCTTTGAAGGAAGGCACCATCGATGCTTTCTTTTATATGGCCGGTGCTCCGACTCCACTGATTGGGAAGCTGGCGGAGGATTGTGAGATAAGACTTCTGTCACTGAAGGAAGAAGAAATCCGCGCTTTTCTGGCGTTATGCAATTTGGGATTCCGAAAATGTACGATCCCGGCAGATACCTATACCGGGCTGTCTGAAGAGATTCAGACAATTGGTGTCCGTGCCATTTTGGTAGTTGCAAATGGTATGGATGAGGCAGAGGTTAAGAAACTGACCGGAAAGATCTTTGAACATGCTGATGAGCTGAATCGAAATCTCATAACGGGTACGGATCTGGCACCGGAAACAGCAGCTGAAGATGTACCGATTCCTTTTCATAAAGGAGCTGCAGAGTACCTGAAGGAAAAGGGCATTGAAGTATCCGCGGAGGAGTCCGGAAAAAACGGATCTGTCTTTGGCAGTCAGGATGAAGAGGAGGGTACAAGATGAATATCTCATTTGATATGTACCAGACTCTTGGAATCGCTACGGTGGTATTGCTGTTCGGAGCATGGCTGAAAAAGAAACTGAATATCCTCCAGAGATTTTGTATTCCGGCACCGGTGGTCGGAGGACTGATTTACGCGGTTACAATGACAATCATTTATGTCGCAACCGGTATGGAAATTGATTACGATGATACGATAAAGAATATCTGCATGGTGTTATTCTTTACGTCTGTCGGTTTTCAGGCGAATGTTAAAGTCCTGAAAAAGGGCGGCCTCGATCTTTTGCTGCTCGTTCTCCTTGTCGGAGTATTGGTATTTCTGCAGAACGGTACTTCCCTTCTTGTCTCAGGTATGATCGGGGTTGATCCCAAGGTTGGTCTGTCTACGGGGTCCATTCCGATGATCGGCGGGCATGGAACGGCGGGAGCTTTCGGCCCGATCCTTGAGGATTTCGGGCTTCAGGGAGCGACAACGGTGTGTACTGCAGCCGCGACCTTCGGCCTGGTTGCAGGGTCGCTGATGGGTGGACCGCTTGCCCAGCGTCTGATCCGGAAATACAATCTTCTGGAAAAGGAGAAGAAGGAAGATCTGTCCACTCTGATCGAAGAAGAGAAGAGCCATAAACGCGATGTCAGCATGTATGCCGGAGCAACTTATCAGCTGGCCATAGCCATGGGACTGGGAACGGGGGTATCCTGGCTGCTTTCCAGGATGGGTATGACTTTCCCGGTTTACATCGGAGCATTGATCGTTGCGGCGATCATACGGAATGTATGCGATCGCTCGAAAAAGATTACGATCCATATGGGAGAGATCAATGACCTTGGCGGTATTGCATTATCTCTTTTCCTTGGGATAGCAATGATCACACTAAAGCTATGGAAGTTAGCGGATCTGGCTTTGCCCATGATCATACTTCTGGCAGTTCAGACAGTTTTAATGTACCTTTTTGCACGTTTTATTGTATTCTATGTGATGGGAAGGGATTATGATGCAGCGGTATTAACGGCGGGCGTCTGTGGCTTCGGAATGGGTGCCACACCTAACGCCATGGCAAATATGCAGGCTGTTACAGACAAATTCGGAACATCAGTGAAGGCTTATATACTGATACCGATCGTGGGAGGTATGTTTGCGGATTTTATCAATAGCCTTGGGATCACTTTGTTCATCAACATGATTTAGTGTTCTCGCAGCACATTGCACATGTAGTGTGCGTGCTGGGAATCATCAAGGCAAAATACCTTTTGACCCCAGCAGCTTTAGTAAGTAAGGATATCATAACTCCGCATCATGATTATAAAACAGGAGGAACATAAATGGACGGAAATAAAATTCATGTATCATTCAATTCTGAAAATCTTGCCTATCCTGAGATTAAGGTTGAGACGGAAATGAGACACATTACCTTTACTCCGCAGGGCGTCTGCTCCCAGCAGATCGATTTTGATCTGGATAGCGAGGATCGTATTCATAATCTGAAATACATTCGTGGTTGCAACGGGAATCTGAAAGCCATCGGAAAACTTGTGGAGGGCAAACCGGCCGCGGAAATCGCAGATATTCTACGCGGTAATGATTGTCAGAACCGGGGCACATCCTGCGCGGATCAGCTGGCTAAGGCAATTGATCGTGCACTGGCTTGATTTTTTCTGTTGACTTTTGCCTGTCATTTGTGTTAGGATGTGAAACAGTTTGAAGAAAGGCACACGGAGTGTGTAGGTGAACCAATGAGAATTCGATAGTTTGATCAGGCAGAGATAATGTAGGAAGAGCCCGGGAGCGTTTATCGTGGGTGTTCCTTTGTATGCCGGATCGGATTATCGTATTCATGTGGAGTCATCTCACCGGAATATTGCCCTTTCGGTATATTTCCTGTTGATCAGGATAGTCAGATGATCATAATGAATCGTTCAATCCGCTTTCGGCATGAAGGCGGATTTTTTTCTTTTGCGTGTGAGTTTTTTCTGTCCGACTTCGTGATACGGTGTCGAACATGGGAGGAGGTATTCGATGGGAAGGAAGAAAAAGGAACATATCGTTTTTGATGGCATGCATAAAATCAGAAAGAGTATTTCCTTTTCCAAAGTGAACAGGAATACGGGAAAGGCGGTGATAGATTATGGCACAGATCAAAGTAAGCGATCTTACATTTTCATACGAAGGAACGGCAGATACGGTTCTGGAAAGTGTGAATTTTAATATTGATACCGATTGGAAGCTGGGGCTGATCGGGCGGAACGGAAAGGGAAAGACCACCCTGCTGCGTCTGCTTCATGGAGAATGTGAAGCGGAAGGAAGTATAACAACAAGTACGGGATTTGATTATTTTCCGTACCCGGTTTCTGAAAAGGATCTTGAAAAGACGGCGGATGAACTGACAGAGACGTGGAAACCGGATGTGGAGCCCTGGCAGATATTGATACAGATGGATCAGATCGGGATGGATGCGGAGTGTTTGTATCGCCCCTTCGGAACACTCAGCTTTGGCGAAAGAACACGTGTAATGCTGGCTGTTCTTTTTGCAGGAGAAAATGAATTCCTCCTGATCGATGAACCAACCAACCATCTGGATCAGACAGCAAGAGAGATTGTAAAGAAATATCTGTCGAAGAAAAAAGGTTTTATTCTGGTGTCTCATGACCGGGATCTCCTGGATGGTGTTTGTGACCATGTTCTGGTACTGAACCGAAAGACCGTAGAGGTTCAGACAGGGAACTTCTCTTCCTGGTGGGAGAACAAAGAGAAAAACGATGCCTTTGCTGAGGCAGAAAATGAGAAACACAAGAAGGAAATCGGAAAACTGAAGGCGGCTGTGGATCGCAGCTCACGCTGGGCGGATAAAAATGAAAGTACGAAGATCGGTTTTGATCCGCTCAAAGAGCCGGAAAGGAACATTTCCACCCGCTCCTATATCGGAGCAAAGACAAAGAAAATGCAGGCCAGGGTAAAGTCCTATGAAAAAAGGATCGACCGTGAGATCGAGGAAAAGGAGGGATTATTGCAGGATGTGGAAAGGGTGGTGGATCTGAAGCTGAATCCGCTTTCCTTTCACAAGGAGGTTCTGATTCATGTGTCTGATCTTTCGCTTCGTTATGAGGGCGCGGAACGGGAACTGTTCCATGGCTTATGCTTTCAGGTGAGGAGAGGTGACAGAGTTGTATTGAGTGGACCGAACGGCTGCGGAAAGTCCAGTATTCTTTCGGCAATCCTTCAGGAAGCAGAGAGAAAGAACGGCGGGAAAACCGATACCGGGTTGATCGTATCAGGCACACTGGAGGTAGCTGCGGGTCTGATTATCTCTTATGTTAATCAGGATACTTCTTTTCTTGCGGGAACATTGCGGGAATTCTGCAGAGACAGGGGGCTTGACGAGAGCCTTCTTCTGGCAGTCCTGCGGCGTCTGGATTTCGGACGGGAACAGTTCACCAAGCAGATGCAGGATTTTTCGGAAGGCCAGAAGAAAAAGGTGCTGATCGCTGCAAGCCTTATCACTCCGGCACATTTATATATCTGGGATGAACCGCTGAACTTCATCGATGTTTTCTCGCGTATGCAGATCGAGAAGCTGATCCGTGATTTTAAGCCGACCATGCTGTTGGTGGAGCACGATGTGCGTTTTCGGGATCAGACAGCCACGGCTACGGTAGAGACAGGTGTCTGAAAGAGTGGGTTTTGATTGATCTCTTTTTTCAAACGGCGAAGCATCTCTGATGCCCGGAATGCGAAGCAACCGGAGTCGTGGAAGGATTCTTCGATTTGATGATTCTGGATTAACAGTTTCCGGTGTAGACATAGTCCAGCTTCTGCCTGGCCACCTCTGCCAGCCGGTAGACCTTATCTACGGCAGTGGCCGGACGGTCGGTCATGCAAAAGCGCGGAAAGAAGCGGGAGACATGGAGAGGGATCTTCTTCCCGATCGTCCGGCCCTGCCCATCCTGTAACTGAGAAATCCATGCAGACAGCGCCTGCATTTCCTCTTCTGAATCATTTTCGCCCGGAACGATCAGCGTGGTAAGCTCCACGTGGCAGTCCTTCACGGCGCGGTCGATAAAATCCATCACCATTTTTCGGTTACCGCCAAGAACAGTCTGATAATAGTGATCTGTAAAGCCTTTCAGATCGATATTCATGGCATCTATGTACGGGAGGATTTTTTCCAGTACGGCGATCTCTGCCGTTCCGTTGGAAACAAGAACGTTCTTCATACCCTTTGCATGGGCAAGCCTTGCAGTATCCAGCACATATTCATATCCGATCAGGGGCTCGTTAAAGGTATAGGCAATGCCGATGGAACCCATGTGTCTGCATTCTTCTGCGTAACTGACCAGCTTCTCCGGAGAGGTGTATGTGTATAAGTCCGGGTGAGGGAGTTTGTCTCCTTCGCCGCATTTGGGCTGCAGTTTCAAATGCTCTGCGACAATGCGTGACATTTCGATCGTTTCATTTCCCCAGCTGATCTCGGAATTCTGGCAGAAGGGACAGCGGAGGTTGCACCCGTAGCTTCCCACGGAAAGAATTTTGCTGCCGGGGAAGAATCGTGCCAGAGGCTTTTTTTCTATGGGGTCCAGATGGCAGGCTGTAAACCAGCCGTAATTAGCGGGCACCACATTTCCGTCAATACAGATCCTGGCTTTGCAGAAGCCGGTCTGATGTTCCTTGATCTCACAATGTCTGAAACATACGTTGCATTGGGCCATGAGATACTCCTTTCCGGGAAATAAGAAAAATGGATTCTCTAATATTATACACCAAATCGTCTACCAAAATCATGAAAAGCATGGTACAATATATCAGATATTCTCAAAGCAGGGAGCTGATCCCTGTGAGAGGTTTTTTGAAGGAGGAGTAAGATGATGGATCTGATACCCAGCTTTTCTGTTGACCATACAAAGATTGTCCCCGGAATATTTGTCAGCAGAGTGGATCAGCTTGGCAGCGAAAAGGTGACGACTTACGATGTCAGAGTCACAAAACCGAACACTGAACCGGCAATCGATGTTGCCGCCATGCATTCGCTGGAACATATCATAGCGACATTTCTCCGGAATGATCCGGAGTGGAAGGATGAGATCATATACTGGGGGCCGATGGGATGCCTGACCGGTTTTTACCTGATCCTTAAAGGCAACCGTCCTTCCAGGGAGATTTTTGAACTGGTCAGAAGTGCTTTTGATGCGGTGAAGGATTCGGAGGAGGTTCCCGGAGCAACGGCGGAGAACTGCGGTAATTATCTTATGCATAATCTTGGCATGGCAAAATGGTATGCGGCTCGCTTTGCCGATTATCTGGCAAAGAACGCCGAAAGACGGGAAACCTTTGAATATCCCAGGACGGAAAGACTTGTGACAGAAGACGGACGACAGTTTTTTGATTCATAGGATCTGTCTGAAGAACAGGGAAAACTGTTGGAGGTATTTCAATGACAAGGTGGAGAAGAAGCTTATTGGGGGATGTGTTCGACATCCTTATGGGATATGATGATTACTCCCGTGCTTCCAGACAGAGAGAAGACGCGTTTGCTTCATCGATGTACCGTCAGTATGGAAGTACGAATCCAAATCTGGTAAATAATAACCCGATGGGCTATCCGGGACAGGCATATCCGGGGCAGCAAGGCTATCCCGGACAGTACCAGCAAGGCTATCCCGGACAGTACCAGCAAGGGTATGCGGGACAGTATCAGCAGGGCTATCAGGGACAATATCAAGGGCAATATCAGCAAAACGGACAGGCAGGAAATCCGAATCAGGGTATGCCCGGTGGGCTGAATATTCAGGACAATGGCCTGACGCGGAATGTTCGTGAGTCGATCGCCTATGCCAATGAGATCAATGATCAGAAGAACAGTGTCTACTCATCCGCAAATACGATCCGTCTGGCTGATCAGCTGCGCGGAGATTATCTTACATTTCTCGGCTATCTGTATGATCAAAACAGCGCGGACCCGGTAAAGCAGGTCGATCTGACGAATAAACTGCTGGAAATGAACATGACTACGCAGAAGTTCTTCCAGCACAGAAACCAGTACAGCATGGATGAGGATATCCTGAAAAAGATACCGGCTTCGCTGATCTATTATGTGAAGGATGATCTGTCCGGTGTTGTTCGTCCAAAGGATTCAGCCATGTCCATGTCCCGGTTCCTTGTGAATACCTTCCGGGATCTGGGACTTGTCTTTATTGCTTTCGGCGGTGTCAGTCAGACAGAGATCCGCCGTCTCGTGGATTATATCCGCATGATGAATGAGTACCTGAAGGAAAAGGGACTGTATCATACCATGGATCCCTATCGCAAGGGCCAGATGGGGGATCCGAGCTTCGGACTTCCTGCCAGGATTTTTAATGACGAAGAGATGAAGGATAAGGAGCCCAGGGAGATCAATATGCCTTCGAAAGGGATTGATATACCTTTAAAGGAAATTGATATGCCTTCTTCAAAAGGAATCGACATGCCAACCGCAAAGGATTATGAAAGACCGGATGAGAGTGAAGGCGGCCTTTCCATTTCAAGGGGTTATGATTCCGGAGAAATGATACGTTCCAAAGCTGATTCCGCATCGGAAAAAGTCGAAGTACCGGGGCTGGGAAGCGACCTGAGTCCGGAACAGGATCGGGAACTGAAGGAACTGATGAATGAATTGGATCATCTGACAGGCCTTTCCGGTGTAAAGGAAAACCTGAAGAATCTGATCAATGTGATCCGCATTCGGAAGCTCCGTGAGAAAATGGGGCTGTCCCAGACAGGTATGTCACTTCATCTTGTATTCTCCGGAAATCCGGGAACCGGTAAGACCACGGTTGCCCGTCTTCTGGCAAAGATTTATAAAGCACTGGGCGTTGTCAGTCAGGGCCAGCTGGTTGAGGTGGACCGCGCCGGTCTGGTAGAAGGTTATATGGGTCAGACAGCACAGAAGACGCAGGAGGTGATCGACAGTGCCATCGGCGGCGTCCTATTCATTGACGAGGCATATACTCTGACCAATCAGAAGAGCAATGGGGACTACGGACAGGAAGCGGTAGATACACTCCTGAAGCGTATGGAGGATGACAGAGATCGTTTTGTCGTGATCGTAGCCGGTTATTCGGAGCCCATGGAAGAGTTTCTGAATTCAAATCCGGGTCTTCGTTCCCGCTTCAGCAAATTCATTGAGTTTGATGACTACTCGGAGGATGAGCTTTATACCATTTTTGTCAACAAGTGCAAGGACCAGGATTTCCAGCTGACAGAGGAGACAAAGGAAGCACTGAAGGAACATTTTCATGAAATGGTGGAAAAAAAGGATGAGCATTTTGCCAATGCCCGCGAGGTACGGAACTTCTTCGAGCGATGCATCGAACGGCAGGCAAACCGTCTGGCCGGAGAAGGAAGACCGGATCGTACGGATGTCATGACTTTTAAGGTTGAGGATGTGACTGATTGACTGCTGAAAAAGAGTATTGAAAAAAATAAAAAAAGTGATTGACAAATAAAAAATTCAGTTTTATAATTCGCTACATAAAAGGCAAGGGCGTCTTAGAGAAAAACTCTAAGGCGCCTTTCTTTTATTCCCGGAAGGTGTTTCCCGGCAGCCTTACAGCCGCCGGAAGTCAGAACGGGATATATCGAATTAGCGATGCAATGGCGTTTCGCAGATCCGGGGCTACGGAGCGTTCGCCGGCGCCGCACCTCTCAATCCGGTCTGTGAAGCGTAAGGATATGAATGGCATCGCCGGAAAGAGAGGGAAGATCTATGTTAGACGAAATTATGAGCAACGTGAACGGAGAACTCTTCGCAGTATGGTTCCTGATCGGAGCTGCGCTGGTGTTCTGGATGCAGGCCGGATTTGCCATGGTGGAATCCGGATTTGCAAGAGCCAAGAATGCCGGGAATATCCTGATGAAGAATCTGATGGATTTCTGTATCGGTTGTGTAGTATTTATCCTGATCGGATTCGGTCTCTTACTTGGTGAGGATCTGGTAGGCCTGATCGGAAAGCCGGGCTTCGATATTTTCACACAGTATGAGAATTTCGACTGGTCCAACTTCATTTTCAACCTTGTTTTCTGCGCAACCACGGCAACCATCGTATCCGGTGCCATGGCAGAGCGGACCAAGTTCCTCAGCTACTGTGTATACTCAGCCATCATTTCCGCATTGATCTATCCCATCGAAGCACACTGGATCTGGGGCGGCGGCTGGCTGGCACAGATGGGCTTCCATGATTTCGCAGGCTCCTGCGCGATCCATATGGTGGGCGGAATTGCAGCATTTGTAGGTGCTAAGATGGTAGGCCCCCGTATCGGTAAGTTCGAACGGGATGAAAATGGCAAGGTCATCAAAGTCAACGCATTTCCGGGTCACAATCTTGTGATCGGTGCACTGGGGGTTTTCATTCTTTGGCTTGGCTGGTACGGCTTCAACGGTGCGGCATGTACATCAACGGATCAGCTGGCAAGTGTATTTGTAACAACGACCATTGCACCGTCGGTAGCAACGGTTGTCTGCATGATCTTCACATGGATTCGTTACGGTAAGCCGGATGTTTCAATGTGTCTCAATGCATCTCTGGCAGGGCTGGTGGCGATCACGGCTCCCTGTGATGTAACCGATGCACTGGGAGCAAGCGTGATCGGTGCGGTGGCCGGTGTTCTGGTAATCTTCGGCGTATGGCTTCTGGATTACAAGCTTCATATCGATGATCCCGTTGGTGCATGTGCGGTTCACATGTTGAACGGTATCTGGGGAACCATCGCAGTCGGCCTTTTCGCAACGACTACGGCTCCCGGAAATACAGAACTTCAGGGACTCTTCTATGGTGGTGGCTTTGAGCTTCTTGGAAAGCAGTTGATTGGCTTTGTTGCAGTTGCAGCATGGGCAGCTGTTTGCATGATCATCGTATTCCTGGTCATTAAAAAGATATTCGGACTTCGTGTCTCCGAAGAAGAGGAGCTGGAAGGCCTGGATCTGACAGAACATGGTCTTGTATCCGCATACTCAGGCTTCAGTATCGTGGATATGTCCAGCGCTATGATGAGTGAAAATGAGAATACAAACCTGGGTGAGTCCGATTACGACAAGGCCAGCGAGGCAAAACGGAATGCGGCAGTTCCGGTTGAGAATGTAACGGCTGCCATGTCGGGTGTGATCCAGGATACGGGTATCAATAAAGTGGTTATCATTACAAAGCTTTCGCGGTATGACAAGATCAAGAGAGCCCTCAATCAGCTGGGGGTAACCGGAATAACGGTAACACAGGTAAGCGGCTGCGGTATCCAGAAGGGTGCAGGGGAGATGTATCGAGGAGTTGAGATGGATATGACCTTACTACCGAAGATCAAACTGGAGGTAGTCGTAAGCGGTATCCCGGTTGACAGCGTCATCGAAACCGCAAAGAAGACCCTTTACACCGGCAAGATCGGTGACGGTAAGATTTTTGTATATCCGGTCAGCCGTGTAGTCAAGATCCGTACCGGCGAAGAAAACTATGATGCTCTTCAGGATGTAGAGTGAGACGATTGGGGACGGTTCTGGAACGCCCAGAACCGTCCCCATAGAACCAAAAAAGGAGGAGAAGAAAAATGGAAAAGACAAATGTGCCCGAGATCTTTGGTTCACTGGTGTTTGATGAACGTGAGATGCGCGCGCGCCTTTCGGAGGGAGTGTATTCCTCTCTGAAGAAGACGATTGATGAAAATGTGCGTCTGGATGAAAAGGTCGCTGAGGCTGTGGCTGAGGAAATGAAGAAATGGGCCATAGAAAAGGGGGCGACTCATTTCACACACTGGTTTCAGCCACTTACCGGCGTTACGGCAGAGAAGCATGACAGCTTTATCGAGCCGACGGGCGACGGGGGTGTTTTGATGGAGTTCTCCGGCAAGGAGCTGATCAAGGGTGAACCGGATGCATCGTCTTTCCCCTCCGGCGGACTCAGGGCTACATTTGAGGCAAGGGGCTATACAGCCTGGGATCCCACATCCTATGCTTTTATCAAGGATCATACACTGTGCATTCCTACTGCGTTCTGTTCGTATTCGGGAGAAGCTCTGGATAAAAAAACACCTCTGCTTCGTTCCATGCAGGCCTTGAACCGTCAGGCTATGCGCGTGCTGAAGCTGTTTGGAAATGATGATGTGAAGCATGTATCCACCAGTGTAGGACCGGAGCAGGAGTATTTCCTGATCGATCAGAAGATGTTTGATAAGCGTCCTGATCTGATGTACACAGGACGGACTCTTTTCGGTGCACGTCCTCCGAAGGGACAGGAAATGGATGATCATTACTTTGGTGTGATCAAGCCGCGGATCACAGCTTATATGGAGGATCTGAATCAGGAGCTCTGGAAGCTGGGTATCCTTGCAAAGACAGAGCATAATGAAGTGGCTCCTGCGCAGCATGAGCTGGCTCCGATCTACAGCACAACCAATATTGCAACCGATCATAATCAGCTGACCATGGAGATCATGCAGAAAGTGGCCAAGCGCCATGGCCTTGTCTGCCTGCTCCATGAGAAGCCCTTTGCAGGTGTCAACGGATCCGGCAAGCACAATAACTGGTCCATCGCTACAGATACCGGCGTGAACCTTCTGTCCCCGGGTGAGACACCTTATGAGAATGCACAGTTCCTTCTGTTCCTCTGCGCCGTGATCCAGGCAGTGGATGATTATCAGGATCTGCTCCGTCTGTCTGTTGCTACGGCGGGAAATGATCATCGTCTGGGTGCCAACGAAGCGCCTCCGGCCATCATTTCCGTATTCCTCGGCGAGGAACTGACCGGCATTCTGAATGCCATCAAAAATGATACCCCCTACGAGGGAGTGGAGAAAGTCACCATGAAGCTGGGCGTGCATGCCCTCCCCCGATTCTCCCGGGATACAACAGACCGGAATCGTACGTCGCCTTTTGCCTTCACCGGAAATAAGTTTGAATTCCGTTCCCTCGGTTCTTCAAACAGTATTGCCTGCGCAAATATTATGCTGAATGCTTCCGTAGCCGAAAGTCTTCGTCAGTATGCGGATGAGCTGGAAGGAGCGGCTGATTTCGAAAGCACTCTTCATAACCTGATCAAACGCGTGATCACCGATCATCAGAGAATCCTTTTCGACGGAAACGGATACGGAGATGAATGGGTTAAGGAAGCAACAGAGGTACGCGGTCTTCTGAACCTGAAGACAACCCCGGATGCCATGCCGAAGCTGCTGGATGAGAAGAATGTGAAGATGCTCACGGAGCATAAGATATTTACGGAAGCAGAGCTGAAGAGCCGTTGTGAGATCATGCTGGAGAATTATAACAAGACGGTCAATATCGAAGGCCTTACCATGGTGGATATGGTCCGCAAGGATTACCTGCCCGCTATCGAGGAGTATCTTTACACTCTGGCCCGCGCGGTGGAGTCCATTAAGAATATCAGTGAAAATGTGAAATGCAAATATGAGATCTCTACCATTGAGAAGCTGACAGATCTGACAGACAGTATTATGGATGCGGTAACGGATCTGGAGGAGGAACTGGCAAAGCTGAAGGAGATCGATGACGTGATCAGGACATCTGAACTGATCCGTGATGAGGTTCTTCCGCGCATGAGCACCCTTCGCGGATATGTGGATGCAGCCGAGATGCTGACCACCGGAAAATACTGGCCGGTTCCCAGCTACGGAAAAATCCTCATGTGTGTTTAGAAATAAAACAGTATAGCGTTTTGTTTCGAAAGATTTTCTATTAAAAACTTAATAAAAATTAGTGAAATAGCCATTGACTTTTGAAAATAAAGTGCTATACTATATAGCATCAGAGCAAAATATGTTGGATCTGGCGAAGCAAAGGCGTTTCGGGTAATGTACTCGAAGCGCCTTTTCGCATTTGCGCGATAAGGGTACCATCGTGCTTCCCATAAGGTGCCCAACACGACTATCGAGAGGAATGTTTTCATCCTCGATCAGGAGGTAACTCAGATGAAGAATGCAGTGGACTTTTTACAGAAGAACGGGCTTTACAACGAGGCTTTCGAGCATGATAACTGCGGGATCGGTGCAATCATCCATGTAAAGGGTGAGAAGAGCCATAGACTGGTGGATGATGCTCTGAAGATCGTGGAGCGTCTTGAGCATCGGGCGGGGAAGGATGCAACCGGAGAAACAGGTGACGGTGTCGGAATCCTGACGCAGATCCCCCACGCGTTCTTTGTGAAAAAGCTGGCGGAGCAGGGAGTCACACTGCCGGGTGAACGGCAGTATGGTGTCGGAATGTTTTTCTTTCCCCAGGGAGATCTTCCGGTACGCCGCGCTAAGAAAATGTTTGAAACCATAGCGGAAAAAGAAGGGTTGTCTGTTCTTGCATGGCGTGAGGTCGCCACATCTCCTGAGGTTTTGGGACAGAAGGCAAGGGACTGTATGCCGGTGATCCTTCAGGCATTTCTGACCGGAAGGACCGTGGAGATGAGCGATCTGGATATGGACCGCAGACTGTATGTGATTCGCAGAGAGTTCGAACAGAGCAGCGTGGATACCTATGTACCGTCCCTGTCCTGCCGGACCATCGTTTACAAGGGTATGTTCCTCGTCGGACAGCTCCGTACCTTCTTTACGGACCTGGAGGATCCCGATTATACCTCGGCCATCGCCATGGTACACAGCCGTTTCTCAACAAACACCAATCCCAGCTGGAACCGGGCACATCCGAATCGTCTTATGGTACATAACGGTGAGATCAATACCATCAAAGGAAATGCAGACAAGATGCTGGCCCGTGAGGAGACCATGTCCACGAAACAGTTGTCTTCCGAGGATATGACAAAGATCCTGCCGGCTATATCTTCCAGCGGATCGGACTCCGCAATGCTGGATAATACATTGGAATTCCTGATGATGAGCGGAATGGATCTGCCGCTGGCAGCCATGATCTGCATTCCCGAACCCTGGGCACATAATGATACCCTGACGCAGGAGGAGAGAGATTTCTATCAGTATTACGCAACCATGATGGAGCCCTGGGACGGACCGGCTTCCATCCTCTTTTCCGATGGCGACCAGATGGGGGCGATCCTGGACCGGAACGGTCTGCGTCCTTCACGTTATGTTGTTATGGATGACGGCCGTCTGATCCTTTCGTCCGAGGTGGGCGTGCTGCCGCTGGATGAGAAGCACATTTTACAGAAGGAACGTCTGCATCCGGGCAAGATGCTGCTGGTGGATACGAAGGAAGGGCGGATCTATACAGACGCGGAGATCAAGGAAAAATACGCAAAGAAGGAACCTTACGGAGAATGGCTGGATGCGAATCTTCTGGAGCTGCATGATATCAAGATTCCGAATGCAAAGGTAACGTCCTACACACGGGAAGAGCGGACGCGGCTGCAGAAGGCCTTCGGATATACCTATGAAGATTATCATGACGGCATCCGCAGTATGGCAGAGCGTGGTATCGAACAGATCGGAGCCATGGGTGTGGATACGCCCATCGCAGCTCTGTCGAAGGAATACCAGCCGCTGTTCTATTACTTCAAACAGCTTTTTGCACAGGTAACGAATCCGCCTATTGATGCGGAGCGGGAGAAGATCGTAACCAGCCGCAGCGTTTACCTTGGAAAGAACGGAAATCTTCTTTCCGAACAGCCGGAGAACTGCCATGTTCTTAAGATCCACAACCCGATCCTTACGGATCTGGATCTTCTGAAGATCGAACACATGAAGAAGGAAGGCTTCAAGGTTGCGAAGGTTTCCACACTGTATTATAAGAGCACGCCCATCGAGCGTGTGATCGATCACCTTTTTGTTGAGGTGGACCGTTCTTATCGTGAGGGAGCCAATATCCTGATCCTGTCTGATCGCGGTGTGGATGAGAACCATGTGGCACTTCCGTCGCTTCTGGCGGTGGCTGCCGTACACCGTCATCTGGTAGTCACAAGAAAATGTACTGCCATGTCCCTCATACTGGAATCCGGAGAACCGCGGGAGGTACATCATTTTGCAACGCTTCTCGGCTTCGGTGCTTCTGCCGTCAATCCCTATCTGGCTCATGCCACGATCGCCGAGCTGGTGGAGGACGGACTTCTTGAGAAGGACTACTATGCGGCAGTAGATGACTATGACAAGGCTGTTCGGGCCGGTATCGTAAAAATTGCATCCAAGATGGGTATTTCCACGATCCAGTCCTATCAGGGCAGCAAGATCTTTGAAGCCATCGGTATCGCACCGTCTGTGATCGAACGGTATTTTACCGGTACAGTCAGCCGGGTAGGCGGGATCACGCTTTCCGATATCGCGGCAGCGGCAGATGCACAGCACAGCAAGGCGTTTGATCCGCTGGGACTTGCTTCGGATCTTTCTCTTACAGCGCTGGGACGGCATAAATCCCGCGCACAGGGTGAGCAGCACCGCTATAACCCGCGGACGATCCACATGCTTCAGGCTTCCACCAGAGAAGGAGATTACAATCGATTCAAACAGTATACGGAAATGGTAGACGCAGAGGAGACCGGATATCTCCGGAGTCTTCTGGATTTCAATTATCCCGAGGAGGGAATTCCTCTGGATGAAGTGGAGAGCGAGGATGATATCGTCCGCCGTTTCAAGACAGGCGCCATGTCCTACGGATCCATTTCCGAGGAAGCACATACCTGTCTCGCCATCGCCATGAACCGTCTGCATGGAAAGTCAAACAGCGGTGAAGGCGGCGAGAGTGATGAGAGACTGGCTTCCGCCGGTACGGCAGAGGATAAGAGTTCAGCCATCAAACAGGTGGCCAGCGGCCGCTTCGGTGTGACCAGCAAGTATCTGATCAGCGCGAAGGAGATTCAGATCAAAATGGCGCAGGGCGCAAAGCCGGGTGAGGGCGGACATCTTCCGGGCAAGAAGGTTTATCCCTGGATTGCAAAGACCCGTCACTCCACACCGGGTGTATCGCTCATTTCACCTCCGCCGCACCATGATATTTATTCCATCGAGGATCTGGCGGAACTGATCTATGATTTAAAGAATGCAAACAAAAATGCACGGATTTCCGTGAAGCTGGTGTCTGAAGCCGGTGTCGGAACCGTTGCTGCAGGTGTGGCAAAGGCCGGTGCACAGGTGATTCTGGTATCCGGCTATGACGGAGGAACAGGTGCGGCACCCTTAAGTTCCATCCACAATGCAGGTCTTCCCTGGGAACTGGGACTGGCGGAAACACATCAGACACTTCTGATGAACGGTCTTCGTGATCAGGTTGTT
>JAFXZW010000080.1 GCA_017541035.1 Eubacterium sp. | reverse complement strand
GTGATATAAGGATTGAAAGTCCAGAGCGAATGATTCAAATTCTATGGTTTTGGAGCAACGCTTTGGACTTGCACTAAAATTAATTAAACAATTACTGTAATTATTTTGGAAATTAGCGTTTATAGATCGCCTTTAGCTGGGACTGCGCCTGCAGCACCAGGCAGGCGGAGATCTCACGGCTCCGGATCGTTGCCACCAGCTTTTCCAGGTTCGGGATCTGGCCGATATTGGCTGCCTCATCAATCAGGCACCGCACATGCACCGGAAGCCTTCCGCCGTACACATCATCCGCTTTTTCGCAGAGCAGGTTGAAGAGCTGCGTATAGATCATGCTCAGCAAAAAGTTGAAAGTGGCATCTGTATCGGACATGATCAAAAACAAGGCTGTTTTCCTGTCTCCCAGAGTATCCAGTTCCAGTTCATCATAGGCTGTGATGTCCCGGAGCTCCTGAATGTCGAAAGGAGCCAGCCTCGCACCACAGGAAATAAGAATGCTTTTCATCGTCTTGCCAGCTGCCAATGTAAAGAGGCGATATTGCCGGCAGGCGAAACATCCCGGCTTGCGCTTTTCCAGTGCCTCAAACATCAGATCCACCGGATTCTTAAACTCTTCGTCATCCTCCCGGACTTCCATCGCGTTCAGAAATTCCAGGAGTGTGGCAAAGTTCTGTTCTTCCTCCGGCGCTTCGTAATGGATATAGGCGATCAGCGCGGTGTAGAGCAGTTTTTCCGCTTTCTCCCAGAACGGATCCCCGGCATTTCCTTCCCCTTTGGTGTTGGCCATCAGGGTTGTAACCAGCTTCAGGATGTCTTTCTCGCTGTGGATATAAGCAAAGGGATTATACCGCATGCTTTTCCGGAAGTTCTGAGTATTGAAGATTTTTACCGAATAGCCCTGCTGTCTTAGAAAGCGGCCGCAGGAGACGACGATATCCCCTTTTGGGTCGGTCACCACAAAGGAAACCGGATAGGTTTTCGAGGTACATTGAAGTAAATTGGGCTTCAAAACAAAGCGAGTCTTACCGGAGCCGCTGCCGCCAACGATCAGAACGTTCTTGTTCCGGGCGTTGGCCGGATTTTTTGGGCGGCTGCTCATGGTCAGTCCCTCCGTCTTCGTCAGAATGATATTGTTTTCCGGCTTCTCATCCATAAACGGCTCGATATCCTTATGGGTTCCCCAGCGGGCGGATCCGTACTCCGTGTTATGCCGGTACTTTTTGGCGTTCTTGCCCTTCAGATATACCGCCAGCCTGAGAGCTGCACCGCAGATCAGGCCGATCAGAAGATCCAAGGGATGAAAGCTGGGGAGCGGGTTCTGGAGCGCCGCCGGCAGTGTTGCCATAAAGGACAGCAGCTTTTCCGATGAATCAGCTCCCTCTGCCAGTCTCCAGCCTTCACCGAGATTGGTGGCAATCAGCCCGATAAAGATATAGGGAAAATTGAGAAGGAGCAGCCGTTTCAGTCTCTTCGTATCAATCCTCATAGCGAATGCTCCTTGTCTTTATTCCTGACCTTATCCGGGATGGAAGCCACCAGCTCCTTCATCTTCTTCAGGGCTTTCAGTACGCTGGGCCGGTCTTTCTTTTTCATGACCGAAGCGGAATATTCCTTAAATGCCGCTGTCAGCGCGTCTGTATCCCTCGCCTTGAAAAACACGATATACCTTGGCGGGTTCTGGGACGCATCCTTCCGGATGGCATAATCCACGCCGTACTTCTGGGCGACTTTTTCAAAGCCGCGAAGGTCTGTTTTGGCGATATCCATGTTGGAGACGCCCTGGTTCTGTCCTATCAGCTCCTTCACAGTCTGTTTGCCGTGAGGAATTGCATCCTCTTTGGCTTTTGCCGCTTTCTCCGCCGCCTTTTTCTCCTTTACCATATTCCGGTGCCGGAGATATTTCATGCAGGCGGCAAGCACGTTCCGGGCGGTCAGCTTTGTTGTCGTGACCGCAAGATTTACAGTCCTGTTTTCCACTTCTTCCTGCAAAGCTTATCCCTCCTTCCGCATTTCATTTCCCATACACGCTTCCTGTCAGTTCAGGGACAGCACCGGCATCTCATCTCCGTCCTCGGTCACCATCAGCGTCCTTCTCTCCAGCATTCCCTGAATCTCATAGATTTCTGCCACATCCAGGGTAATAATCTCGCCCTCGTCATCCACTTTGTAGATCAGGGCGGGGCCGTCCAGATATTTCTGGTCACCTACCTTAAACAGAAGCTGCCGGTCATAGCTGATCACAAAATCCGTTTCCGGAGCCAGCTCGATCACATCATCCTCGCCGAAGCAGGGAAGATATTCCTCCGCATCGTCTCTGGAGATAACCTTCATCTGCTCCCCGGGCGTCACGGCGATCATATAGGGCACCTGCCCGTCCTCATCATATTTCACAGCTCCGATCATCTCGCCCCAGATATCCAGAAAATGAAGAACGGCTCTCGCCATGGATTCCTCTTCCGCAGTCAATCTCTTCTTCTGGTTTTCCATTCCGCAGCAGTCACACCTGTGACCATAACCGTTTCTGTAACACATATCGCATTTTCTCCTTATCGCGTCTGTTCTCTGTTTCTCTTTTTTTGCCACTGATCCAGCAGCTTCATGATCACGTCCTGCATCTGCTGCGGGGTGTATGATTTTGGAAAATACTTCCGCAGCACATCATGCGGGATCGTGATCGTCGTCATATCATCTTTTTTGACTTCGTTCATCACATCGCACATGGCGTCCAGTCGGCACTCTCCCTCCTTGCTCAGCTTCTTTAATCGCTGTGCCTGGGACAAGGAAGGAACTGCCTGTGCATAATCCATCGCCTCCAGAAAGTCTCTTTGTTCTTCCGGCTTCAGGTAGGAAAGCTCCACCGCCGGATTAAAAGCGATTTTCTTCTCATCCACCATATCGCGGATTTCCGGGATTAACTCGGTGAGACGGATATAGCGGAATATCTGGTTTTTGCTTGTCCCCAGTTCTTCCGCCATTTCCTCACTGGATGTCTTTCCAGAATTATTCCCAACTTGGGAATAATTATCTTTCGCATCTTTTGAGGGTCTGCCGGCTTGATGCTTCATAGCCTCCAGCTTCATTCTGTAGGCAAATGCCCGCTCACTCGGCAGGATGTGCTCCCTTTGCAGGTTCGAATCCACCATGTAGATAATGGCGGAATCATCATCCATTTCCCGGACGATTACCGGCAACTTATCCAGCCCAGCTAGCTCGGATGCCCGCAGCCTTCGGTGTCCGGAGATGATTTCATAACCGCCATCCGGATCCGGTCTTGCAATCGCCGGGGTGAGAACGCCATATTGCTTCACACTCTCAACGGTTTTCTGCATCTCCTCATCATCGACCACCCGAACGGGATGTCCTTCGAATGGATGCAGTTCCGAAAGCGGAATCATCTGCACTTGTTCCTGCTGGCTTTCCGTGCGGGTTTCCTCGGTGGTAAAAATCTCATCGTAACTGCTCAAGGTTACGTTTGCGCCTTTTCTCGGCATTCTTCACCACCTCCCTCGTCAGCTCCCGGTAGGCATCTGCCACCTTTCCTCCCGGATCGTATTTAAAAATGCTGGTTCCTTCCTTGCTGATCTCGGAAGCCCGGACAGAGCGGGGGATCTCTGTATCATAGACCTTGATCTTTCCGCCATAGGCATTCCGGATCAGTTCACTGATTTCTTTCGCATCATTTGTCCTGGCATCCACCATGGTCAGCAGGATTCCTTCAATTTTCAGCTTTGGATTGATCTGCCGCCGGACCTTATTCACGGTCTGTAACAACTGTTCCAATCCTTTGGCCGGAAGATAAGAGGCCTGCACCGGGATCAGCAGAGTATCTGCTGCAGCCATAGCGTTGATCGTCAGCATCCCAAGGCTGGGAGAACAATCCAGCAGGATGAAATCATAGTTCCGCTTCACGCTCTCCAGATATTCCTTCAGCACTGTCTCCCGGCTGATCGTATTGACCAGGGAAACCTCCATGCCGGAAAGCTCAATACTCGATGGCATCAGGTCCATGCCCTCTTCATGATGGAGAATCCCTTCCCTGGGGCGGATTTCCTTCTCATCCACCACGCTTTTCATCATGTCCGTGACCGTCACCGGCAATTCTTCCGGTTTCGGATATCCGAGGCTGATGGTAAGGGAGGCCTGCGGGTCAAAGTCCACCAGCAGTACTTTCTTTCCTTCCATCGCAAGCCCCGCACCGAGATTCTCACAGGTAGTGGTCTTGCCGGTTCCCCCTTTCTGGTTGACGCAGGCGATCACAGTTGCTTTTGCACTCATTGACTGGTTTCACCTCCCTTCCCGGAGAACAGGACATCCTTCACCAGTTCCTGTTTGCTCCTGCTGACAGCCTGCCTGCGGTCGCCGCCGCCGACATGTACCGGCGTACACATTTCCAGCACCCGGCTGTAAATCCGGGCATCGGCAACATTCTCCGGATTGCGGATCTCATTGATCGTCAGATTGGTTGTGATGATCAGCGGGAGATTGGCTTTATACCGCTCATCAATCACGGCATAGACCTGCTCCTTCGCATACTCGGTGCTTCGCTCAATCCCCAGATCATCAATAATCAACAGGGAATAATGGTTGAAAGAAGCGATGTACTGGTATCGTTCTTCCGTGTACATGGCTCCCATCTGGTTCAGGATCTTGGAGAAATTAGTCATCAGCACCGGGGTGGCCTGCTCCAGCAATGCGTTGGCAATGCAGGCGGCAACAAAGGACTTCCCGGTGCCTACGTCTCCCCAAAGCAAAAGGCCAAGGTTTTCCGCCCTGACCTTTCTCCAGTTCTCTACATAATTCTTTGCCCAGCGGATCGTGTCCGTCTCCTCTGCCACATCAAACCGCCAATCCAGCAGATGCCTCTCTTGAATGCCGGTGGACTTCATCCGCCGGATCGTGTTCAACCTCTCCCTGGCTTCATCTTCTTCTTTCTGCCGCCGCATTTCCTCCTGCCTGCATTTGCAGGTGCAGGGGAGGGTTCGCATCTTCCCCAGGAATTCTTTCCGGCACTGTACCGGCGTGTGGCATTTCCCGCAGTAGAGCAGGCCGTCATCCCCAAGATACTCACCTTCCTTTGGCTGAGAATCTGCCTCCATTTTGCTTAAGAATCCTTCCAGCAGCTCTTTCATAAACTCTCTCCGGCTACAAACTGATAGTTTCCGTGATCATAGGACTTCTTTTCCTGTGTTTTCTGGCCGTCGCGCTTTGCCCAGCTGCGGATCGTGGCCAGATGGTTCTTGTAGATCTTTCCGGTCGATGCCATATATTCTGACAGGCGCTCAATGCGGTTCTTGTAATCATTCGGGAATTCGTTCATAAGTTTCTCCATCTCCTCATCCGTAAGAAGCACGTTCTGATACTGCCCGTAGCGGTGGCGGACCGGCCTCTTACTCTCTCTTTTATTGATTATTTCAGTACTTGTTTCTTCTTTACTTGTTCTATCTTTATTTATTTCTCCCGGGTTTTCCGGATCCGATTTCACCGTATCCGGGTTTCCCGTATACGGCTGGCCTGTATCCGGAGCGGCTGTATCCGGCAATACACCATCCGGCAGTTCATAGATCACATATTCGGTCTCGCCCATGCGGCCGTTGTCCAGCCGTCTCTGGCTCCGGGAAAGATATCCGGCCTCTTCCAGTTCGCGAAGCCCGGAATTCACACTGTCCACACCTTCTTTGCAGATGGCGGCGACACCACGGACGCTGTAATGCCATTCATCCGGAAGGCTTAAGAACAGGGAGAGAAGGCCTTTCGCTTTCAGGCTCAGGTTCCGATCCCGCAGGTGATAATTGCACATGGTGGTGTAATTGGTGTTCTTCTCAACGCGGAAGACTGCCATGGCTGCCACCGCCTTTCTTTCCACCGGGAGATACTGCAGGGACGAGATAGGGGCATTCATCAAACACACAGTCGCCCCGAAGGGAATATGGTGTATGATACCGGCAGTTCCTGCACTCCGGATACCTTCCGTCGCAGCCGTCATCATAGTGGTTGTATCCTGGCTTTTCCCGCATAAGCGCCTCTATGGCACACATGCTCCCGTCTGTAAAGCTCATCCTGATCCCCCCGTTTCTGATCCACGGAAGGTGAATTTTCCGTTCTTCATGTGATCCGTCCTCTCCGGTGCATAAGAAAAGGGAGCGAGATCCGCCTTTTGTAATAGGCCTCAAACGCTCCCTTGTTCCGGTACGCTCCTGTGAATTTATAAGGCTGCTTCCGGGACTGCTCTCCCCGGTGCTTTTGCTTTCGGTGCATGGTCCATTGCCTCTTTCTTCTTCTCTCCGAGCTGCTCCAGGATCGAGGGTTTCTTCTCTGCCCCTGCCCTTGCAGCCGCTTTCTTTTCCATTTCCTGTGACAGCTTCCTTGCTGCAGTCTTATCAGCCAGTTCAAATACGCGGTCGGCTTTATCATAATGGTAAACATTATCGGAAAGACGTTCCGCCGGGGCTACCTGCGTCTCATTGATTGACTGCACCATGGCTTCCAGCTCATGGAAATCGGCTTTCCCGTCATCCGGGATTATCAGGACTTCATGAATAGAAGAGGGAAGGACGAAGAAGTCTCCGCCGATCTTCTCCGCAGCCTGTTCCATAAAGCCGGGATACTGGATAACAGATGCACCCATGAAGCCGCCTTCAACGGTGGCTACCAGCATGGTAGGCTCTCCAGGCATTGCATCTTCCGGCTCCATCCCCATCATCTCCGCCATCACTTCCTGCATGGAGCGAAGAGAAGCAGGATGGGTGACCGGCGCATTTTCCAGGGCATCCTGATGGAGCTGCTCTGCGGTAATACCAAAGGCTTCCAGCTGCTGGTTTGTAATAACGGAAGACATCTTCCCGCCGGAATTCTCGCCTATATCCAGGCGATAAATCAGTGCCATGTCCTCCACCTTCTGATGTGGAATATTCTCCAGCCTGTCTTCATTCCCTTTCTGAGGAATGACTTCCATCATCAGTTTCGGTTTCATCGCTTCATAATTCGACAGCTCCCCGACATTAAACTGGGGCGTACGGTCCACGACTTTCATAAGCTGGGCTTCCACCTCCTTCAGAATATCCTCAAAGGGACGGCCTGCTTCGTAGGCCTGGAATGCGCCGGTCAGGTTGAGATTGGCCTCTACCGGAGAGTCACCGCTGCGGAAAGAGAGTCCGCGGTAAGATTCTCCCTGGAGCTTCTCCACATCCCGGATCCCGATCCTCACATCGGAATACTCCGGAGGGAGATCTGTAGCAAACCGGGCTTTCAGGTCTTCTTTCATCTGTTCCAGAAACTGCTCGTAATTCATCTGACATCCTCCTTTGCGTGAAATAAATAAAGGCCGGTCAGATACCCTCCTGAGAGGATCCAACCGGCCTATGTAAGGTAGAACAGATGACCAGATTATACTGCCTGTCACGGCATAGAACTCGTGCAATCGAACTTTTTTGTTAGCAGGGAATTTCAGGGGATTTTTGCTCTTGTTAGCAAATCGATGATTTTTGTTAGCAAAAAAGGGCGTTTTTTGCTAACACGTTAGCTGGCTAACAAAGGCAGAAGGTATCGAACTTCTGACCTGCGGTGTTAGCTGGCTAACAGAAATCGATGGGATTTTATGTAGAGATGAAAAAAGCGGAAAACCAAGAAACCTTGATTTTCCGCGGGATTTCTGGCGTCCCCGAGAGGATTTGAACCTCCGACCTCACGCTTAGGAGGCGCGCGCTCTATCCAGCTGAGCTACGAGGACTTGTATAAAATTGTGTTTTCGGCCCTTATTTTGTCCCGATTTTCGAACTCACAGCCGATATGAGTTTTTCAGCAGGCAGATGCTTTGCAATCACCTTAGGAGGCGGTCGCTCTATCCAGCTGAGCTACGCAGACCCATTTTAATACGCCTTCGACAAGCGCAGAGATTATTCTAACATATTATTCACCAAACTGCAAGCATCTTTTTACAAATCCGTTCTAAAACTTCTTTCTTTATATCAGTGTACTCCTCTCCCTCCTCGCGTACATCAGAATATCAGAATGTTAGCAATTAGCGCTGGGGTTCGACAGCCTTCTAGAAAAACAGTAATTTTCCTGTAGCCATCATTCTACCGTTTCGTATATAAGCATGTCACAAACAAACGCTGGGCAGGACGGCCTACAGAAAAAAGAAAAACAGATTTTTCCGTAGAAATCGTTCCACTGCCTCGTATATAAGAAAGTAACAAACGAACGTAACAAACGAGCGCCGGGCAGGACGGCCTACAGAAAAAAAAAGAAAAACAGATTTTTCCGTAGAAATCGTTCCACTGCCTCGTATATAAGAAAGTAACAAACGAACGTAACAAACGAGCG
>JAFXZW010000079.1 GCA_017541035.1 Eubacterium sp. | reverse complement strand
CCTTCTTACAACCATGAAGGGATTACCTCTTGCCTATAACAAAGACATGCAGGAGGATAAGGAGGTGGCCTTCGACGCCATTGACAGCGCCAAAGCCTGCATCCACCTTTTTACCGGTATGCTGAAAACCATGCAGACGAATAAGGAGAGAATGGCCGACAGCGCCATGAAGGGTTTTACCAATGCTACGGATGCGGCAGATTATCTGGTGAAAAAGGGCGTTCCCTTCCGGGATGCCCACGGTATCATCGGCCGGCTGGTTCTCTTCTGCCTGGAGCAGAAACGCGCCATCGATGAGCTTACTTTAAGCGAGCTTCAGGCCATCGATCCGCATTTTGAAGAAGATATCTATCAGGCCATCTCCCTTCGCACCTGTGTTGAGGCAAGAAATACCATCGGTGCTCCGGGTCCCGCCGCCATGCAGCAGGTGATTGCCATTAACGAGGCCTGGCTAAAGGAGCAGACCATTGATCCGGCGTAGTCTTGAAAGGAGAAATCATAATGAACAATACCACCAAAGCAAAATATAACCTAGCCGCCAGCATGCTGAAGGGAAATATCCCCATTGAAGAAGTGGTCCTGATGTCCGGACTTCCGGAAGAAGAAGTTAAAAAGCTGAAAAACGAGCTTAAGGATGAGATTCAGGACCGCAATGCCCTGAGGGGACTTGATCTGTAAGTCTGTAGAAATAACCTTATCGCACAAAAAAACACACGGCCGGATGGCCGTGTGTTTTTTGTGTAATTACCTGATCCAGAATTTGAACTCTTCGTCTCCCATCCGGATATAGTCATTATTCGCCAGCATGATCTCAAACTCGGGCTGAATCAGCTTGCCATTGATAAAGGTGTGATTCGTAGAGGAATGATCCCGGATGTAACACTCGCCATTGCTGATACGCAGGGTGGCATGTCTCCGGCTCACTTTCCGGTTGTCCGTAATCTGATAATCCGCATCCGGTGATTTCCCGATCAGGAATTCCGTCTTAATGATGGGGATCAGTTCATTGGTCCGTACACGTACCAGATACGGGATCGGATTATCATACTCAGAGGCTGTGGGAGGCTCTGTCTGTGGCTTCCGTTCCTCTTTGTCCAGAGAATCCTCCTGAATGGTCTCCTCCTCCAGCAAAAGAACATAACGATAGAATTCCTCAAGGTTAAACATCAGCTTGCTGTCCAGATATTTCAGGAGCTTTTCAACACACTCCACACAGGCCATATTCGCAAAGCGGACTTTGCTGATGAAGGTCTGAATGAATTCCGTAATATTGCAGTCCGCGAATTTTTTCCTCACCGGCATGTAGATCAGCTGAATATCAAGAGTAGACAGCTCGATATACATATAATGCACATTTAACAGAAGCTTATTGAAGGGCATACTGTTCTCTTCAAAATAGATCAGCTGATTCAGAATATTTGAAAGGATTGACAGGAATTCACCCTTATAAAGCTGCTTCCGCAGGAACTGCTCTAACGGCAGAGTAGCAGGGATTTTGAACTGCAGGGTATTTCCGTCCTCTGCTTCGATCAGTTCACAGGTTGTCCGGTTTCCGACGAATTCATAATTGAAGATAGCCATTTCCTCTTCCGCAATGGCAATATCATCCTCAACACGAAAGTTGAGTGTAAACTCATCATAACTTGTATTTGCGCCGGCCATATGTATTCCTCTCCCCTCAAAAGAAATAGACTTTACAAAAAACCACCTTATATCTTATCATAAAACCTTCAATTCTTCAATACCAAGGATTTGCATTTTCATATGGTTAATCAGCAAATTCAGTTGCTTCCGACAGAAGGCGTTCCTTCGTCTCATACAGTTTTTTGGAAAGATCCAGATAGTGAATATGCGGATTCGCGAAACGCTGTTCCTCCTCCCATACCTCTTCTCTCAGCTGCTTCTTCACGTAATCCTGGATCTCCTGCAGTGAAGGCTGCTCATAGACCAGTTCTCCGTCCTTAAAGATCGTCACCTGCAGCGGACGGGCGGTGCTGTCCTTAAAATGCATCTTCTTCCAGGGACGGGAGGGATCAATGAAACGATAAGGCTCGCTCACATCCACTTCTTCTCCGTCCAGAGCCAGAAGATCCGCATAACCCATTCCGGTCTCGTTGCTGAAAATGCGCCACAGTGTCTTCTTTCCGGGATTGGTGATCTTCTCCACATTTTCGGAGACCTTGATCTTCGGAATGAATTCATCTCCCTCTTTGACAGCAACCAGCTTGTAAACGCCGCCGAAAACAGGATCGGACTTGGAGGTGATCATCCTCTCACCGACGCCATAGGAGTTGATCTGTGCCTTCTGTTTATTCAGGGAATCGATCAGATATTCATCCACACTGTTGCTGACTACAACCGCACAATCGGTAAGACCTTCGGCATCCAGGATCTTCCGGATCTTCTTGGAGAAATAAGCAAGGTCACCGCTGTCGATTCGGACACCGGCAAGACGTTTGCCCATGGGTTCGAGCACTTCATGGGCCACACGTATGGCATTCGGAAGACCGCTCTTTAATATGTCATAGGTATCGATCAGGAGGGTGCATGCATCGGGATATACCTCCGCATAGGCCTTGAAAGCATCATATTCGGAGGGGAAAAACTCGATCCAGCTGTGAGCCATGGTACCGACTGCCTTGATTCCGAACTTCTGATCGGCCAAAACGGTAGCTGTGGTATTCACTCCCCCGATAAAGCAGGCTCTTGTACCCCAGACCGCTGCATCCGGGCCCTGTGCCCGACGTGCGCCGAATTCCATAACGATGGCATTTCCCGCTCCGGCCGCCCGGGCGATACGATTTGCCTTGGTTGCGATCAGTGACTGGAAATTAATGCAGATAAGAAGCATCGTTTCGATCAGCTGTGCTTCGATGATGGGCGCGGTCACGGTCACTATGGGAGTATTCGGATATACGATGGTTCCCTCCGGAACGGCCTCTATGGTTCCTCTGAATCTGAAATCCTTCAGATATTCCAGGAAGCCTTCATCGAACATATTCCGACCGCGCAAATAAGCAATATCCTCCTCGGTAAAATGCAGTCCCTTAATATAGTCGATCAGCATACCGAGACCTGCACTGACCACGAAACCGCCGCCATCCGGATTATTCCGGTAGAACATGTCGAATACCGCAATCTTATCTTTATTTCCGGTAACAAAATAACCATTTGCCATGGTCAGTTCATAATAGTCCATCAGCATAGTGAGATTTCTCATTTTTCTTCCTCCTGTAACCCCTTGCCATATATATTTCTTATCCCTGGTTTTTCCGGTTCTCACGAAGTCTCAGTCTGGAATCAAGAATCTTCTTCCGGATCCGCAGATTCTTCGGCGTGATCTCAAGGATCTCATCCGTATCCAGAAAATCCAGCGCCTGCTCCAGAGAAAGGATCTTCGGAGGAACCAGCTTCAGTGCCTCATCAGAGCCCGAAGATCTGGTGTTCGTCAGATGCTTGGTCTTGCAGACATTCACTTCGATATCTTCCGCACGGCCTGTCTCCCCCACTACCATGCCGGCATACACCTCCACGCCGGGACCGATGAACATGGTTCCGCGCTCCTGCGCATTAAACAGTCCGTAAGTAATGGAGGTACCCGCCTCAAAAGCAATAAGGGAGCCATTGGAACGGTAATTCATTTCCCCCTTGAAATCATCATACCCGTCGAAAATGGTATTGATCACGCCATTTCCCTTTGTAGCCGTCATAAAGGGTCCACGGAAACCGATCAGTCCTCTGGAGGGGATCCTGAATTCCAAACGAGTCGTTCCGCTTTCCGAAGGAGACATACCGGAGAGTTCGCCCTTCCGGACACTCATCATGTTGATAACGGTACCGGAGAACTCATCCGGGACATCCACAACCGCAATTTCATATGGTTCCGTTCTTTTGTTCCTCTCATCGTATTTATAGATCACTTCTGCCTTGCTGACTGCGAATTCGTAACCCTCACGGCGCATATTTTCGATCAGAACAGAGAGATGGAGCTCCCCGCGCCCGGACACCTTGAAGCAGTCTGTGGAATCCGTGTCCTCCACCCGAAGGCTGACATCCGTATTCAGCTCCCTGTAGAGACGGTCCCTGAGGTGACGGGAGGTAATGTATTTTCCTTCCTTACCGGCCATGGGAGAATCATTTACCATAAACTGCATGGAGATCGTGGGCTCGGTGATCTTCTGGAAGGGGATGGCATCCGGTTGATCCGGTGAGCAGATGGTATCGCCGATCTTTAAATCCGCGATTCCGGATACGGCCACAATGGAGCCGATGGTTGCTTCGGAAATGTCCACCCGTCCCAGTCCTTCAAACTCATAAAGCTTGCCGATCTTCACCTTCTCGGAGCGATCCTTCTCATGATGGTTCACGATCAATGCATCCTGATTCAGGCGAATGGTTCCGTTATCGATCTTGCCGACGCCGATACGGCCAACATACTCGTTATAATCAATGGTGCTGATCAGGATCTGGAGACCGGCCTCCGGATCTCCCTCCGGAGCCGGAATATGCTTCAGGATCGTCTCAAAAAGAGGTTTCATATCCGTTCCGGGTTCGTCCGGCGTATAGGAAGCAATCCCTTCCCTTGCCGAAGCATAGACAAAGGGGCAGTCCAGCTGATCATCAGTAGCATCCAGATCCATCAGCAGTTCCAGAACCTCTTCCTCCACCTCGGCGGGACGTGCGTCCGGACGATCGATCTTATTGACGCAGACGATCACCGAAAGATTCAGGGAAAGGGCCTTCTGCAGTACAAATCTTGTCTGCGGCATCGGGCCTTCGAAAGCATCTACTACAAGGATAACGCCGTTTACCATTTTCAGGACACGCTCTACTTCACCGCCGAAGTCCGCGTGGCCCGGTGTGTCAATGATATTGATCTTCACGCCGTTATAGGTAACCGCCGTATTTTTGGATAAAATGGTGATACCACGTTCCCGCTCGATGTCATTGGAATCCATGACGCGCTCAGCCACTTCCTGATTCTCTCTGAAAATGCCGCTCTGCTGCAGCAGGCCGTCTACCAGTGTCGTTTTACCGTGATCTACATGGGCGATAATCGCCACATTACGAATATCTTCTCTTTTCATGGATCTTTCCGTTTCCTCTTTTTTCTTTACAGGGTGATTGTAAACACCCTTATTTCATCCATACGGCAACTGAAATGCGAGCCGCATGGCATTCGATTTCTTTTGAAATGTGATAATCCGAGCGATGCGAAGGATCCTGCCCGTAAAATATCCGGCAGATGAATATGCTCAGAATGACGTTAACAGGCGCGGGCTGCGACTGGGCTTTCGATGCAAAGCCCGGAGCATGTACCCGCGCCGTCATAACCTTTTACTGATCTCCCGTGGAATAATTCGGAGCTTCCTTTGTGATCTGAATGTCATGCGGATGGCTCTCCCGAAGACCGGCAGATGTTATCTTGACAAACTGAGCCTTCTCATGGAGTTCTTCAATATTGGCCGCTCCAACATATCCCATACCGGAGCGAAGACCGCCGATCAGCTGGAAGACCGTATCCTCCACACTTCCCTTGTATGCCACACGTCCCTCAACGCCCTCCGGAACCAGCTTCTTGGCATTTGCCTGGAAGTAGCGGTCCTTGGAACCCGCTTCCATTGCGGACAGGGAACCCATGCCGCGATAAACCTTATATTTACGTCCCTGGTAAAGTTCGAATTCACCGGGCGCCTCATCGGTACCGGCAAAAATAGAACCCATCATGCAGACATTTCCACCTGCTGCCAGCGCCTTGGTCACATCTCCGGAATACTTGATGCCGCCATCGGCGATAACCGGGATACCCGCTTCCTTCGCTGCTGCATAAGCATTCATAACAGCCGTTACCTGCGGAACACCGATGCCCGCAACCACACGTGTGGTACAGATGGATCCGGGTCCGATACCGATCTTTACGGCATCCACACCGGCTTTGATCATCGCCTCTGTTCCTTCTTTGGTTGCCACATTTCCTGCGATAACATCCAGGTCCGGATACTTTTCCTTGATCATGGCAAAGGTCCGGAGGACATTTGCCGAATGTCCGTGCGCCGTATCGATCACGACTGCATCCACATGGGACTTTACCAGCTCGTCGATCCGGTCCGTTACATCCGCGGTTACTCCGACAGCTGCAGCACAGAGCAGTCTTCCGTGGCTGTCCTTTGCTGCCTGCGGATACTTGATTGCCTTTTCAATATCCTTAATGGTAATGAGTCCCTTCAGAACTCCGTTCTCATCCACGATGGGAAGCTTTTCCTTACGGGCAGCCCCCAGGATCTGCTTGGCCTCCTCAAGAGTCACACCCTCCGGTGCCGTGATCAGCCCCTCCGAGGTCATGACATCACTGATCTTTCTGGAGAAATCCGTCTCAAACTTCAGGTCACGGTTGGTAATGATTCCCACCAGTCTTCCACCCTCTGCAACAATGGGAACCCCGGAGATCCGGAATTTGGACATCAGATCATCTGCGTCCCGCAAAGTATGATCAGCGGAAAGGGAGAAGGGATCCGTGATAACGCCGTTTTCGGAACGTTTCACCATATCCACTTCCTCAGCCTGAGCTTCGATGGACATATTTTTATGGATCACCCCGATACCACCCTGTCTTGCCATGGCGATTGCCATTCTGTGCTCTGTTACGGTATCCATACCTGCGCTCATCAGCGGGATATTCAGCCGTATGTTCTTCGTCAGCTGTGTAGAAACATCCACCTCATTGGGCAGAACCTCCGAGTAACCCGGGATCAACAATACATCATCAAATGTAATTCCCTCACCGATAATCTGACTCATGACTGATTCTCCTTTTTCCTTATACGTTACGCCTCTTACTGGTTATTTAGAGTTACTCTACCAAAGATACGAGGGAGTGTCAACCGAAAACCAACGCAAAAAAGTGCCGAAAAAAGGTTGTATTTTTGCATATTTTTCAGCACAAAAAATTCCTGTCGGATTTCAAAAAAGAGGTTGACAGGATGCTTTCACTGTGGTAACATACCTATTGTTGCGGCGATAAAAAAGCAACAGATTTTGCGCGAGTGGCTCAGCGGTGGAGCATCTCCTTGCCAAGGAGAGGGTCGCGGGTTCGATTCCCGTCTCGCGCTTTTTTCATGTCTGAAACAGAATTCGAATCACCTCTGGAAAAAAGAGACGGAGCTTCCTGCAGGGCACCGTCTCTTTCTTTATGCCATATTCCAGCCCACACGGCTCAGCTTTGCTCGTCTTTTCCTGCTTTGGAACATCCCTCACGGTAAGCACAGCCGGAGCACGTACCGCAGCTTCCGGTCTTTCTCCTCCTGTAAATGCTTCGGGCTGCCAGAAATACGGCAATCAGGATGGCTATGATGATCAGTATGTCAGAAACACTCATACGCACCCTCCTATCCCAGTCCGAAACAGAGGCCGATCAGTCTCACAAGAAGTGCAATGATCCAGGCGATACCGCATTGCCAAAGGACGACAAAAACAGCCCATTTTCGTCCCAGTTCTCTTCGCACAGCGGCAACTGCTGCAACACAGGGAGTATAAAGCAGGCAGAACACGATGATCACAAAGGCTGACAAAGAGCCTATTACCGCAATGCCCCCCGTAAAAAGGGTATTCAGTACGGAAACCACACTTTCCTTTGCCATAAATCCGCTGACAAGGGCCGTTACGACCCGCCCGTCTCCCAATCCGAGTGGTTTCATAAAAGGTGCCAGAAAGCCTGATATGACGGCCAGCATACTGTCCTGAGAATCATCCACAAGCTCAAAGCGGAAGCTCAGTTTGCTTAGGAACCAGATCACGATAGTTGCGATGAGGATGACCGAAAATGCCCGTTGCAGAAAGTCCTTGCTCTTCTCCCACAACAGGCGGGAGACATTCTTAAAGCGCGGAAAACGATAGTTCGGAAGCTCCATGACGAAGGGAACAGCTTTTCCTTTGAAAATGGTGTTCTTCATCAGGAAGGCCGCCAGGATACCGACAATGATCCCCAGCAAATAAAGACCCGATATGATCAGCCATCCGTATCCGGGAAAGAATTCATTTACGAAAAAGCCGTAGATCGGAAGCTTGGCGGAGCAGGACATAAACGGAGTCAGCATGATCGTCATTCTCCTGTCCCTGGCACTGGGCAGCGTCCTGGTCGACATGACGGCAGGTACCGTGCAGCCGAAGCCCACCAGCATGGGAACAATGCTGCGTCCCGAAAGGCCGATCCGCCGGAGCATTTTATCCATTACAAAAGCGATACGGGCACTGTACCCGCTGTCTTCGAGCAGGGAAAGGAAGAAAAACAGGAGGACAATAATCGGCAGGAAGCTCACCACCGTTCCGACGCCCTCAAAAATCCCTTCGAGAACAAGGCTCTGAATAATGGCGTTAACATTCGCCTCCTCCATCCCCTGTTGGACAACCTCCCTCAAAAGATCGATTCCGCTCGCGATCAGATCCTGAAGGAATGGGCCGATCAGGAAAAATGTCAGATAAAAGATCAGAATCATGATGCTGATAAATACCGGAATGGCAGTGAATTTTCCGGTTAGGATCCGGTCGATCCTCTGACTGCGTTCATGCTCCTTGCTCCGTCTGGGGCGTATAACACAGGAATCACAAACCTTCCGGATATACTCAAAACGCATATCCGCCATAGCTGCGCTGTGGTCAAGACCTCTCTCCTTTTCCATCTGCAGCATGATATGTTCCAGCATCTCCTTCTCATTCTGATCCAGTGAAAGCCCGTCGGCGATCAGGGTGTCCCCCTCGATCAGTTTGCTGGCCGCAAAACGGACAGGAAGTCCGGCCTTGTCCGCATGATCCTCGATCAGATGACAGACAGCATGGATCGCCCTGTGTACGGCTCCTCCGTGGTCCTCCGCTCCGCAGAAGTCCTGACGCACAGGTTTTTCCTGATATTTAGCGATATGAACGGCATGGCGCATCAGTTCATCCACGCCTTCATTTTTAGCAGCGGAGATAGGCACCACCGGTACACCCAGCATTTCCTCCATGGCATTTACATCCACGGTTCCGCCGTTTCCCCGCAGCTCATCCATCATATTCAGAGCCACTACCATGGGGATATTCATTTCCAGAAGCTGCATCGTGAGATAGAGATTCCGCTCGATATTCGTTGCATCAACAATATTGATAATGGCAAGAGGCTTTTCGTCCAGGACGAAGCTCCGGGAAACCCTCTCCTCGCTGGAGTAGGGCGACATGGAATAAATGCCGGGCAGATCCGTAATCCTTGTATTCTCATATCCCCGGATCTTTCCCTCCTTCCGGTCCACCGTCACTCCCGGGAAATTCCCAACGTGCTGATTGGATCCAGTAAGCTGGTTAAAAAGCGTGGTCTTACCGCTGTTCTGATTTCCCACCAGAGCAAAGGTAAGAACCGTATCCTCCGGAAGGGCTTCTCCGGACCCCTTCGGATG
>JAFXZW010000009.1 GCA_017541035.1 Eubacterium sp. | reverse complement strand
TGAGGAAGACGCTGTCGGAAAAAGATGAATGGAGGAGCAGAGCATGATCATCAGAAATGGAATCATCGTAGATCCGTCACAGAAGTTGGAAGAGCCGGGAACGGTTTATATCAGGGATAACAGGGTTGAACGGATCGTGGCCGGAAGGTATCAGCCGGAAGCCGGTGATGAGAAGGAAGAGGTCATCGATGCCGCAGGCTGTTATGTGTTCCCGGGACTGATCGATCTGCATGTCCATTTCAGGGATCCGGGACAGACGCATAAGGAGGACATCGAATCCGGTGCGGCGGCAGCGGCAGCAGGCGGTGTGACCACCGTATGTGCCATGCCGAATACCAGTCCGACTGTTGACAATGTGGAAACTCTGAATGACATTCTTCGAAGGGCAAAGGAACTTCCCATCCGGGTCGAACAGCTTTCAGCCATTACGGTAGGGGAGAACAATCAGGAACTGGTGGATATCGCAGAAATGAAAAAAGCAGGTGCCATTGCTTTTTCGGAGGATGGAAAGAGTGTCATGAATACAGCTCTTTTCCGGGAGGCACTTTCGAAGATCGCAGAATGCGGCGGTGTAGTCATGTCTCATTGCGAAGACAGGGATCTGGTGGCAGGAGGCGTGATCAATGCCGGTGAAAAGCAGCGGAAACTGGGTCTCCCCGGCATCACAAATGCGGTTGAGGATGTGATCGCGGCACGGGACATTTTCATGGCGGCAGAGCAGGGCGTACAGCTTCACCTCTGTCATTGCTCCACAAGGGGTTCCGTTGAGCTGATGAGAATGGCAAAACGCATGGGCCTGAATGTGACCGCAGAGGTCTGCCCGCATCATTTTACGCTGTCGGATGCGGATATCCCCGGAAATGAAGGAAATTATAAAATGAATCCACCGCTTCGCAGTGAAGAAGATGTTCAGGCACTGATCGAGGGACTGCGGGACGGAAGCATGGATGTGATCTCCACGGATCATGCGCCTCACACGGAGGAGGAGAAATCCAAAGGCTTTTCCTCGCCCTTCGGGATTGTGGGGCTGGAGACCAGCGCGGCGCTGACCTTTACGGCGCTGGTGGGTCCGGGACTCATTTCCATGAGTGATATGGTAAGGCTGATGAGTACGCGCCCGGCCGAGATCATTCATGTGGATCATGAAAGAGGAACGCTGAAGCCGGGAGCTCTGGCGGATGTAACGATCTTTGACCCGGGAAGACAGTGGATCGTAGAGCCGGAGAAGTTCCGGTCCAGGGGAAGGAATACTCCTTACGCCGGAAAGCTGCTGCTCGGAAAGACGGTAACGACGATCTGCAACGGAAAGATCGTTTATCAGGAGGGAGAGAGATAATGATACAGAAGCTGATTCAGGAAATCAAAAAGAAAAATGCGCCCGTGGTCGTTGGACTGGATCCCCAGCTTGGTTTTCTTCCGGGCTTCCTCATGCAGGAGGGAATCCGTGAATTCGGGGAAAGCCTGGAGGCAGTGGCTCATGCGGTGCTTAAGTTCAATCAGGGGCTCATCGATGCGGTGGCAGATCTGGTTCCGGCCGTGAAGCCGCAGATCGCCATGTATGAACAGTTCGGACTTCCCGGACTGGAGGCGTTCAGGAAGACCGTTGATTATGCCAGGGCCAGGGGACTCATCGTGATCGGTGATGTGAAAAGGGGAGATATCGGTTCCACATCCGGAGCGTATGCGTTGGGACACATCGGGAAGGTAAAGGTGGGAGAGAAGAGCTTCTGCCCATTCGATGAGGATATCGTCACGGTGAACCCGTATCTCGGATCCGATGGCGTAAAGCCCTTTATTGATGTCTGCAATGAAAATGACAGAGGGATCTTCGTCCTGGTGAAAACCTCCAATCCTTCTTCAGGGGAATTCCAGGATCGGCTGGTGGATGGAAGACCGCTCTATGAGCTTGTGGGTGAGAAGGTGGCTGAATGGGGAGAATCCTCCATGGACGGAGACTACAGTAATGTCGGTGCCGTTGTGGGTGCTACCTATCCGGAGATGGGAAAGATCCTCCGCAGACTGATGCCGAAGCAGTACATTCTGGTGCCGGGCTACGGTGCTCAGGGCGGAACGGCTGAGGATCTGAAGTATTTCTTCAATGAGGACGGACTTGGGGCCATCGTCAATTCCTCCCGAGGCATCATTGCCGCCTATAAGAATGCTGCTTACGAAAAGTTCGGGGAAGAAGGCTATGCCGAGGCAGCGAGACAGGCGACAGAGGATATGCTGAAGGATATCCGTGATCATATTTAAGACCGTTTTCGGATTCCGAAAGAGAATCGGCTCGGTGTTGCTGCCGGGCCATCCGATGGTGCGTGCTGCGGATCATCAGCTGGGGGCAAAATTCCTTTTGACCCCCGGCATCATTCTATATCAGGCAGGATGGTAGAAATGGAACAGAAGGATAAATTTATGCTGCAGTCTGAGGTAATGACCCAGACGAAGCTGACAGAGGACATTTGCAGTCTTACCCTGAAGGCTACGGAGATCGCGAAAGCTGCGGTTCCCGGTCAGTTTGTTGTGCTTTACTGCAAGGAGGGAAGCAGGATGCTTCCGCGTCCCATCAGTATCTGTGAAGTGAATCGTGCAAAAGGGACGGTTCGCCTGGTTTACCGTATAGTGGGAGCAGGCACCCGGGAGTTCAGTACGCTGGAACCGGGAGATACGGTGGAGGTGATGGGACCGCTTGGAAACGGCTATCAAATGGATATTGCGGAACCACTGCTGATGGGCGGCGGGATCGGGATCCCTCCCATGCTTTTTCTGGCTAAGGAGCTTTCCGCGAAGGGAATCACCAAAAAGCATCTGCAGGTGATTCTGGGATATCGAGATACTCCGTTTCTTGCAGATGAATTTAAAAAAATCGCAACGGTATACATTACCAGTGACAGCGGGGCAGTAGGCAGAAAAGGAAATGTTGTGGATTGTGCACGGGAAATGAACGTGATGGGAGATACGATTTTCGCCTGTGGACCGACGCCCATGCTTCGCGCTGTGAAACGCTATGCCTATGAGAATGATCTGCCGGCCCAGATCTCACTGGAGGAGCATATGGCATGCGGGATCGGAGCCTGTCTGGCATGTGTAACCAGAACCGTAGAGCCGGATGAACATTTCAAGGTGAATACACGGAGAGTCTGCAAGGACGGGCCTGTATTCCTGGCAGAGGAGGTGGAGCTGTAATGGCGGATATGACGGTAACGCTTTGCGGGGTTGCCATGAAGAATCCCGTAACGGTAGCCTCCGGAACCTTCGGGTCCGGCAGAGAATATGATGAATTCGTGGATGTGAGCCGCCTGGGAGCAGTGACCACCAAGGGAGTATCCCTGACACCCTGGGAGGGGAATCCGGTTCCGCGGATCGCAGAGACTCCCAGCGGAATGATGAATGCAGTCGGACTGCAGAATCCCGGGATTGAAGAATTCCTGAAGACGGATATTCCTTTTCTCAGACAGAAGGATACCCGCATTATCGTGAATGTGTGCGGTCATTCGGTTCAGGACTATGTGGGGGTTGTGGAACGTCTGCAGGATGAACCGGTGGATCTTCTGGAGATCAATGTGTCCTGTCCGAATATCAAGGAGGGCGGGATCGCTTTCGGCGTGGATCCGAAGCAGCTCTGCTATGTAACCCGGGAAGTGAAAAAGAAGGCAAAACAGCCAATCATGATGAAGCTTTCTCCGAATGTAACGGATATAAAGGAAATGGCCCGGGCAGCGGTAGAGGGGGGAGCAGATGCCCTTTCCCTGATCAACACACTGACGGGTATGAAGATCGATATTCATAAGAGATGCTTTGCCGTCGCCAACCGTACCGGAGGTGTTTCCGGTCCGGCCATCCGGCCCATCGCGCTCAGAATGGTTTATGATGTATGTCATACGGTTGATGTTCCTGTGGTGGGTATGGGCGGAATAACGGACTGGGAGGATGCGATTGCATTCATTATGGCGGGAGCAACCATGGTTTCCGTGGGTACTGCGAATTTCAGGGATCCCTTTTCTACGGCACGGATCATAGCGGGGATTGAACAGTATATGGACCGGGAGGGGATCAGTGATCTTTCGGAGATCAGGAAGTGTCTGTAACCGGGAATTGAGGATTGATACACATGCGCAGCTGGTTTGGCGGAAAGAAAAAAAGATACCGTTTTTCGGATGATGTCATCGCTTCGGATACGAAGATATCATTCTGTTTTACGTTGTTGTCACTTCTGATCACAGTCGTGACCATCGTTTTCAGTGCCTTTAATGGCGGAAATCTGCCGGACAGAGCAGGAGTCCTGCTCCTGATCTCGCTGATCGCGGCTTTTACCGGCCTTTGCTTTGGCGGGATCGCATACCGCTCCGCTGAGGGAGATAACAATGCAAAACGTTTCTCCGTACTGCTTTCCCTGGTGGCGCTGGCACTCATCCTGTTTCTGTATCTGATATGATGTCAGAACATTTCGGAAAATGGCCGCCGGAAAAAGGGTGGCCTATGATACCGGCATAGGAAAAGGTCATTATTGGAAAGGATTATAGAATGGACGAAAGAGAGGAACTCCTGGAACGTTTTCTTCTGGCAGAAGAACGGATCCGGGAGATTGGAAAGGAGGATATCCTTTCCACAGAGATACCGGAGGAATTCAGAAATCCGCTGCAGTCTTTTTTTCGGGAAACGGCGGATTATCTGTCATTTTGCTTTGATGTGGCGGAGAGGCTTGGAAAGGGAGATATCCTGCAGCCAAAGCTGATGGGGCGGAAGGACATTTCTCTTACGGAATGGGAGGAGATCAATCGGGGACTTTATCGTCCTCTTACGGAAGGACGTTATGAGGAAAGCGTGCTGAACCCGGAGAAGGCACTGGAACTGGGAACCTGGGGACAGGCGCTTTCTTTTCTGTATGCGGAGCTGCTCGGTATACCGGGATATCTTTTTGACGGACGCCTTTTCCCGGTGGTAATCCTGATGGAACTGTATCTGGAGATATACGGTCTTTTCTGCATGGACGAGGCCCCGCTTCTCACATCCGTAGAGGAGGCAATCTGTTATTATGCGGAGGATTATGCGGAGGAGCTGACGAATCTTCGGCTGCGGGATATTTTTCTTCCGCAGGATAATGTGGCCAGGAAGATTCTGGAGGAATGTGATCTCAGTGATCCGGCATATCTTTATTATTACGGGGAATACATTTCCGATACGGAGAGGAAGCTGGCAGAATTCATGAACAGTCTGTCCGAAGAGGAATTGGAGGATATGGCGGGAATATTCACGAAGGGCTTCCGCCGGGGATTTGAGACCATGCGCATTCCCTTTGCCGGGAAAAATGCCGTGGCGATCCGCTATCATATCGGTCAGGAACCCATGGTGCGCCATGTGGTCCGTCAGTTCCGGGAAATGGGACTTGCTCCGGTTCTGTACCGCAGGGCGGGAAGCCGGATCAATAAAAGAGGACTGATCAATCAGGGGTATGAAAGCACTCCTCCGTCCCGTCAATTTCATTATGATCATCGGATGGATGAGGCTCTTTTCCTCAGCCGGCGCTATCTGGACCGTAAGCTGGCGGCAGAGAAAAGGGTATATGAGGAGATTGCTGATTTCCTTCCGGGCTATGCGGGCCCGGCTGTGATCGAGACCTTCGGAGAGGAAACATTCCTGCCCGGTGCCAAGGACGCCGTCCTTCGTCTTTCGGAGGAGCAGAGGAGCCTTTCCACGGAGCTGATGAGCAGAAGCGCCGCGCAGAGGGAGGAGTATCTTCCGGGTGAAGATTACAGCTTTTCCATCATTTCCTGGCCTCTTCCGGACATCGGAGAAAACTTTCCGGAGATCTTCCGGGATACGATCCGCGTAAATACGCTTACCAATGAGGAGTATACGCCCCTCCAGCAGTGTCTGATCGATGCGATGGATCAGGCGGATCATGTTCTGGTGGAGGGCCGCGGAGAGAATAAAACCCGAATGAGTGTGAAGATGCGAAGGCTGGAAAGGCCGGAGAAGGAAACGCAGTTTGAAAACTGCGTGGCGGATGTGAATATCCCGCTGGGTGAGGTCTTTACATCACCGGTTCTGGAGGGAACGGAGGGGGTTCTGCATGTGAGCCGTGTTTATCTGAACAGATATCTTTTTCTGGATCTGTGTCTCACCTTCAAGGACGGGCTGGTGACGGATTACAGCTGCGGAAACTATGCCGATCCGGAAGCCGGAAAACGCTACATCGAGGAAAATATCCTCTTTCAGCACAAAACCCTTCCGATCGGAGAATTCGCCATCGGTACAAATGTCCCGGCCTACCGAATGGCAAAGAAATACGATATTCTCGGGAAGCTCCCCATTCTGATCGTGGAAAAGACCGGCCCGCATTTTGCCGTAGGAGATACCTGCTACAGTCATTCAGAGGATACGGCGGTGTATAATCCGGATGGGAAGGAGATCATTTCCCGGGAAAACAGCTTTTCCAAACTCAGGCATACGGAGCCGGAAAAGGCATATTTCAACTGCCATACCGATATTACTATCCCCTACGAGGAGATTGGGCGGATCGCTGCGGTTTATCCGGACGGGCGGGAAGTGGCACTGATCGAGAACGGAAGATTTGTCCTTCCGGGGACGGAGAGACTGAACGGGGAAGAGGCGTGATCTCTTCGGCAGGATAGGGTGATAATATCGTAACTTTTTATGGGGGTGATTTTATGATCCGAATGGTGGATCTGATCGAAAGAAAGAAGAGAGGG
This sequence comes from Eubacterium sp., assembly GCA_017541035.1. Taxonomy (GTDB): domain Bacteria; phylum Bacillota; class Clostridia; order Lachnospirales; family Lachnospiraceae; genus Eubacterium_Q. The sequence continues at coordinate 23,141 of JAFXZW010000009.1, read as the reverse complement.
ATCGTCCTTACGGACGGGGAGATCCGGGGTATGATACAGGCCTATACCGACGGACAGATCCCTGATTATCAGATGTCGGCTATGTTAATGGCTGTCTGGATCAGAGGGATGAATGACGACGAGATCACATCCCTGACCCTTGCCATGGCAGAAAGCGGAGATCAGCTTGATCTTACGTCTGTTCCGGGAACGAAGGTGGATAAGCATTCCACGGGAGGCGTGGGTGACAAGACAACCCTTGTCGTTCTCCCGGTCCTGGCGGCATTAGGTGTCCCTGTTGCGAAAATGAGCGGACGTGGATTGGGCTTTACCGGAGGAACGGTTGATAAGCTTGAAAGTATACCGGGCGTCCGGTCCGAGCTTACGGAGGAGGAATTCCTCCGTGTTCTGAGAGATGTGGGCTTCGTGGATGCGGCACAGACAAAGGAACTGGCCCCGGCAGATAAGATGCTGTATGCGTTGAGGGATGTAACGGGTACGGTGGACAGCATTCCGCTGATCGCTTCCAGTGTCATGAGCAAGAAGATTGCTGCGGGAGCGGATCGTATCGTTCTGGATGTAAAATGCGGCAGCGGGGCATTTATGACCGAACCTGGAACGGCACGGGAGCTGGCTGAGCAGATGATACGGATCGGAAAGCTGGCCGGGAGAACTACGGTAGCCGTAATATCCGATATGAATCAGCCGCTCGGACGCATGGTAGGTAACGCAATGGAAGTGGAGGAAGCGCTGGAGGTCCTGTCCGGGGGAGGAGAGGAACGTCTGCGGGAGCTCTGTATCCGCCTTGCTGCGGAAATGCTGCAGCTGTCCGACCGCTGCTGTAAAACCGGGGAGGAAGCGGCGAAGGAAGTGGAAAGAGTCCTGTCCGATGGCTCAGCGAAGAAGAAATTATATGATTTTGTTGAGGCTGTGGGAGGAGACAGCAGCTTTCTTGATCATCCCTGCATTCCGGCAAAGTATGAATTAAAGGTATACTCGAAAGAAAGCGGATGGCTTTCCGCGTGTGATACGGCCGGGATCGGAAATGCGGCCGCTCTCCTGGGAGCCGGTCGCAGCAGGAAGGAGGATGCGATCGATCCTGCAGCGGGGATCCGAATCCCGGTGAAGCTGGGGGATCGGGTTTCTCCTGACCTGCCCATAGCCGTGCTTTACACGAACCGGCAGGAGACTCTGGCCGCTGCGGAAGAGCTTGTGAGAAATGCATGGAGCATTTCTCAGGAAAAACCGGAACTCCGACCGGTTGTGCTGGAAACCCTGAGGTAGTGCAAAGAACAGGGATACGGCCTGGAACACACCTTTCCCGGCGGCAGGAGTTTCAAAAAAATCCGTTGCGAAACGGAGGCATTGTATGTATAATAGTTTAAGTCGGGATGTAACCCGTTATCAGTGAAGGAGGATAGATTACTATGGGTATCTTATCAAGATTCAAGGACATTATGGCTTCGAACATCAATGCGCTTCTCGATAAAGCAGAGGATCCGGAGAAGATGATCGATCAGACCATGCGTAATCTCACAAAGGATCTGGGCAAGGTTAAGGAAGAAACCGCAGCCGTTATGGCAGATGAGGCACGTGCAAAGCGTCAGCTGGACGAGTGTAATGCAGAGATCGCCAAGATGCAGACCTATGCTGAGAAGGCGGTTCTGGCCGGTAATGATGCGGATGCTGCCAAGTTCCTGCAGGAGAAGTCCAAGCTTGCTACCAAGCAGCAGTCTCTGCAGCAGACCTATGATGTTGCATCAGCCAATGCCATGAAGATGCGCCAGATGCATGATAAGCTGGTCAATGATATCAATTCCCTGAATGACAGAAAGGACGCTATCAAGGCTAAGATCAAGGTTGCCAAGACGCAGCAGAAGATCAACGCAATGACGTCCAATATCAGTGATTCCAGCTCCAGTATCGCTGCTTTCGAGCGTATGGAAGCAAAGGCAGATGCTATGTTAGATATGGCCAATGCCCAGACCGAGCTGAATACGACTGCAGCTTCTTCTGAGGTAGATAACCTTGCAGCAAAATATGATGCAGCTCCGGATGCAGCCGTTCAGGATGAGCTTGCAGCATTGAAAGCCAAGCTTGGCGTAACATCCGCTCAGGAGTAATATGTCAGGATTAAATCCGAAACAGGAGGAGGCCCGTTCGTATACCGAGGGGCCTCTCCTTATTTTAGCAGGCGCGGGCAGCGGAAAAACCCGCGTGATCACACACCGCATTGCCTATCTCATAGAGGAAAAAGGGGTCAGCCCTTATCATCTGCTGGCCATTACCTTTACAAATAAGGCTGCACAGGAAATGCGGGAACGTGTGGAACAGATGATCGATGAAGGGCAGGGTGAGATCTGGGTCAGTACATTTCATTCCATGTGCGTCAGGATCCTGCGGCGTTTTCATGACCGCCTCGGCGGAAAGAATAATTTCACCATTTATGATACGGATGACCAGAAGGCTGTGGTGAAGGAAGCCCTGAAGGTGCTGAATCTGGATGAAAAGCAGTATCCCGTGAAGGGGATGATCTCGGCTATTTCCAAGGCAAAGGAAGAGTTCCTCTCTCCGGAGGAGCTGGCCCGTAAGAATGAATGGAATTTTCATGACAGGAATGTGGCGGAGGTGTACAGAGAATATCAGAAGCGGCTCCGCAGCAGCAATTCGCTGGATTTCGATGATCTGATCAACCGGACCATCGAGCTTTTCATGCAGCATCCGGATGTTCTGGAACTGTATCAGGAGCGTTTCCGGTATATTATGGTGGATGAGTATCAGGATACCAACCATGCTCAGTTTGTACTGGTGAAAATGCTGGCGGAGAAGTACCGGAATCTATGCGTGGTGGGTGACGATGATCAGTCCATTTACAAATTCCGGGGCGCAAATATATATAATATCCTGAATTTTGAAGAAGAATATCCTGACGCAAAGGTGATCAAACTGGAGCAGAATTACCGTTCTACTGCGAATATTCTGAATGCCGCAAATGGCGTGATCGCTCATAATGAAGGACGAAAGGATAAGAAACTCTGGACGGAACGGGAAGACGGAGAGAAGCTACGCTTTACCTGCTATGAAAGCGACCGCGAGGAAGCTGCGGGACTGATCCGCACGGTGATTGACGGAAAGCATGATTATTCGGATTATGCCGTGCTCTACCGGACAAACGCTCAGTCCCGGGTGATCGAGGAAGGACTGATTCGCGCGGGGATTCCCTACCAGCTGGTGGGAGGAACGAATTTCTACGCCAGAAAAGAGATCCGTGATATGGTGGGTTATCTCAAGGCCATCAATAATCCGGCGGATGCCCAGTCCCTGTCCAGGATCATTAATGTTCCCCGGCGAGGGATCGGCGACACCACTATTGCAAAGCTGAGGGAATTCGCCGATGCACAGGAAATGAGTCTGTACGATGCCATAGTGGACGTAAAGGAAATTCCCGGCTTAAGCAGGGCTGCGGCAAAGGTAGAGGCTTTCGGGGAGCTTTTTGAGGAGTTCCGGAGAACGGCGGAAACGGGAGATCTCAGTGCCCTTTACAGAGAGATCCTGGAGAAGACCGGGTATAAACTGGAGCTGGAAAGAGAGAATACGGAGGAAGCCCGCGGAAGGATCGAGAATCTGGAAGAGCTGGGTAATAAGATCACGGATTTTGAGATACAGCATGACGGAGCAACTCTTCAGGATCTTCTGGAAGATATCGCATTGGTTGCGGATACGGATCAGGAAGAAGACGAAGCTGGACGGATCACACTGATGACGCTTCATAGTGCGAAAGGACTGGAGTTCCCGATCGTTTTCATGGTTGGCATGGAAGAACGGCTTTTCCCCAGTGGACTGTCTCTTGATTCGGATGACCCTGATGCCACGGAGGAGGAACGAAGGCTCTGCTATGTGGGAATCACCAGGGCGGAGGACCGGCTGTATCTTTCGGCGGCAAAACAGAGAATGGTGAACGGGCAGTACATTTATCCTGCAGTTTCCCGTTTTATCGACGAGATCCCGAAGAATCTGATAGAACGGGATGATGAAAGCTTCGACAGCTTCGAAAGGAGCGTAACTTCGGCCTGGAGGCCGGAGGAAATGTCCTTTCACAAAAAAACGGGATATATCGGGGGAGAAAGTGCGCGTTACTTTTCACAGAAAAAGACGGATACCGGAAGCAGATATTCCGTTAAACCGGCAGAGAACAGGACATCAGGAGGCGGATTTGTGCCGGATTACCGGGTCGGAGATCGTGTCCGCCATATGAAATTCGGTCAGGGAACCGTAACCGAGATGGAAAAGGGCGGAAAGGATTATGAGGTGACCGTTCTTTTTGATACAGTTGGTGAAAAAAGAATGTTTGCTTCTCTTGCGAAGCTGAGGAAAATGTGATATACTGTGTGCATTAAAAAACTTATCTTTTTAGGAGGGTTAAAAATGAAGGAAGTAAAGCTTGTTACTGCAGATAAGGCTGTTACAACAAAGAAGAGCTCTTTCTGGACGATCTGCATCATCGCCGGTGTTGTTCTTTTGATTGCAGCTGCAGCTATTGCTATCTACAAGTATCTGACGCCGGATTATCTTGATGACTTTGATGAGTTTGATGATGATTTTGATGATGATTTCTTCGAGGATGAGCAGGAAATCGCTGAGGATGTAGCTGCTACGGCTGAGGAAGCTCCTGCAGAGGCGTAAGCTGAACAAAAATGAAAAGCGAAGGACGGAACCGATTTTGAGGGGCCGTCCTTTTCCTTATTTTCGGGCCCTGAAAAAAAGCGCAAATAATTGATATTTTTTTCTTGACATTGAGGGGCTGGCCCATTATAATTGGAAAAGTGCTGAAAAGAAGCGCAACGGGATCTTAGCTCAGCTGGGAGAGCATCTGTCTTACAAACAGAGGGTCATAGGTTCGAGCCCTATAGGTCCCACTTGACCGGGATACTTCTTTCATGGGAGTTTTCGGTTGGTCCCGGCCAGGCCGGGCATTTTTTCGGGACATGACATGTCATATACCTGAAACCGTGGTATATGATACGGAAGTCCGGGTTTGGCGGGATAGCTCAGCTGGCTAGAGCACACGGTTCATACCCGTGGTGTCGAGGGTTCAAGTCCCCCTCCCGCTATTTGTCGCAATCCTGTCAGAGGGTGTTGCGGCAGGCTGTGGCGAGGCAGTTGCATCTCGGGGTGTGGCTCAGCTTGGCTAGAGCACCTGATTTGGGATCAGGAGGTCGCAGGTTCAAATCCTGTCACCCCGATTATCTTGAATAGTCATTATGCGGGTGTAGTTCAGTGGTAGAACACCAGCCTTCCAAGCTGGATATGTGGGTTCGATTCCCATCACCCGCTTTATTATGTGTCCGTAGCTCAGCTGGATAGAGCAACGGCCTTCTAAGCCGTGGGTCGGGGGTTCGAATCCCTTCGGGCACGCTACGCCGCAACTTTGCGAAGCAAAGTTGGGGCCAGGTAGAAAAAAATGCGAAGCATTTTTTTCGTAGGTGAGGTCGACGGCCGGCGCTGCGAAGCAGCAGAGGGCGATGACCGAAACCTGACCGAGCGAAGCGAGGGGAACTGCACATTCGCAAAGCAAAACTTTTCATTTTTTTTGGATTATATGGTGGGTATGGCGCAGTTGGCTAGCGCGCCAGATTGTGGCTCTGGAGGCCGAGGGTTCGAGTCCCTCTACCCACCCTTGCCGACATGGCTGAGAAAGTTGGGGCTTTCCCTTGGAAGGCAGCCACTGATGTCGTGCGTGATTCACAGTCCGCATATGGTGAACCTTATTTTTGGGTCATAGCCAAGCGGTAAGGCACAGGACTTTGACTCCTGCACTCGTTGGTTCGAATCCAACTGGCCCAGTCGATTCGGCTGATGTTATATGTTACGGGCTACTAGCTCAGGTGGTAGAGCACTTGACTTTTAATCAAGTTGTCGGGGGTTCGAGTCCCCCGTGGCTCACTCTTTGTAACATTGATCGGATCAAGGCAAAATGGTGTCGAATCTGCTCGCAGGTTCGGCACCTTTTTCTGTTACGGATTTTCCGGGCAACAGGCTTATGCCGGGATCAGCGGTCGTGGCGGAACTGGCAGACGCGCAGGATTTAGGTTCCTGTGGGCTTCCCGTGTGGGTTCGAGTCCCACCGGCCGCACTAGCAATGCGTTCCATTTCACTTTATGTGATTACCGTTTTTTTCTTTTGGAGGTAGAGTATGAGTGACATGAATATCGTATGTCTGGATCTGGAAGGGGTACTGGTACCTGAAATCTGGATCGCTTTTGCCGAAACTGTAGGTATTCCGGAATTGAAACGCACCACCCGGGACGAGCCGGACTATGATAAACTGATGAAATTCCGTTTGAATATCCTGAAGGAACATCATTTAGGCCTGAAGGAGATTCAGGAAACAATATCCCGGATCGATCCGCTTCCGGGAGCACGTGAATTTCTCGACAGTCTGCGTGAACTGACACAGGTGATCATTTTAAGCGATACCTTTACGCAGTTTGCGTCACCGTTGATGAAGAAGCTGGGCTGGCCGACTATTTTCTGCAATACTCTGGAGGTGGCAGAAGACGGGACGATCACGGGCTTCCGAATGCGTTGCGAAAAATCCAAATATACTACCGTCAGGGCGCTGCAGTCCATCGGTTTCGAAACCATTGCCAGCGGAGACAGCCATAATGATCTGGGGATGATCCAGGCCAGTAAGGCAGGCTTCCTTTTCCGCAGTACGGATGCCATAAAGAAGGAGTATCCGGAGCTGCCGGCATATGAAACCTACGACGAGCTGCTCGGGGCGATCAAGGCAGTTCTTTAATCAAGATACTACAAAGCCGTGTGAAAACACGGCTTTTTTTTGGGATAAGAAGATCAGGAAAGGGAGGTTGAGAAGAGAAGTTGAGCGATGCAGTGATAGAACTGAAGGGACTCACGAAGAATTACGAGAATCAGCAGGTACTGAAGGGGATCGATCTGACAATCCACAGGAATGAATTCCTGACTCTGCTAGGACCCTCGGGTTGCGGTAAGACAACAACCTTAAGGATCATCGGCGGATTCGAGGAACCCAGCGGAGGTTCGGTACTATTCGACGGAGTGGACATCTCCAGGGTGCCGTCCTACAAGAGAGAGATCAATACGGTATTTCAGAAATATGCCCTTTTTCCGTTTCTGAATGTATTTGATAATGTGGCCTTCGGGTTGAAGATCAAGAAGATGGACAAGTCCATTATAGAGAATAAGGTGATGAAAATGCTGGAGATGGTCGGACTTTCCGGCTTTGCAAAAAGAGATGTCACCTCTCTTTCCGGTGGACAGCAGCAGCGCGTAGCCATAGCGCGTGCTCTGGTAAATGAACCCCAGGTGTTGCTTCTGGATGAACCCCTGGGAGCTTTGGATGCCAAGCTTCGGAAGGAAATGCAGATCGAACTGAAGAAGATACAGAAGGAGGTGGGGATCACCTTCATTTTCGTCACACATGACCAGGAGGAGGCCCTTTCCATGTCCGATACCGTTGTGGTCATGAACGAAGGAATCATTCAGCAGGTGGGCAGTCCGGAGGATATTTACAATGAGCCGGAGAACCGCTTTGTTGCAAGCTTTATCGGGGAATCCAATATCATTAATGCGATCATGAAGAAGGATCTCCTTGTACATTTTGATGATACCGATTTTGAATGCGTAGATAAGGGCTTCAAGGACGATGAAGAGGTGGAGGTTGTGATCCGCCCCGAGGATATTGATATCGTCAAAAAGAAAAATGCGAAGCTTACAGGCGTCGTGAAGTCCATCGTTTTCCGCGGTGTCCATCATGAGATCGTTGTCGAAACACAGTATCGGGATTATCTGGTTCATACTACGGATTATTATAAACCCGGACTGGAGGTGGGCCTTACCTTCGGACCGGATGATATCCATGTTATGTACAGAATGGACTGGGAACAGGAGGGAAGGCATTGAAGCACTATGTAAAGCTCACGCGGCCGTATATCATATGGTCCATCCTGATCGTGATCGTTCCTCTGATCCTGATTGTCATTTATTCCCTGACCACAGGAGGAAATGAACTGGTCAATATCCAGTTTACTCTGGACAATTTTAAAAGGATAGGAGAGCCGATCTATCTTGAGGTTTTGCTGAAGTCTCTGCTCCTTGGACTTGCTTCGGTGGCAATCTGCCTCCTGCTGGGGTATATCCTGGCTTATGCCATTACCCGTTTCCGTGACAGTGTTCAGGATCTGCTGATCCTGCTGGTGACCATACCCATGTGGATCAATACGCTGCTTCGAACCTATGCGTGGATCAGTATTCTCTCGGATAACGGACTGATCAATAAGCTGCTGGGGGTTTTCGGAATCGATCCCGTTACCTTTATGTACACGGATTTTGCGGTTATGCTGGGATTGATCAGTGACATGCTTCCCTTCATGGTAATCCCCATCCATGCCTCCATCCGGAAGATCGATCCTTCCCTCATTGAGGCGTCCTATGATCTGGGAGCCAATCCGAAAATAACATTCTGGAAGGTAACCTTTAAAATGTCCATCCCCGGCGTGATCAACGGGGTTTTGATGACCTTCCTGCTGTCTATTTCTACTTTCGTTATCCCGAAGCTTTTGGGAGGCGGACAGTATATGCTCATCGGTAACCTGATTGAAAATCAGTTTATTTCCGTGGGGAACTGGAACTTCGGCAGTGCTATTTCCATTATTCTGATGATCATCATCTTTGTGGGATTGCTTCTGATAAAGAAGTCAGACCGGCGGGAAAAGGAGGATGACTGATGGGAAAGCAGAGAAAAGGCAGCAAGGCTGCTTATATCGTATACATTGTTGTTCTCTTTGTGTTTTTTTACCTGCCGATCGTAGTAACCATGGTCTACTCCTTTAACAGCTCCAAGAGCCTGACGAGTATGGCCGGTTTTTCCTTCCGCTGGTACGGCCGCCTTATAGCAGACGGCTCTATTATGAAGGCAGTTTTTGTGTCCGTGACCATAGCTGTCTTTGCAACGGCCATTTCCACTGTTTTGGGAACTATTACAGCCATAGGTCTGTGTAAATCCAGGAAGATCCTTCGGGAGATCATGTTAAATGTGAATAATATCCCGATTATGAGTCCGGATATCGTGACGGCAATCGGACTGATGCTTCTTTTTTCGTCCATTGCCATGCCGAAGGGTTATTACACCATGCTGCTGGCACATGTGGCTTTCTGCACACCTTTTGTGATCACCAGTGTGTACCCTCGTGTCAGATCCCTTGATCCCAGCATTGCAGATGCGGCCATGGATCTGGGAGCAACACCCTTCCAGGCTCTGGTGAAGGTGATCCTTCCCATGTTGAAGGACGGTATTTTTGCCGGTGTGCTGCTGGCATTTACCATGTCCTTTGATGATTTTGTGATCTCGTATTTTGCAACCGGGAACGGGGTGCAGAACATTTCCATCCTCGTGTACAATATGACGAAGAGGATCAACCCGACCATCAATGCACTTTCCACTATCGTGATTCTGGCCATCGCCATTGCGCTGATCATATCCAAGCTGATTCCGGATATGATGAAGAATACGATGAAAAAGATCCTGATCGTGGGGCTGTTCCTGATGATCGGCATCTCCATCTTCGCAGGTACCCGGGGAAGTGACCGTACTCTTCGGATATTCAATGCGGGAGAGTATATCGATCCGGAACTGATTGCGGCTTTTGAAGAAGAGAACAACTGCCAGGTAATCTACGAAACGTTCGATTCCAATGAGAGTATGTACACAAAGCTGAAGAGCGGGGCGAAATATGATCTGCTTATTCCTTCGGATTACATGATCGAACGACTGATCAAGGAGGATATGCTTCAGCCCATTGAATGGGATATGGTAGATCATACCGAGGATCTGAATCCGAAGATCCTGGATCTGCCGTATGATCCCGGAAATCAATATTCCATACCGTATTTCTGCGGATCCGTCGGCATTTTGTACGACACCACCGTGGTGGATGAAGAAGATCTGGAGGATGGTTGGGAACTGCTTCGGAATACCAAGTATAAGGATGATATCTACATGTATGATTCCGAGCGGGATTCCTTCATGATCGCTTTGAAGGCTCTGGGATATTCCATGAATACCGACAAGAAAGAGGAGATTGATGAAGCGTTCAAATGGCTGACGGAACAGAAAAAGACCATGAACTGTGTTTATGTCAGCGATGAGGTAATGGATAATATGATCTCCGGTCTTAAGGCGCTTGCGGTTGTTTACTCCGGAGATGGCGTATATGTCATTTCGGAAAATGAGGATATGAATTATTTTGAACCGAAGCAGGGAACGAATGTCTGGTGTGACGCCATGGTTATGACCAAGGAATGCGAGGATACGGATCTGGCTTACAGCTTTATGAGCTTCATGCTGGAGTATGAGAATGCCAAGACGAACTCCATATTCGTCGGATATACATCGCCGATTCTTCCGGTGGCGGAAGACCTTGCAAAAACTGAGTTTGAAGGCATTGATGCATATGAGCCCGGCTTTGACGGCGCGAACAATGAAGTGTTCCGTTATCAGGAAAAGAGTATTAAGGAATATTTTGCCGATCTCTGGACGAAAGTAAAGGCATACTAAAGGTTTGGCGGATCGAAAAAAGGGTGTCATTCCATAGCTGTTTATGGTACAATGGGTCGTAGGTCATTTTTGATCTGCGACCTTTTATGTGCACGAGAAGGGTGCCGGGCGGGAATCGTTTTTGCATGCGGTTCTGCTTGTGGGGGGAGGAGAGAGCAATGCAAAAGGAAATAGATCAGACAGTTTCCGAACAGGAAGGGATCGGTGATACACAGGAGCTCCGTTCGGAGGAAGATGTGCGACAGGAGTGGGGAGACGAAACGGATAAACCGGTGAGAAGGCGTCGGATCGCCAAAAATGTGATCGTTGACACGGCGCGAACCTGGGATAAGCGGGATGTGAACCGCGGAATCATCCTGGCGCTGGCTCTGGTAGCAGTGGTTATTGTGAGCATGCTTCTCACAAAGATTTCCGTTCTGTGGAATGTGCTGGGCAGTCTTTTCACTGCCATGACACCGGTGTGGATCGGACTTGCTTTTGCTTACATCCTGAATCCGCTCCATAATTTTATGATGCGGATTCTGAAGAAGCCGCTGAGTAAAAAAATCAAGAAAGAATCAACAGTGGATACACTGGCCAATGTGATCGGTCTGGTACTCACGATCCTTCTCTTTTTGGGATTGATCATCGGACTGCTGGCGATCCTTCTGCCTCAGCTGAAGGACAGTCTGTTCAGCCTGTACAATAATCTGCCGACCTATGTAAATAATGTCAAGGAGTGGCTGGACGGTATTTTCTCCAATAGTCCATCCATTCAGGAAACCATCAATAAATATCTGTCCAATTTTGAGAATACGATGTCGACCTTCTTCAAGGATACGCTTCTTCCGAATATGGATACCATTATCGCCAAGGTTTCTTCGGGAATTCTCGATGGCGTCGGTATTCTTGTGAAGCTTTTTGTGGGCCTGATCATTTCCATCTATATTCTCGGCCAGAAGAAAAAACTGGGAGCTCAGTCCAAAAAGCTGCTTTTCAGCATTTGCAGCAAGAAAAGAGGAACTCAGGTACTGGAAGCCACCGGGTATGTAAACGGGGTCTTCGGAGGCTTTGTCAACGGAAAGATTTTGGATTCGCTGCTGATCGGCGCACTCTGCTTTGTGTTCTGCAGCATTGTAGATATGCCTTACGGTGTACTGGTCAGTGCAATCATTGCCGTTACGAATATTATTCCTTTCTTCGGTCCGATCATCGGTGTTGTTCCGGCGGGTATACTGATCCTGGTGGAAAGTCCGAAGATGGCACTGGTATTTGTTATCTTTATCATTGTTCTGCAGCAGCTGGATGCGAACCTTCTGCAGCCGGTAATGCTGGGCGGAGCAACGGGTCTTACAGGACTTTGGGTGCTTTTTGCCATCACCGTCGGAAGCGGTCTTTTCGGAGTCGTGGGAATGATCCTGTCCGTTCCGGTATTTGCCATCATCTATACCATCTTCAATATTTATCTCCGGCACAGACTAAAGCATAAGTCGATGACTAATCAGACGGAGTATTACTATGATCTGATCGGCTTTGACGATGAGGGAAATCCCATCCGCGGAGAACGTGAGAAGATAAAGATTAACAAAAACAAGAATGAAAAACACGGGGGGTTGCTTGAGAAGCTGAAGCTGATCAAAAAGAAGCAGGAAAAAGAGACGCCTGATCCCCCAAAAGTCGATGAGGCCGGCTTTATGAAAACGCCCTCCGAAGAAGAAAGGAAGAAGGCGGATACTGACAGCGGTGTTGAAAAAGTGATCGTGGATGCGGAAGAAGAGATCGGAAGCAACAAGGTTAAAGCTTACGGCGCGAAGAGAGTAGATGGTAAGAAGAACCGGCAGAACAGGCCGGTCAACCGAAAATAAGGGGGAAAGACAATGGCGGATAAGAAAACGGTGTACGGAAATAAGGAAATGCTGGCCTGGACGGCGTATTTTTCAGATGTGATGGAGGTCAGTGCGGAGAAGATCAAGCTGGTCAATATCTGCGGAAAAGAAAAAAATGTGGTCCCCACCATTGAGACACATAAACGTGTGATCATTTTCGCGGATGAGTCTCATGATAATCTTTTCTATGAATTGTGGGAGAAAGGCCTGGGAGAGTATAATGTCTGGTTTGCCGAGGGCCTGATCCCCAATGATAATGTGAAAAAGGGAAGAGTGATGGACTTTGCCACACGGAAGCTTTCCGTGCCCTCGGTCATTTTCATTGTCAATGAGAAAACACGGGAGAGCTACCGCATCGGTATGAAGAATGAATTCTTCAGTAAAGGTACCGTAAAGTATGTGGGAAATGAAATCCGGGCGGTGATCATGAGCATGCTGGGTGTTGACTCCCATGATACCATCGCTATTGTGAGCGGCGAAACCATTGCGATCGAGTCAGCCATCATTGCCAGTGAAGGGCAGATCATTGCCGTAGAACCGAATCCGCAGGACCTTCAGACAATGGAGGAAAATGTTAACCAGTTTGGTATTCATAATGTGACCATTATTCCGGATCTTTCGGATGAATCTCTGGCGAAGATACCGGTTCCCCGTCTTTCCTTTATTGTCGCGGCAGATACCCTGGAGCAGGATATTGAGAGGCTTCTTTCCAAGAATCCGAAGATGCAGTTTGTGATCTATACACTGGAGCTGGATGTCCTTTCCAAAATCACGCAGATTTTTACGAAATTCCGGATCCAGAACAGGGAAGTGACACAGATCACCATCAGCAAGACGGACAAGAACAGTATGTTTGTGACACAGCCGTCTCCGTGGCTGATCACGGGTGAGGTTAGATAGACCGTAAGGACACTTGCCTCATCTCATAGAGATATGTTATAATGCGGATTCGAAAAATGTTCAGCACCCTTCAGATGGGTGCTGAATCACTGAAAACAGTTATATACCGGAGGTTTTAAGAAAAGATGGCAAAGTATAATCACAAGCTGATCGAGGCAAAATGGACAAAGAAGTGGGAGGAGTCCCCGGTTAACGTTAATGACGGTAAGAAGGAAAAATATTACTGCCTGGATATGTTCCCGTATCCCTCCGGTAACGGTCTGCATGTAGGCCATTGGCGCGGATATGTAATCTCCGATGTCTGGAGTCGTTATCAGCTCATGCATGATAAGTATGTGATCCATCCCATGGGCTGGGATGCATTCGGTCTCCCGGCAGAGAATTATGCCATCAAGAACGGTGTTCATCCATCCATTTCCACAGCCTCCAATGTGGCAAATATCAAGCGTCAGATCCAGCAGATCGCTGCCATCTACGACTGGGATATGGAGGTTAATACCACGGATCCCGAATTCTATAAGTGGACGCAGTGGATCTTTGTTCAGATGTTTAAAAAGGGACTGGCCTATGAGAAGGAAATGCCCATTAACTGGTGTCCTTCCTGCAAGACCGGTCTTGCTAATGAAGAGGTTAAGGAAGGAAAATGCGAGCGCTGCGGTGCGGATGTAACCAAGAAGAACCTGCGTCAGTGGATGCTGAAGATCACCGCTTATGCTGACCGCCTTCTGGCGGATCTGGACGGACTGGACTGGCCGGAAAAGGTCAAGAAGATGCAGACCGAATGGATCGGAAAATCCAAGGGTGCCGAGGTTGACTTTAAGATCGAGGGGCGCGATGAGTCGATCCGCGTATATACAACCCGGCCGGATACCCTCTACGGCGCAACCTTTATGGTGCTTGCTCCTGAGCATAAGCTCGCTGCGGGACTTGCAACGCCGGAGACAAAGGAAGCGGTGGACGCTTACATTTATCAGACATCCCTCCGCTCCTCCGTGGACCGCATGGCAGATAAGGAAAAGACCGGTGTATTTACCGGAAGCTATGCCATTAATCCGCTGAACGGGGCAAAGGTTCCCATCTGGCTTTCCGATTATGTTCTTGCCGATTACGGAACCGGTGCCATCATGTGTGTTCCGGCACATGATGACCGTGACTTCGAATTTGCGAAGAAATTCAATCTTCCCATCATTCAGGTTATTGCGAAGGACGGCGTAGAGATCCCGGATATGCAGGAGGCTTATACGGAGGCTTCCGGCATTATGATCAATTCCGGTGACTGGAACGGCATGGAGTCCTCCGTTCTGAAAGAGGAGGCTCCCCAGTACATTGAAGACAAGGGCTATGGTAAGGCTACCGTGAATTACAAGCTGCGTGACTGGGTATTCTCCCGTCAGCGTTACTGGGGCGAGCCCATTCCCATCGTTCATTGTCCGGATTGCGGGGCGGTTCCCGTACCTGAGGATCAGCTGCCGCTGCTTCTTCCGGATGTTGAAAAATACGAGCCCACCGGAACCGGCGAGTCACCGCTGGCAGCTATTGAGAGCTGGGTAAATACCACCTGTCCCTGCTGCGGGAAGCCCGCCAAAAGAGAAACGAATACCATGCCTCAGTGGGCAGGATCCTCATGGTATTTCCTGCGTTATGTGGACAGCAGGAATAAAAATGAACTGGTCAGCAAGGAAAAGGCAGACAAATATCTCCCCGTGGATATGTACATCGGCGGCGTGGAGCATGCGGTACTGCATCTTCTGTATTCCCGCTTCTATACCAAGTTCCTTTATGATATCGGAGCGGTTGGCTTTGAGGAACCCTTTAAGAAGCTTTTTAACCAGGGAATGATCTGCGGTAAGGACCGCGTGACCGGAAAACCGACCAAGATGAGTAAGTCCCTTGGAAATATCGTTTCTCCGGATGATATCGTGGAGGAATACGGTTGTGATACCCTGCGGCTGTATGAGCTTTTCGTAGGACCTCCGGAACTGGATTCCATCTGGGACGATGCAGGTATCGACGGAATCTTCCGTTTTCTGAGGCGCTTCTATACCATGGTAACGGAGAATGTGGAAAAGGGAGAGGCTGCCGAAACACCTGAGCTTCTGAAGCTGCGGCACGGACTGACAAAGGATGTGACCCAGCGACTGGAAAGCTTCAGCCTGAATACGGTTATTTCCGCATTTATGGAATATAATAACCGCTTTGTGGAGCTCACAAAGACCACGGGTGTTGATAAGGAAACACTGAAGACAATGGTCCGTCTGATCGCCCCCTTTGCTCCTCATGTAGGCGAGGAATTGTGGGAGCTTCTTGGGGGAACGGATTCCGTATTCCATGAAAGCTGGCCGGAGTTTGATGAGAAATATCTGGTAGCGGAGAGTATGGAGCTTCCCGTGCAGATCAACGGAAAGACACGTGCCACAGTAACGGTACCGGTTGATGCGGATAAGGATGCGATCATCGCAGCAGGTAAGGAAGCGGTTGCTTCCCGGCTGGAAGGTGTCAGTGTGGTAAAGGAAATCTACGTTCCAAAGAAGATCATTAACATTGTTGTAAAGTAACGGATGCGGCAACGCAAAAAAAGAGTCAGTCTTTCGGACTGGCTCTTTTTTGAGGTAAACCCCCAAGCGGATTTATCTTCAGATTTTTTGAGAAACCTTGTTCTTCGGGAAGTATTTCCGGAAGGTGAGGATAAAAAGGATTACGGAAAGTGCGGCGGCGGCGTAGTCCGTAACGGGTTGGGACATGGCGGCCATTTTAGCCGAATCAAATAAGTGGGTAAAGATGATCAGTACGGGATAGTATATGAGTCCCTGCCGGGAAATGGACAGGATGAGGGAGGGAATGGTGGCTCCCGTGGACTGTATGGCGTTGATCATCACAAAAAGGATACCCAGAACGGGGCCAGACAGGATGTAGACACGCGAGAAGGTGAACCCGTAGGAATAGGCATTCGGTTCCTCCAGAATAAAACGGACCAGTGGCCCGGCAAAGGTATAGCAGACAAAGGTCATGACCACACTGGTGATAAAGGCTACAATCAGGGTGAAGCGCAATACGGCCAGGTATCGTTCCCGCATGCGGGCACCGAAACAGAAGCCCAGGACGGGCTGGATACCGGTACCGATACCGATCAGCAGCATGACGGCAATGGTATTTACCTTCATGGCTACCCCGAGTCCGGCTACAGCCATATCCCCATAATCGGACATGACATTATTGATCACGATATTGGAGGTACTCATCAGTACGGAATTCAGGGCAGCCGGAATTCCGATGGCAAAAACACCCAGTGAAATGGTGCGGTTCAGGGTGAAATGCTTTGGGTGAATGGACAGCATGGATTTTTTGGAAATCAGGTGGATCAGGTAGAAAACGGCGGAAACTACATTTCCGAGAACAGTAGCGATGGCAGCTCCGGCCACATTCCACCCGAACATGAGGATCATGACGGGATCCAGTAGGATGTTCACCAGGTTTCCGACGATCATTCCGGTCATGGCGATCTTCGGATGACCTTCGGCACGGATGATGTTACTGAAGGCACTGCTTAGGATCAGAAAGGGAATGCCGAAGGCGACGATGGTAAGATACTGTCTGGTAAATTCCAGCGAATCGTCGCTGGCTCCGACAGACCGTGCTACGGGTTCGGCGAATATGATGATCCCGATCAGCGAGATGATCCCGATGGCGATCCCGCCCCAGAAGCAGAAGGAAGAAGCCCGGCGGGCCGTGTGATAATCTCCCTCTCCCAAACGCCGGGAGATAAAGGAGGTTCCGCCGATCCCAAAGAGCATTCCGATCGCCATGAAAAGAAGAAAGACAGGGGTTGCCAGAGAAACGGCAGTCACCATCAGGGCATTTTTTGTCTGCCCGATGAAGACAGTATCCGCAAGATTATAAAACATGACCATCAGCATGCTGATGATGGATGGAATGATATTGGAAAAAACCGCTTTGGAGACGGGAGCATCCCGGAAAAGCGTTATTGATTTTTCATTGACATTCATTGTGCTACCTCATTTTTTTCTTCTGCCCTTTCATCCAGCAGCCCTGAAAGGGTTTTCACTGCTTCGGGAAGCAATTCCGGAGACAGGGAAGAGTAGCTGATCAGGAAAGTGTGCTGCGGGGCGGCCATGCTGTCGTGATAAAAAACCGAAAGAGGAACGATACGGATGGAAGCCTTCCGGCATCGTGCGGTTAATTCCTCATCGGAAAGCGCAGTATCCAGCTCAAGCAGGAAATGCAGGCCGGCATCCTCTTCCCGGATCCGCATTCTGGGAGCAAGAGGGCTTTCGGAAAGCAACTGCAGGATCCTTTTTCTTCTTAAACGGTAATCGTTGCGCATCCGGTTAATGTGGCGCTCAAAAAAACCTTCACGGATAAATCGGGCCAGGGTGTACTGCTCAAAATTGGACACTGTGCAGGAATAAAAGGAAAGACGTTCCTTCAGTTCTTTCATCAGAGCCGGGGGAAGAACCATATAGCTGATCCGAACGGTAGAAGCCAGCGTCCGGGTGAAGGTATTCATATAGATCACACATCCGTAGGGATCCGTTTCAAAAAGCGCAGGAATCGGCTGGCCCGTGAAACGAAACTCACTGTCGTAATCATCCTCAATGATGTAACGCTTTCCGCAGGAAGCCCATTTCAGTATTTCATTTCGATACCGGATCGGCATTACCCTGCCGGTAGGAAAATGATGAGAGGGTGTGATATGCAGAATATCCGCGCCGGTCTTCGAAATGACGGATGCTTCGGAAAAATCATCCAGCGGAATGTAGCGGCAGGAAACACCATGGCTTTCATAGATCCGGGGTATCTTCCAGTAGCCGGGATCCTCCACGCCGTAAACCTGATCAAAACCCAGCAGCTGGATCAGGAGACCGTAGAGATACTCTGTTCCGGCCCCGATCACGATCTGCTCCGGACAGCAGTGAAGCCCGCGGAATTTCAGAAGATGAGTTGCGATCACCTCACGCAGAGCCCGAACTCCGATACCCGGAGAGGAAGCTACGAGAGAAGATGATTCCAGTGAAAGCTCTGCCCGGGATACTCTTGCCCAGGCGGTGAAAGGAAAATTCTCACGAGGTGTTTCATTTCCGGAAAGGTCGATGAAGGGATTCATCCGGGGTTCATCCCATTCGGGAAGGGAATCGAGAGATTTTTCTTTTTCGGCGGAGAAGGGAACACTGATATCGGCAGCGTAACAGCCACTGCGCGGGCGGGATTCCAGATACCCTTCGGACATAAGCTGCTGATAGGCTGTTTCCACAGTGATCACGCTGATCCCCAGATTGCGTGCCAGACTTCTGCGGGAGGGCAGTTTCTCACCGGGGGAGATCCTTCCGGAGGTAATGTCTTCCTTGATATGACGGGTCAGCTGTTCATATAGCGGAACCGTATCGTTCTTTTGCAGGGAGTAGGTGAGCATGAGGGAATCCTTCCAAAAAAAATTACAACAGTTTTAGTATTATATTTCATACTGCATAATTTGTAAATAACTCTGTTAAAGAGAAAAGAATTATGTTAATATATAGATTCGGAATGGCAAAAACCTGATAGAGGATGAATGTGATGCGATTTAAGAAAGAATGGTTACAGCAGAAATGGTTTGGGAACACCATCGCAATCTGCGCGGGGGTTGTTCTTTTTGTTTTGCTTGAACATCTGGGAGCGATCTTCGGCGTGATCGGGAGCTTTTTCCGTTTTCTTTCACCGGTCGTGATCGGAGCAGCCATAGCCTATGTGATCGATCCGCTTGCCCGGCTTTTTGAGCATTATCTTTTTGGCAACATGAAGAAATGGCAGCTTCGGAGAATGCTGGCAGTGATCCTGGCCCTTCTGCTCATTCTGGTGCTGGTTGTTACATTGATGACCTATCTGGTACCGCAGCTGGCAGGCAGTATCTCTCAGTTTATTGATAATCTGGATGGTTATTCCCAGTCATTTAAGAATTTCATTCACGGTGTCGGCGACAAATTCCCGAAGCTTCCCATCGATGCGGATAAGGTTACGGGATGGATCGATGATCTGATGAATAATCTTGTAAAATGGGTGAGTGATAATAAAGAACTTCTTCTCAGCAAGGGTCTGGATTTCGGCTCCGGCCTGATCACTTTCCTGTTGGGGCTTATCCTGGCGATTTATTTCCTTTTCGGTAAATATTTCATGCTGGCCGGAACCAAGCGCTTTATGCGGGCAACGATGAAGGAACGGAAATACAACGCGGCTCTTTCCTTCTTCTCGCGCTGCAACAGGATCATGACACGTTATGTGGCCTTTGATGTGCTGGACGGTATCATCATCGGTCTGGCCAACGGTATCTTTATGTGGATCATGGGTATGCCTTATGCGGTGCTGATCTCCTTTGTGGTCGGCGTAACGAATCTGGCTCCGACCTTCGGTCCTCTGGTAGGTGCTGTGATCGGGGGACTGATCCTGCTTCTGGTAAATCCGCTGGATGCGTTGATCTTCCTGATCTTCACACTGGCGCTGCAGACGGTGGATGGATATATCCTGAAACCCAGACTTTTCGGTAATTCTCTCGGGGTTTCCAGTGTGGTCATTCTGGTATTCATCATCGTGGGCGGCCGTATGTTCGGTATCATGGGAGTCCTTCTTTCCATTCCTCTTGCCGCAATCACGGACTTTGTTTACCATGATTATATTCTCCTGCGTCTGGAGAGAAGAAAGGGTATCTCCGACGGAAACAGCGAAACTCCGGAGTCCGAGAGCCAGAAGGCTCATGAGGAAATGGAGGAACGGAGCAAGGAGAAGAGTGAGCTTCGGGAGACCAGAAAACAGGAGAGAGAAGAGCAAAAGGAAGAACAAAGGAGAGAAGAGCGCCGTCAGGGTGAACGCCGTCAGGGCGAGAGGCGTAAGGGCGGTGAACCTCCGGATGGCATAGAAAGAAGAAAAGGAGACCGGCGTCAGGGGAACGACCGAAGGAAGGCCGACAGACGGAATACGGCAGAAGAAGAATCCGGCCCGGTTTTGAAAGACGATCCTGAGGAAAATGAGGAATAAAGGAAATAATCCCTGCTTGAAATCATTTTGTAAATGATATATAATACCTGTTCGGGCTTTTGAAAGGCCAAAAGAGTAGAGGAATAAAAGGAGATGTAACAATGAGTGAAGAGATGAAACAACCGGCCGGCTGGCGCGGAAATAAATGGGTTCGTGCGGCAATTCCGGCTCTGCTGCTGCATTGCAGTATCGGTACGGTTTACTGCTGGTCCATTTTCAGTCAGGAAATAGCAGAACATATTGGGTTTTCCAAGGGCGCCACAGAGTGGGCCTTCAGTTTTGCCATCTTTTTCCTGGGCATGTCTGCTGCCTTTCTTGGTAATTTCGTAGAGAAGGATATTCACAAGGCATCCCTCATTGCTACTATCTGTTTTTCGGTCGGTATGGCATTGACCGGTCTTTTCATCTTCCTGGGCGGACCGGAAAAGTCCCTTCACGGAAGTCCCATCATTCTGATCGGCATTTATTTCAGCTACGGTTTCATCATGGGTATCGGCCTTGGTACCGGTTATCTTTCACCGGTTAAGACACTGATGCTTTGGTTCAAGGATCGTAAGGGACTGGCAACCGGCCTTGCGGTTGCGGGCTTCGGTGCGGCAAAGGCAATCGCAAGTCCCATCATGACCAGCATGCTGAACGGCCTTTCCGGAAAGAATCCCGACGGATCCTCTGATGGAACCGGCGTATACAAGATGTTCTGGATCCTGGCCGGGGTGTATTTTGTAATGATGTTTGTCGGACATCTCCTCCTGGCAAAACCTGCGGGCTGGCATGAGCCCCAGGGTAAGGGTGAGAAACCCAGCATCTTGGCTACTCTCAAGACAAAGCCAATCGGGAACTATATCGGTATCTGGTTGATGTTCTATATCAATATCACCTGCGGCCTGGCGTTGATCTCTCAGGAAAAAATGATCGTCAAGTGTATCGGGCTTGCTGCTTCCGTAGGCATCATTTCCACATTCTCCGCCATTTTCAATGCGGCAGGTCGTCTGGGCTTCTCCGCGTGGGCGGATACCATGAAGGACAGAAATACCATCTATAAGATGATTTTCATCCTTTCCATCGCATTTACCGGAATCGTTATGCTGACTCAGGGTATCAAGAATGCCTACAGCGATTCGGGTGAAATGAATGTTCTTCTTGTGATCCTTGTGATCACCCTGATCATGATCGTAAATGCCGGTTACGGCGGAGGCTTCTCCAATGTTCCGACGCTTCTTTCCGACCATTACGGCATGGGATCCATATCAGCGATCCACGGTATCACACTTTCCGCTTGGGCCTTTGCCGGTCTGACGGGTAACCAGATCGCATCCTTCATCGTATCTCATACGGGAAGCGAAAAGAATATTGAATACATGGAAAACGGAATTACACATGTTGCAACGGTGAATCCGGATGGCTATCAGAATGTTCTGTATTTCACCCTTGCCCTGTATGTCGTTGCCCTTCTGCTCTGCCTGTTCCTGGTACGCCCTACGGAGAAAGCGCTGGCGGCCAAGGCTGCAAAGGCTGCGAAGAAGGCACAATAAGGAGCCTTACTTAGATGCAACACGGCTTTCGCAGACTGCTGCAAAAAAATCTGTTGATGATCACGCTTCCGGGAGTCCTGATCCTGGCCGGACTGCTTCTGCTGTTGGGGCAGGTGTCCCGGCTGGAACATTTTCAAACGGTAAAAATGGAAGACAGTTCCTTTGCAAAGGAGTACTATCTGTCAGGCCAGAGAAATGTGGAGATTATGCTTGAAGGCCTTATTCCTGCCGGCTTTTCCTACTATGAAGGTGAGAAGGAGCAGGGGGAGTATTTTTACCGCATTAAAGATAATGTGATGGAACTGGCTCTTCTGAAAAAGAAGACTGCGGCTGCTCTGCGTAATAAGTCGGGTGAAGAGATTTATAATGTCAGGATCATCAAGGATGATGTGACGGCGGGCTATATTCTCCGGGAATATGCGGAGGCCATGGGGATTCCCTATGATGAGCTGTCGGGTATGGGCTCTCTGTATGTCTTTGATGAGATTGCGTACCCGCTGGTTCGTATAAGGGCGATCAGGATATCCATGATCGTGCTGTCCGTCGCTTTGGGTTTGCTTTTCCTCTACGTTGTTCTTGCAACGGCTTTCCCTGTCCTGAACCGTCAGGCCTGGTGTCTGAAACGGTACGGGAAGGTCGGAAAATACATCCGGAAGCTTGACCGTGAAATGAACAAAAAGCTGAAAATGCATCAGGGAAATGTGATCGTAACGGAGAATTTCCTGATCGTTTCCTACCTTACCCACATTGATGTGGTAAGGATTGATGATATCAAATATCTTTCGAAGCACGTAGAGAAGAGAAGAAGAGGCATGGGCAGGCCTGTCTATGTGTACCGTCTGACAGCTTCCAATGCAGATGATCTTTATTTTGAGGCGGATTTCTTTGATGAAGGGATCATTAATGATGTGATCTATTACATGCGTGGGGAACCGCTTCTTGAGTATGAAGAACTGTCCGAACAGGAGAGGATTCTGGAAGAAGAGCAGATGGAGGATGCCTTCGCCGAAGAAAGAAGCAGGGAAGCCATGCTGGATGCTGAAAAAGAATTGTACGAACAATTTGATCAGGATGAGCTTTTGTAAAAAAAGAAGCCGGGATTTTATTCTGGTGTGCTACCCGTCAAGAGGACAGTGAATAATTAAAAAGTTTCGTACCGCCAGTCGCATAATCGGCTGGCGGTATTCTTATGCAGCCGCATAATAGTTCTCATGGTATTCAACAGGAGTCATCAAGTGAAGATTC
>JAFXZW010000078.1 GCA_017541035.1 Eubacterium sp. | reverse complement strand
ATCCATATTCAAACATAGAACAGGAACCAGACTATACAATGGCTGAGTTTACCATATTTCCATCATATCGTAGGAAACATCTGGCGCTTGAGACTGCCAGAATACTCTTGAAGAAGCATCCGGGTAAATGGGAAATAAAGTATAACGAGAAGAATAATGGAGCAAAGAAGCTTTGGACAACTCTTACTGAGACATATTCTCCTGAGATACATCATCTCAATGAAGAAGAAACAGTATTAGCGTTTGAGGTATAAGAGAAGGCATCGAGCAAGGATTATTTGGATTTCATATTAGAGCAACTTTCGGAGCTGGATGAAATATCGCTTCGGGCGATGATGGGAGAGTATGTTCTATATTATCGCGGGAAGGTCTTCGGCGGCATTTATGATGACCGTTTCCTTGTCAAACCTACGAAAACGGCTAAAGCCATGATGCCGGAAGCAGACCTGGAATTGCCATATGATGGTGCGAAGGAAATGATCATTGTGGATGATGTGGAGAATAAAGAGTTCTTAAGGGAACTGGTAGAGGCTATGTATGAAGAACTACCGACTCCGAAAAAGAAATAACTTACAGGATAAAGCTTTTGTTGTTGATATAAGAATTTGGGATGGATATATGTTGAAGAAGATAACGAACGGGAGAAATGCAGTGATAGCCGCAGGGATCATATACACGGTGATAGCCATTGTCACTGTTGCTTCCGCATGGATCATTGATCTTCACCGATTTGATCTTTGGTTGTCCATCTCACGTTATGTGGCACTTCGGCCATGGACTGCGGTAATGTATCTTCTGGGTGCCATAATGATGGCGCTGCTTGTGATCAGATATCTGAGACATACATACATGCCGCGATACAGAAAGGTGATCTACCTGTTGATCATTACCTGCGTATGCGGATGTGCTGTGTTCCCTTGTAACCGCGAATGGAGCAGAACGGTTGCAGGGATACACAATATGTTCGCGTACAGCTTGATGCTGGTGGGTTTCTTTTCCTTTTTAACCCTACTGTTTCTTGAGAAGGATAAAAGGCTGAAACGATTTGGATTGATCTCAACTGCATATGCAGCGTTCTTCATCCTGGCCTACGCAGTGGTACGATGGATCGCATTCTGGAGGACCATGTTTATCTGGGAGAACATTTTCATCTATCTTTTCCTGGTAGAGATATGGCTGGAAGGCGGCCGTAGTACCGATAGAAGGGAGTAGAGGGGTGAACGGTAACCCGATTGGAGGAAAGAGACATGGAATTATACAATGGAAGACCGGAGAATTCAGAAGGAAGACAGCCAAGGGAACTCCGTACCTATGATTTTCTGGACCGGCTGGGGATCGAGTACCAGAGGGAGGACATGAACAGTGAAGTATCGGGTGAATAAACGGACTGGAGAAAAGATCAGTGAGATCGGAATGGGGACGGCCTATGTTGTGGAGGTTGATCGTAAAGATGCTGTTGCTACCGTAAGACGTGCATATGAGGGTGGGATCAACTATTATGATCTTGCTGCTGGTGATGGGAGTGCTTTTGCAACATTTGGGGAAGCTCTTTCGGATGTCCGTAACAAGGTTTTTTACCAGATCCATTTTGGGGCAGATTACTCCAGGGGAACATATGGATGGACATTGGATCTGGAGAAAGTGAAGCGATCTGTAGATAAGCAGCTACATGATCTCAAAACAGATTATATTGACTATGGGTTCATCCATTGCCAGGATGAAAGTGCAGACTGGAAGAAATATCAGGCAAATGGAATATTGGATCACATTTTTGATCTGAAGAATCATGGGATTATAAAACATATCGGAGCATCCTCGCATACGCCATCCGTAATACAGGAAATCCTGGATACAGATTTGATCGATATGCTGATGTTTTCGGTAAACCCCGCGTATGATTACAGTCATGGAGAGTATGCCTTTGGAGGCGTGGATGAACGAGCGGATGTATATAAGAGATGTGAGAAAATGGGAGTAGGAATATCCGTGATGAAACCATTTTCGGGAGGACAGCTTCTATCTTCAAAGGCATCACCGTTTGGGCAGGCGCTTACACAGTATCAGTGCATCAAATATGCATTGGATAAGCCGGGTGTGCTGACTGTGCTTCCCGGCGCAAAGAGTGTATCCGAAGTGGAAGATCTGCTGAAATACTTTGATCAGAAAGATGAGGATCTGGATTATAGTGTCATCGGAACCTTTGCCCCATCCGAGGCTAGTGGTAAGTGCGTATACTGTAATCACTGTAAGCCGTGTCCTGCAGGACTTGATATTGGAATGATCAATAAGTTTTATGATCTTGCAAGGATTGGGGATGAAATGGCAAGGGAGCATTATCTGGCTTTGGAGAAACATGCCGAAGATTGCATCTGATGTGGTCATTGCAATAAACGATGCCCGTTCATTGTGGATCAGGTGAGTAAGATGCATGAGATTAGAGATTACTTCAGGTAAATCTGTTTTTGAGGAGAAAGGGGCCTGGGGGCGATAGCCACCAGCATGCAGGTAAATGGGCCCGTTCGGCGAAGCCGGGCGGGCCTATTACCGTTTTCTGTATCGCATTATGCTCCCCTCATTCTTGCAAAATCCTTGCAGGAATCGTAACTTTACAATCCGTCAGAAGATCAGTGCGCATCCTTGCTCCGGATGGCTCTCTATACCGTCGGTCCAGATATTGCATCCGTAGTTCCAGAACCGTACTTCTTTATCGCGGTCT
>JAFXZW010000008.1 GCA_017541035.1 Eubacterium sp. | reverse complement strand
GACGGATTATCTGGCAGCTTATTTCACCGCGGATACCGAGGTGGATATCCCCACCCTTCGTGAGCATGCAGCTAAGTACCTTACCGCCTACATGGTGCCCCAGGCCTTTCTGCAGCTGGAGTCCATGCCCATGACGGCTAACGGGAAGGTAGACAAGAGAGCGTTGCCGGTGATCGAGATCACGGCAGAAGAGATCATAGCTGCAGAGAATGAAGTTCAGGAGAAGATCCTCACGATTGCAAAAAAAGTGATCGGAACCGACAGGATCGGTGTCACGACGGATCTCTATATGATAGGGCTTTCCTCCATCGGCTGCATCAAGCTCTGTTCGCTTCTGTCCGACGCGTTTGAGGTAACGGTCAAGGTTGCTGAAATCTTTGAATGTCGGACAGTACGAAGCATAGAGGCTCTGATCAACGACAAGATGGGAGAGGAAGGGATATCCTATGAGCTGCGGGAGAGCTATCCTCTTACGCAGACGCAGATGGGTATTTACATTGACAGCGAACTCTATGCCGGTACCACAGTTTATAATATCCCGTATCTTTATAAGCTGGATCAGAGGGTGGATATGGAGAAGCTGCGCAGGGCGCTGCAAACCACATTGCTGGCTCATCCGTATCTTTTCATGACTCTTCGGAAGGAAGAGGGAGAGGTCCGGGCCGTAAGGAATCTAAACATAGGACCGGATACAGAACCGGTGCTCATGATCTCGGATCAGGAGCCGGTTAAAGAAGAACTGGTAAGACCCTTTGACCTGACCTCAGGAGAGAGACTGTTCCGGGTGGAGCTTTTTAACACGGAGAGCGGGAAATATCTTTTTATTGATGTACATCATATTGTTTGTGATGGCAGCTCCCTGACCATATTCTTTAAGGATCTGAATATGGCTTATCACGGTGAGAAAGTGCCTCAGGAGGAGTTTACCGGTTTCGAGGTGGCTCTGGATGAAGAACACGCACTTAAAACCGATCGTCCGGCTGCTGCCCAGGCCTGGTACGACAGTATCTTCCTTGGTTGCGGTGGGGAAACGCTGCCTCAGAAGGATGGAAAGCCCACAGAGGAGAGGATTGGAATGATCGAGACCCTGGGCACAAGCAGCGCCGACAGGGTTCGGACATTTTGCGCACAGAACGGTCTTTCACTCAATGCATTCTTTACGGCTGCCTTCGGTCTCGCTCTGCAGACCTATACGGCATCCGAACAGGCTGTATTCTCTACAATCTACAACGGAAGAAGTGATTCCAGAACAGCCCGCAGTATCTCTATGTTTGTAAAGACGCTGCCGGTTCTCTATGTGGCGGATCTGCAGAGTACTGTCATCGAAACCGTTCTGAACTGTCAGAACTATCTCATTTCTGCCATGGCAAATGATATCTGCAGCTTTGCCCGGATCAAGAAGAACTACGGGATCGGCGCTGATATCTCCTTTGCTTTTCAGGGTGAAATGGAGGATACGGAGGAGACGGAGCTATGTGGTTATCCTGTGACGGTAACAGATATGGCGCTGTCTCAGGCAAAGGCATTGCTGAGTGTGGATATCGTTCTGGACCGGGATACGGTAAGGTTCATCGGTGAATATCTGCCCTCTGCTTATTCGGAATATACAGTAAAGGGATTGATCCGTCTTGTGGATCAGATCATCGGTGAGTTCATTTGTAAGGATAAGGTATCGGAAATTGGCTTTCTTTCCGAGGAAGATAAAGAGGCGATTATTCACCTGCATGATACGGCAGCCGCAGTGGCGGAACGCCCGGCCTACCGCCTGCTGCAGGACAGCACCGGGAAGCATCCGGAGAAAAAAGCTCTGGTCGCCATCGATCGTACACTCACTTACAGGGAACTGAACGAAGAAGCAAATGCAGTGGGACATGTCCTGCGCCGATTTGGTGCAGGACCGGAAACCATCGTGGCAGTGCTTGCTGACAGGGATAGCTACGCCTATGTGATGAGGGAAGGCGTGCTGAAGAGCGGCGGAGCCTTTATGCCCGTGGACCCGGAATATCCGGAGGAGAGGATCCGCTATATCCTGGATGATTCGAAGGCAAAGCTGCTGATCACAACCGAAGCAGTCATTGAACGAAGAAGAGAACTCCTTGAGGCACTTCAGTCAGAAGGAATCACGATCATCAACGTGCAGGATGCTATTACCGGCGGCATCCGAACGGTAAATGAGACAGACACCAATAGCCTGAAGGAAGGGAAGGCTTTCGGAAATACTGAACCCGGAAATGCCGCCGAAAGCCTGAAGGGCAGCAAGTCGTCAGGAGATATCGGTTATGTGCTCCCCGGAGACAGGGAGGATCTCAATGTGGAGGTTCCGTATGATGCCCTGGCCTATGTGATCTACACCTCCGGTTCCACAGGAAAGCCAAAAGGCGTGATGATCACCAACAGGAATCTGGTGAACTTTGTGGATCGGAATGAGAAGAATCTCGAGGTGCTTGCTTGTACGGAAGTTGCTGAAGTAAGCGTATCCATAGCTGCGTTCACCTTTGATGTTTCCGTTATGGAGCAGTTTGTTCCCTTTGCCCATGGTATGACAAATGTGCTGGCTACCTGGGATCAGATGATGAATGCGGCGGAGATGTGCGATCTTATGGTGAGCAATCATGTTGAATTCATCACCTGTACCCCAAGCTATATCATGAACATGATAGAGATCCCTGCCTTTGCTCCTGCCGTACAGGGGTTAAAGAGCATTGATGTGGGTTCGGAACCCTTCCCGCCTGTTCTGTTCGATAAATTGAAGGCCATTAATCCGGAGCTACGCATCGTTAATTCATATGGACCGACAGAGTGCACCGTCAGCTGTACACTGAAGAAGGTTGTTGATCCGAATGATGTAACCATCGGCGTTCCGCTGGCAAATGTGACCATGGCCACCATGGACCGGAACGGATATCTCCAGCCTCTCGGAGCCATGGGAGAACTGGTGATCATGGGTTCCGGTGTTGGCCGTGGATATATCGGAAGAAAAGACCTGAATGAGAGGAATTTCATTCGGGTGCTTGGTATGCCGGCCTATCGGAGCGGTGACCTGGTGCGGATCCGGGAAGACGGAGATATCGAATTCCATGGCAGAATGGATGATCAG
>JAFXZW010000007.1 GCA_017541035.1 Eubacterium sp. | reverse complement strand
GTGCCCGCCTGCGGCACGTTACCGGATCCGAATGGGGTTCCAAGCGATATCTCAACATGGAACATCTGACATCCATGCTAATCGCTGAGGCCGAGGGTATCGCATAAATAAATACACTACAGGTTAAGCAGTTGTCGGCAGCTGAGCGGCAGAGCAAAATCAAATGTGCGCAAAACTATTGACAGTATCTTTAAAACTGCAGGATCAGAAAACCTCATTAAGCAGCTGTTTTTTTCTTTGGTCGGTAGGGAGGTTTCTCCTGCTTGATGATCTGCATCATCTCCATCGCTTTGATCATTTCGTCGTCTTCATATTTTTTGTAGCTCGATGACCAAGGCATAAGTTCCTCCAGTTTGCTGCTGGTTGCAGGAAGATCAAAATATTCCGGAACATTCTCAAGCAGATTTTTCAGATATATCTGAGGATTAGCTTCATTTTTCCTGATAGAGTCAATCAGGCTATAGATAGATGGAGTCATACATTGGTTTCTTCCGTAAGGATCGGATCTACATTACTTCCGGGTTTTCTGATAAGTCTCTTTCGGAAGATAGCATAGAGGATGATCAGTATCAATGCCCCGACAGAAATCAGTATACCCGTCCACATTCCACGAGGAGTATAACGGATTTGCAGTTCATGTTCACCGACGGTTACCGGGATACCGATACCGCTGAGGAAGTTTACATGATCAACAGGGGCTCCATCCACATAGCATTGCCACCCGGGCATATCCGGGAGTGAGAGATAGACGAAGCCGTTGTCGGGAGTATTAATGATCCCCGTGATGGTAGAGGAATGAGTTTGGATATCCGTCATAACGGTGCTTTCCAGTTCTTTGTGAAGCTTATCCAGTTCGTCGTAGTTCACGGTTGCCAGACGGATGTAGTAGTTTTCTGCTCCTTCATCGCCGATCTGCATAGTGAAGGTAAACTCGTTTGCTTTCCCTTTCTCAGCGGTTCCGATATAAAGGATCATATTGTTGTAGGAGACGAAGATATCTCCCTCCACATCCTTGGCTGTATAAACCCATACCGGTACTTCGTTACTTATACCGGCCATGTAATCACTCTGATCGGTCATAATATAGGTTTTATCATCTTTAAAGTCTTCCGTAAGAGAAGCAGGGTCTGTTTCCGGTTCTATCATCTGATAGAGGTCGTTATATCCCATTGCGTGCATAAAAGCATTTTGATAGAGCAGAGGATTAATACCATGTTCATCCTTATAATTATCCGGGGTACCGGAATTCCATTTCCGTATTTCTTCGGTATCTGTAAAGAAAATACCTAAAGGCAGGTAATATGGATTTTCATGTAATGTCAGGTTATTGATTCGATCGATAACGTCATAATGAGACCAGGAATTCTCTACGTAATTGTTGGTGATATGATATTTAACATGAAGCATCATATCGGCCAGAGGATTTCCTCCCAGATAGTAGATGTAATTCGTCGCTGTCAGAAGATTCCATCTGTTGAACTGCTTGATATGATCCTGGGTCATAAAGGATGAAAAAGCGCTGATGGACCGGATCGCAGTACCTTCTGCACGGTTGTCAGATCTGTCCCCGATGATTTCAGTGGATGTGAAGGGGGCTGTCATATCAGGGTGGCGGTCTGCCAGTGTTTGGATATTGCCTGTGGATGCTTCCTCTGTAGCATTATGGCCGAGATAACGGAAGGAATAAAGAGCGCTCATCACAACTTCCAGCAAACATATGATAAGGGCTGCTTTATATACTGTTTTTTTGTGCTTTTTCCATAGCTGCAGGATTCCAAGGAAGAGGTATACTCCGGCAAAGCAGAGCGTCATGGTAAGCGTGATATCGGATATATAAGCCTCTGTAAAAGCCCAAATCCACAGAGGAATCAGAACCAGGGAAGCAGCGCCGATACTGAGTCCAACAGCCTTAGAGGAGTATTCTCGTATGGAGAGCAGGACATCATAGAACATGATCACCAGAAGCACCAGGAAGAAGGCTGCAAAACGATTCGGTACCTTCGACTGATAGTGGAAACCATGGAATATGAAGTTTAGTGTGCTGTTACCGAAGGCAATGAAATAAAGTACAACCAGAATAGTACGTCTTATACGGATAGATAGCTTTACCCGCTTATTCAGCAGATAAAGAGGGATCAGAAATAGGAGCAGGATTCCGATATATAAATTAGCTTTATAGTCATTATCAGTTACGATCGTAGGCTCATGGAATGTCGTGGAATCGGAGATAAGGGAGAGATAGCTTCCGTTTGTCTTTGTCACGGGAGTAACGGTATCCAGAACTTTATATGGGGATTCCAGAGTTCGCAGGTAGTAGGGGATCAACCGGTAACAACTGAGCAATGCAGCAGCTACCGAAGCCATGAGGATGCGTATCCCTTTGAAGAACATATCCTTGATACTGTCAAAATGCATGGTAAAGAAGTAAAGGAAGATGAACTCGCATAGCATAAAGGCATAGTAAGCATCACCCATATTTCCGAAAAGAAGGAAGATATATAGGAAAGGTTTCTTCTTATATATCAATAGTTCCATAGCCAGAAGGATAAGGGGAACACTGGTTAGGAACCCAAAACTACCATAGATAAAGAAGGAAATATTATATGAGCAAAGCCCATATATGGTTCCGATCACGATCAGACGACAATCTTTTTTATCCATGCGGCGTCCATGTCGGTGGGTCAGGTAGAGGATCATATATAATCCTGCGGTAACGAAAGATATATAGTAGGAAAAGGTGAGATCAAAAAGATACAGAGACTCCGGCAGGATTAGGGCACGTAGATAATTCCAAGGTGAAGTAAAATAACTGGCCATGTCATTATAACGATCAATAGAGATTCCGATGTTCCAGTTTAAAACACCATAGGATCCGTTTTTAATATCATTTATCCGGCCGACATATCCGTTGTAAGCCTGGGTATAACCATCGCTTACCAGGGTCGCTTTATCACCGAAGGGACTGCTGCTTGTGTACATCTGTGTCAGGATGAAGACGGCTGTGGCGATGCAGAAGGTGACGATATAGACATAATTGTCCCGGATAAAGGAGGATACGGCATGGATGGCTCTGGGGCCTGAAACGGAAACAATACGATTTCGGACAGCCAGGAAGATAAGGACGATCAGGAATAGAGCGGTGATGGCAAATCCCCAGTAAAGCAAAACCGGGCGGACAGATACCGTGACAGTATTATCGCCTTCCTGTAAGGGGATTAGGGATGCCGAATCATTGAAAGCAACGGCTTTTGCAGAGGCATTATTTACTGTATAGGATAGGCTGTTTTTGCTGTCGGAAGGGAGGAGCAGATAGCTGCCCTTTGGAGCGTTGATCTGATACTGCAATTTGGAAGTAATTGATCCCTGCGGCTCCACTTGATTCAATAACCCATAGAACTGCCGGAACGAATCTGAATTGAAAAAGGCATATACGGCACTGGTGCTGCCGTAATTACGATCCTTCTGGGTGATTGTATGGGTCAGGTCAGCAGAACGGCCGCCTTGTACAATACCTAAATGACGCAGGCCAAAGAATGAAATATACAGATCACCTGACTCGGCGGCATCAAACTGGCAGTAGTATTCCAGCTTTCGTTTGTCTTCATTGTTGTCTTCATCCATAGGAACTGTCTCATAGAGGTTGTATTCACCTACAGCCTCATCATATACCGGGACGCCGCCAAGTATATTCGTGATAAGATTATTGTAGGACATGAAAGGATAGGTTCTGTCAAAGGTCCAATCCTTTACTCCTTCCGGAACAATGATCGCGTTCGCAGAGTACGGGTTCTTGTAGATCTGAATCTCATTGAATACTTCCACGGGTTCCAGAAGGGAATCCACATTTTTCACACTGACAGGTGCCAGAATAAAATCATAGCCTAAAAGAGTATTGAGTACAGGGGTATTAACATCATCCTCCGTACGGCAATAATATATGCGGGCATTAGCGTTTTTTTCGTGGATCAGTCGTGAGATCTCATACATCCGGCTGTCCGTGGTTTCCTCATATCTCGTGCTTTCGGATCCGACTCTTCTCAGATTATCCACATAGGTAAGGCAGATTTCCGCCATCAGAGAAAGGGGGAGAAGAGTAAGAAGAAGCCATTTAGTCATACTGTTACTGCGGTAGAGCAGGATCAGGATGGAGCCAAGAGCAAGGAATTCCATGGCATAGATCACGGGCTGGATGGTGCTGTAGCCGTCGCAGAATTTCGGTGTCAGGGCAATAAGCGCAGCAAGGAGTGCAATGGCAGCAAGGATCTGCCATACAGGGGTGTGCTCCAGGTTCAAAAGGGCTTCATAGGCCATAGAGAGAAGCTGGACCACGAAAAGGAATCCGAATACGGAAAAGGCAGCATCGGAGTAGAAGAATCCGTTGAAGATATAATTCGGGGTAAAGAAGATAAGTCCGGTTGTCAGAATTACAAGAATGGAAGACTGGCTCATTCTTCTCCGGACGGAAATGTTGGGATTGGCAACATAAAGAATGATCAGGAATACAGCTAGAATGCCGCAGAAAATGTCAATTCCGTATCCGTAATATTCGGTAGAGGAAGGGGTAACCTTTGGAAAAAGTGCCTTCAGGACATCAAAGAATGAATTCCGAACGCCTCCGTAAGGGAATTTGATGGAGATCTCCTTCTGGAAGAAGCTTCCTCCCACAGAATTCAGTATAATCACCGCCCCGGCGCCTGCGGCCAGTACATCGCTCATCAGCTTGAGCAATATATTCCTCAGGGCATGGGGAAGATCACTGTAGTCGTAGACCGCAGTGTAGATGATGGAGAATATGAATACGATGATGGTCATGTAGAAGCTGCAGAAGACGGATGCGGTCATAAGAGCCGCATACAGACGCCATTTCCCGTTCTCCAGCAGGTTGTCAAGGGCCATAAGAATGAGAGGGAAGAGGGCAACCACGGAGAGGTGGCTGACGTCAAGTCCCTGTCCCACCATGTAGGCGGAGAGGGCGAAGGCTACGGAGAAACCGAGATTGGGAAGATCCAGCAGCGAGAGAACCGTGCCGAAATGGCTTTTGGGGGCTTCAGAGCCTCCGAGCTTGAAGTCCTTGTGCTCCTTTACACCCTTTGCTTTGGCCTTCTCACGGGCCTTTTCCTTCTTCTCTCTTGCCCGGGCGGCAATCTCAGCGATGGAATCAGCCCGGTCGGCTTCCATTGCTTCCTTGCGGGCAATGATGCGGGCTTTGCGGTGTGTCAGGAAAATGGACATGAAGAGTCCTGCCAAACCCAGCTTCAGTGCATAGAGAAGGTTCAGCACGGCAAGAATGGCCGTCCTGGGGAAGATCAGAATGATCAGATTCAGCGGGTCGGAGAGGTAGTAGGTGAAAACGGTTGTAAAATCATACCCCGTGCCGGAGGTAAGGCTGTAGGTCAGACTTTCTCCGCCGTGTACGCGGTCATAGAGTTCATAATAATAAGTGAGGTGCTGTGTCATGCCCCCGCTGGTCATGACATCCTTTCCGCCAAATGGGGCAAAGGATCCGGCAATGAGGCCGATGAGAACAGCCGCGAAGGGGATGAGGAAGGCCAGAATCCGTATGGTGCGGATATACTTCTTATCCGTTCCGGGAAGAAAGGTCTTTTTGCCTGAGTCGGAGAGAGAGCCCTTCTTTTTGATTGAGTCAAGGAAAGAAGTCTTTTTTACTTTCTCAGATGTTTCTTTTGCACCGGAAGCAGTATTCTCTGACACAACACTATTTGACTTTGCTGAACTCATGATTATTCTCCATAGATTCCTCACCCTCCGGGCTCGGAATGACAATTTACAGATTCCTCGCCCTCCGGACTCGGAATGACAGTTTATAGATTCCTCACCCTCCGGGCTCGGAATGACAATTTACAGATTCCTCGCCCTCCAGGCTCGGAATGACACAATCACCCTCACCCTCCGGGCTCGGAATGACAGTTTACTTCATATTCTTCTTAGCTGCGGCGAGCATCAGTTTGATGCGGTTGATCTGATTTACCTCGGATGCGCCCGGGTCGAAGTCGATGGGAACGATGTTCGCATCGGGGTACTGGGCCCGAAGCTTCTTGATCACGCCCTTGCCGATGATGTGATTCGGCAGGCAGGCGAAGGGCTGGGCACAGATGATGTTCGGGGCGCCGCTGTGGATCAGCTCCACCATTTCTCCGGTCAGGAACCAGCCTTCACCGGTTTCATTTCCGATGGAAACGATGGGGCGGGCGTAGTCGGCTACGGTGCTGATGCCGGTTGTAGATTCAAACCGTTTTGAAGCCTGAAGCGCCTTCTCCATGGGCTTTCGCATTGTCTCCAGATACCAGATGGCGGCGTTGCTGATGAGCTTCGAGGATTCGGGCTTGCCCAGGAATTCATGACGGTAATCCGCATTGAAGAAGCAGTAGGTCATGAAATTCATGAGATCGGGCATCACGGCCTCGGCGCCTTCCTGCTCCAACAGGTCCACAAGATGGTTGTTGGCGGAGGGCAGGAATTTCACCAGGATCTCGCCCACGATGCCGACCCGCGGCTTGCGGATGCTTTCATCGATGGGAATTGCGTCGAATTCTCTCACGATATCCCGCACGATGTGGCGGAAATTGTGGGAACCGCGCTCCAGATCCCGGATACAGATCCTTTCCCATTTCCTGTGCAGCTTGTTCACGGATCCGGGTTTCTTCTCATAGGGACGGGTCCGGTAGACCACGCGCATGAAGAGATCACCGTAGAGCAGGGCGTGCATCGCACATTTCAGGCCCTTGTAATTGATCTTGAAGCCGGAATTCTTCTCCAGACCCTGGGCGCTGACGGAGAGCACGGGGATATCCTCGTAGCCGGCCTTCGCCAGAGCCCGGCGGATAAAGCCGATATAGTTGGTGGCCCGGCAACCGCCTCCGGTCTGAGTGATGGCTACGGCAAGATGCTTCGTGTCGTATTTTCCGGATTCGATAGCCTGCATGATCTGTCCCACCACAATGATGGAGGGGTAGCAGGCATCGTTATTCACGAATTTAAGTCCGATATTTATGGTTTCCTTCTCGGCGTCGGGCAGCATGACGAAGTTCACCTTCGTGTGCCGGAGCGCCGCCTGCAGCATTTTGAAATGAATCGGCGACATTTGCGGGGTAAGCACGGTGTAACCTTCGTCACGCATTTCCTTCGTGAATTCCACACGGTGCAGCTGGGTGGAAACCGGATTCGGGTGGATGCCGTTCTTTCTCCGGGCCTTAACGGCAGAGAGGAGAGAGCGGATCCGGATCCGGGCTGCGCCCAGATTGCTGACCTCGTCGATCTTCAATACGGTATAAATGCGGTTGGAGTTGGATAAAATGTCATTCACACAATCCGTGGTAACGGCGTCCAAACCGCAGCCGAAGGAGAAGAGCTGCACCAGCTCCAGCTCCTCGCAGGTTTTCACATAATTGGCGGCCCTGTACAGACGGGAATGGTACATCCACTGATCCGATACGATGAGGGGCCGGTCCACCTTGGACAGGTGGGAAATGGAATCCTCGGAGAGCACTGCCACGCCGTAGGAGTTGATCAGCTCGGGGATGCCGTGGTTGATCTCGGGATCCACATGGTAGGGACGGCCCGCCAGAACGATCCCCAGCTTGCCGGTCTTTTTCAGAAAGGCGATGGTTTCTTCGCCCTTCTTCCGCACGTCCTGCTTTACCTTTTCCGCTTCGGCGTAAGCCGCGTCCACCGCATCGGAGATTTCTGCGGGAGTGACATCGGTATATTTCTTAAACTCCCGAAGCATCCGCCTTTTCAGCGCTTCCGGATTGTCCAGCGCCAGGAAGGGCCGGATGTAGGTGATATTCTCCTGAGCGATCTCCTCCATATTGTTCTTGATATTTTCGGAATAGGAGGTGACGATGGGGCAGTTGTAGTGATTATTCGCCTCCGGCGTCTCATTCATTTCATAGGGAACGCAGGGGTAGAAAATGGTCTTCAGGCCCTGCTTCAGCAGCCACATAACGTGTCCGTGCGACAGCTTCGCGGGATAACACTCCGTGTCACTGGGGATGGACTCGATGCCCATCTGGTAAATGTCCTTCGAGGACTTGGGTGAGAGCACAACCCGGTAGCCAAGCTTCGAAAGGAAGGTGTGCCAGAAGGGATAGTTCTCGTACATATTGAGTACCCGGGGCACGCCGATCTCACCCCTGCGGGCCTTCTCAGGAGGAAGGGATTCGTAGGAGAAAAGCCGGTTATATTTATATTCGTAGAGATTGGGCATGTTCTCGGCGTTCTTCTTGCCGCCCAGGCCACGCTCGCAGCGGTTTCCGGTAATGAAGCGCCGGCCGCCGGTGAATTTGTTGATGGTAAGAAGACAGTTGTTGGTGCAGAGCCCGCAGCGAGCCATTTGCGTTTCGTAGGTGAGGGCAGCCACGTCCTCCTGGGAAATCGTTGTGGAGACGAAGCCCTCCTCATAATTGTCTCTGGCGATCAGGGCTGCGCCGAAGGCTCCCATGATGCCCGCAATATCGGGACGGATGGGTTCACGGCCGGACACCAGCTCAAAGGCCCGGAGCACGGCATCATTGTAAAATGTTCCGCCCTGTACCACGATTTGGCGTCCCAGCTGCTTCGGATCCGTCAGCTTGATGACCTTCAGCAGAGCATTTTTAATTACGGAATAAGCGAGACCGGCGGAAATGTCCTCCACGGAAGCTCCTTCCTTTTGGGCCTGCTTTACCTTGGAATTCATGAAAACGGTGCAGCGGGAGCCCAGGTCGATGGGAGCGGGAGCGGTAAGAGCAATCTCCGCAAAGTCCTTTACCTCATAGTCCAGGGAACGGGCAAAGGTTTCAATGAAGGAACCGCAGCCCGAAGAACAGGATTCGTTCAGCATGACATTGTCTACCACTCCGTTACGGATCTTGATACATTTCATATCCTGACCGCCGATATCCAGGATCGTGTCCACATCCGGATCGAAGAAGGCAGCAGCGGTATAGTGTGCCACGGTCTCCACCTCACCGTAATCCAGGTTCATGGCGGACTGAAGCAGAGCCTCACCGTAGCCGGTGGAGCAGCTTCCCGCAATCTTTGCGGTGGGAGGGAGGAGAGAGTAGATCTCCTTCATGGCCCGGATCGTGGTCTTGACCGGGCTGCCGTTATTGTTGGAATAGAAATCATAAAGCAGCTCACCGCGTTCTCCGATGAGGGCAAGCTTTGTGGTTGTGGAGCCGGCATCGATGCCGAGGAAAACATTTCCGCTGTAGGTGGACAGCTCGCCGCGGCGGACATGATAGGAATGCTGTCTTTCGCGGAATTCCGCAAGCTCCTCTTCATTTTTGAAGAGAGGATCCAGACGGTTTACCTCAACCTCAATGGTCAGGTCATCCGTCAGCTTTCCGGCCAGTCGGGACAGGGTGACGGTCTTCTCCGGGTCAGCGGACAGAGCAGCACCCATGGCGGCAAAAAGGTGGGAATTATCCAGAATGATCTTATGCTCTTCATCCAGATTCAGCGTGCGGATGAAGCATTCCCGCAGCTGATCCAGGAAATGCAGAGGCCCTCCCAGGAAGGCTACGTGTCCGCGAATGGGCTTTCCGCAGGCCAGTCCGGAAATGGTCTGGTTGACAACAGCCTGGAAAATGGATACTGCCAGATTCGGCTTGGTTGCGCCTTCGTTGATGAGCGGCTGGATATCGGTTTTCGCAAAAACGCCGCAGCGCGCGGCAATGGGATAGACCGTATCGTAGGTTTTAGCGTATTCGTTGAGACCGGAAGCATCCGTCATCAGAAGGGCGGCCATCTGGTCGATAAAGGAACCGGTACCGCCGGCGCAGACGGAATTCATGCGCTGCTCGATGCCGCTTTTTGAGAAATAAATGATCTTCGCGTCTTCCCCACCCAGCTCAATGGCCACATCCGTCTGGGGGGCCATTTTCTCCAAAGCGGAGGAGACACAGACTACTTCCTGCTCGAAGGGAACGTCAATCACCTTGGCCAGAGCAAGTCCCCCTGATCCTGTGATATCCGGCGCTACGGTGCAGTCCCCCAGTTCCTTGATGGCGTGGGAGAGGAGTTCCCGGAGGGTTTCCTTGATCCTCGCAAAATGCCGTTGATACTCCGAGAAGAGAAGACTCCCGTCCTCTCCTAAAATAGCAATCTTTACGGTTGTTGATCCGATGTCAATTCCTAAGCGTTTCATGTTACTCCTTTATGATGCGGGGCAGGGTATCCTTTACTTTACAGCAGCCCCGCTGTTTGGTTTATGGTTTTCTATATTTTTTAATGTCAATCATTCATCACTCCCATGAAATAATGGGATCCGTAATCGGGGGTGATGCATTTTTATTGCATTCAGACTGTCATTCTGAGCGAAGCAGATCCTTCACTCCTGCGGAGTTCAGGATGACACGAAGCAGCCTCGCCATGCTGTGGTCGAAACAAAGCAGATCCTTCACTCCTGCGGA
Source organism: Eubacterium sp. (assembly GCA_017541035.1). Lineage (GTDB taxonomy): Bacteria > Bacillota > Clostridia > Lachnospirales > Lachnospiraceae > Eubacterium_Q. Next base: position 3,165 of record JAFXZW010000007.1, on the reverse strand, counting down.
GTTCAGGATGACACAACCGGGCCTGAAAAATGATCATATCGACAGCCTTGTGCGTGATATATAATACTAAGGTACATACGCTTCAATATTATATACTTTTTATATGTGAAATACAAGAAAAAAACCGGGGGACGCTTCTTCTGATACGAAGAAACATCCCCCGGTCCAAAGTGGTTACCGGCCCTCGGTATGACCGGTTTATTCTACCAGTGCGCCGTCGGCGCCGAGGTAGTAATTACCCTGCCACTGGTTTGCATACATGGCTCCGCTTGTTCCAAAATAGTACCACTTGCCGCTGAGCTTCTTCCATCCGGTAGTCATGGCACCGCCTGCAAAATAGTACCATTTGCCGCTGAGCTTCTTCCATCCGGAAACCATGGCGCCGCTGCCTGCAAAATAATACCACTTGCCGCTGAGCTTCTTCCATCCTGTAACCATGGCTCCGCTGGGTGCGAGGTAATACCATTTTCCGCCAAGCTTCTGCCAGCCTGTGGTCATCCAGAATTGATCATCGAAATAGTACCATTTCCTATCGATGGACACCCAGCCGGATACGAGCATGCCATTTTCATCCGCAAACTGCCAGCCGCCGTTATCCTGAATCCAGCCGGTTATTACAGGAATCGGGAAATCCGGCACCGGATCCGGATCATCGAATCCTTCTACGTCCAGAAGAATGATATTCTCGCCGTAGTATTCACCGATTCCGTTGATCTTGACGATATATTCACCGGTTTTGGTCGGAATGCCGGGAAGCTTTTCAACGCCGGCCAGAACCTCTTCTCTGTCTGTTTCCATACTGTCCAGGTCGCCGCTTCTGGTATAATAATCAACAGTATAGTCTTTTCCTTCCTTCAGGATCTTCGTGCCACCGACCTTTACAACCGGCGGCTGAAGGGTTTCAAGAGCAACCCAGAATCTTTCACACATACGCCATTCACCGCCGCTGGTGTAGTACGGGAATTCTATTTCGGGGCAGATCCAGCAGAGAGAATGTACATCCATGATGAAAAAAGTGGCTTCTAAAGAATTCCCCGTACCCTTCATCGTTACGGTGGCCGCAAACTCGGTGAAGCCCTCTTCGGCATCCTTTGCCGCAATCCGATAAGGGGAAGATACCTCCTGGGAGGCATCCTGTCCAAGGGCATCGTCCCACCAGCGCATGGAGATTGTCAGATCATACAGATCCGGCGAAATGGCGGCGCCGGTCTCATCAAGTACAGTAATGTTCAGATCCGTGATTGTGGTATCCTGACTGTCTACATAGTAAAAATGTGCCCAGTCATAGCTGCTGTCCCCGTCAAAGCATATCTGAGATAGTCTGCTGTCGCTGTCCGCATACACGTCCTGGTCATAAAATGTACCGGTTACGATTGCAGCAAAAGCCATCAAAACGGAGAGCAGCATCGCAGCCATTTTTTTCCTTCGTGTTATCATTTTCCTCCTCCCTTTCCGGCTTGCCTTTTTACAAGCCAATACTGTGATGCGGGGGCAGATGAAATTCCGCCCCGGCTGATACGCGGCGATTATCATTCGCCGGGCATCAGGTCTTTAAACGATTACATAGATAGTATAACATATGGAATATACGCCTGTCATTCGAATTATACCTGTATTTGCTTTTACTTGTCTTTTCTTCGGTTTTATATTATAATCGTAGCGTTCAGAACCCTCCCTGCCGGTCATTTCACGAACGGGATCCCGGGGGATAAGGTTACCTGTGCTTCACTGAATGAATAACATTTCAGGAGTTTAATGCATTATGAATTTTTTCAGTAAAATGGAACGGAAGATAGGACGTTTTGCCATACCGCATCTTCCGATCATCCTGACGGGCTGCTTTGTGGCAGCCTATATCTTCTATTTCTTTTTCCCGGATTTCTACGTCAAACTTTTGCTGAATCCCTATGCGATCGTTGAACAGCACCAGTATTGGAGACTGATCTCATGGATCTTTACCATGCCCTTCGAGCTCTCGGATACATTAAGTTATCTGCTGGTTCCCATTGCAATTTATTTTTATTTCTATATCGGTCATTCCCTGGAGGCAATCTGGGGGAAGTTCATGCTGAACTGCTATGTGTTCGGCGAGATCATCCTGACGGATATCGCGGTTGTGGTTGCATGCCTGATCAAGGGAGGAGACGCCAGCTTTCTTTCCGTGGTGGATGCCGTTTCCGGCTGGCTTCCCACTACGCGCTATATGCTCCTTTCCATGCTGCTTGCCATGTCGGTTGTTTTCTCAAATACAGAAATACGTTACGCCTTCGTGATTCCGATGAAAATGAAATGGCTTGCGGTGATCGATGGTGTATTCATGCTGTACGAGTTTATCAGATATGATTCCATGTACCGCCGGATCATTATTATCTGCTGCGTTGTGACCTTCCTCATTTTCTTCTTCATCAACCGGGGAAGGAACGGCAGAAGTCTGAAACAGATTCGACGTGCCCGGCAGTTCAAAAAGGCCTATAATGAAGGCCTCCGGAATCGGGAGAGGGAAGCTGCTGAAAGAAGCGGAGATGGGGAGTTTGAAGAGCCTTCCTACGGAAGAGGGAAGATCATTACCATGCGGCCCGCAGGGAAGAATCCCATCCACCGTTGTGCGGTTTGCGGGCGGACGGAGCAGGATGATCCGGATCTGGAGTTCCGTTATTGTTCCAAATGTGCCGGAAATTATGAATACTGCAGTGATCATTTGTATACACATGTTCATGTGGAGGAAGAATAGATGGAAATGAAGAACTTTACGAAGGAGGCAAAGATCCTGATGACGGATCTTGCCGCCGGACGTTCTCCGGAGGAAAACCGTAAGAAATACATCGCCATGCTGGCAGCAGGTTACAGCAGCTACAGTGCAGTGAAGGCTACGCTGAATGCCTGCACCGGCTGGGAGAAGGAAGACCGGATCGCCGATCCGGATGAAGAGCTGCTGCGGAAGATACTCCTTGCTTACGGAGAAGGAAAGGAGATCAGTGAAGAAGAAAAGGAAGAGCTGATGGCGCTTCGGGATAAGGGAACCCGTCAGGTGGAGGCCATCACAGCCTACGTGGATCATCTGTCCATGCATGAATCGGTCCTGAACCGCATACTGGCCGGCATGGCGGGAGATGCTTCCGGAATAAAGTCCGATACGATGGTAAGGAATCTGGAACATTTTCTTTT
>JAFXZW010000006.1 GCA_017541035.1 Eubacterium sp. | reverse complement strand
TTATTCCAATGCTGTGGATCCCGATAAGCTTCATGAATTCGTGGATTCTGCGAAATCAGCCATTGAAAATCTGAAGTACGATGCGAAGGATACTCTTGAGAAGAATAAGCAACGCGTAGACAGCATTATTTCCGATCTGAAGGAAAAGCTTTCCGCACTGCATGAAGAAGACATGCTGCACCAGGTACAGGACCTTTTCGATGAGTATAAGGAAAAAGCAAAGGAGGCAGTCGATGCCATTGCGGAAAAATATGCTGAATTCAAAGATGTCATTAGTATTCAAAACCTTATCAAGAATGCAAAGAAAGCCATTGACAATCTGAAATTACATGCAACTGAAACTCTGGAGGAAGGTAAGAAACGTGTCGATACCATCATCAAAAATCTGACAGCAGGTATTACGGAAGCAATCGCATCGGGAGCTTCAGACGTTCTTTATGAAAAATTCGATGAGTTTAAGAAAAAAGCCATCGATACGATCGATGAGATCACAAAAAAATATGCAGGACTTCATGACAGTTTATCCTTAAAGAATCTGATTAAAGAAGCAAAAGAAGCGGTCGAGGGTATAAAGTATGATATTAACAAGACCTATGAGCAGAATGTTGCAAGAGTTGAAAATGTCATTACCACGCTGAAGAGTAAACTTACACAGCTTCATGATAATAATAAGTCCGGCGATTCCGACAAGAAGAGTGGTTATTCATCCGAATGGATGAAGGGAAAATGGTACAATAAGGACGGAAGCCAGACCTACAAGCCTACCGGCGCTTGGGTTCAGGATGACAAAGGCTGGATGTTCAAGGATACAGCCGGCTGGTATCCCACGAACCGCTGGCAGAGAATCAACGGCAAGTGGTATTACTTCCATGAAGACGGTCACGCAGCAAGCGGTGAATTCGTTCAGGGCTGGTGGGTTAATGAAAAGACCTGTCAGTGCACATATCCCTACAAGTCTCAATGGCATAAGACTGCAAAGGGCTGGTGGTATGGTGATAAGACCGGATGGTATGCAAAGAACAATACCTATATCATCGACGGTGTAGCTTACACATTTGATAATGAAGGATATCTTGTCGATTAATCAGGGGTTTGACGAGGTTAGAGGAGGTTATTCATGTTCAGTGATGGCAAAGTATGGGTAGGTGTCAATGAAGAGGGAGAAAGAATAAATCTTCTTCCGGCACTGGCAAACCGGCACGGGTTGGTGGCCGGAGCAACGGGTACAGGAAAAACAGTCACACTCAAGGTCCTGGCAGAAAGCTTTTCCGAGATGGGAGTTCCGGTGATACTTGCGGATGTAAAGGGAGACATCGCGGGACTTGTGAATCCCAATACCGACAGTGAGGATATGCAGAACCGCATCAGAAGATTCGGACTGGATGAAGCGGGCTTTAGCTATAAGGGATCCCCCGTTACATTATGGGACATTTACGGAGAAAAGGGTGTTACCTTACGGACCACCATCAGCGAGATCGGTCCCACCCTGCTTGCAAGGCTGATGGATCTGAATCCGCTTCAGACCGATATCCTTACCATCGTTTTCAGGATCGCCGATGAAGCTGATCTGCTCCTTCTGGATACCAAGGACCTGAAAGCCATGCTGAACTTTGTATCTGAGAATGCAAAGGAATTTGAAGCTCAATACGGTAAAATGAGTCCTCAGTCCATTGCCACGATCATACGCGGGGTAGCTGCGCTGGAAATGGCAGGCGGAGACAGATTCTTCGGTGAGCCCGCTGTGAATATCATGGATTTCTTTACCCAGGATATGGGAAAGGGTATGATCAATATCATCGACAGCAGCAGTCTGATCAATAATCCGAAGATGTATTCCACCTTCCTGTTGTATCTGTTGTCCGAGCTTTTTGAGCGCCTTCCGGAGGTGGGGGATCTTCCGAAGCCAAAGATGGTCTTCTTCTTTGACGAGGCCCATCTGCTCTTTAACGATGCACCGAAGGCTCTTCTTGAGAAGATCGAGCAGGTGGTAAAGCTGATCCGTTCCAAGGGAGTCGGAGTTTACTTCTGTACTCAGAATCCGAAGGATATTCCCAATGGCGTTCTGGCTCAGCTGGGAAATAAGATCGAGCATGCACTCCATGCCTATACACCGGCGGATCAGAAGGCTGTCAAGGCAGCTGCCGAGTCCTTCCGTGCCAATCCGGCATTTAATACCTACGAAACCATTCTGTCCCTCGGTAAGGGTGAAGCAGTTGTTTCCTTCCTGGGAGAGGACGGTGTTCCGGGAATGGCTCAGAAGGTTTACATCCTTCCTCCTGCCTGCAGCTTCGGTGCCATCGATGATGCAAAGCGGGATCAGGTGATCAAGAGCAGCATTCTTTACAGCAAGTATTATGAGGAAGTGGATCCGGATTCGGCCTACGAATTCCTGGAGCGCCGCGGAATCGAACTGGCGGAGGAAGCAGAACGGGCCAGAGAAGAGGCTGCCGCTGCAAAGCAGGCTGCCCTGGAAGAAAAAGAAGCGGCTAAACGGGCGGAACGTGAGGAAAGAGAAGCTCAGCGGGCGGCGGAAAGAGCTGAAAGAGAGGCTCAGCGTGCAGCTGAGAAGGCCCAGAGAGATGCTGAGCGGGAAGCGGCAAAAAAAGATGCGGAGAAACGCCGTGCTGTGAAGTCCGTAGGTAATACCATTACAGGAACGGTTGGCCGGGAAGTTGGCAAGACGGTGGGTAGTTCCTTTGGTAAATTCGGAAAGACGCTGGGTGGAAATGTAGGCGCCAGCCTTGGCCGGGGCATTTTCTCCACTCTATTTAGCTCAAAGAAATGAGAAAGGACTTGACATTCTCGTCTTTCTATGGTTAAATGTTCGATGTGCGTTTCGTTTTACGGAAGCCGTTTATTCCACAACTGGAGGGAGGGATAAAGATGTCAAGCGTAGTGGTTAAAGAGAATGAGACTCTGGACAGTGCACTCCGCCGTTTCAAGAGAAACTGTGCAAAGGCCGGTATTCAGCAGGAAATTCGCAAAAGAGAGCATTACGAGAAGCCTTCAGTAAGACGGAAGAAGAAGTCTGAGGCTGCAAGAAAGCGTAAGTTCAACAAATAATAATAGCGTTTAGAACAGGTAGAAAGCACTTCAGATTGTCTGGAGTGCTTTCTTTGATATGTGCTAAGGGTGCATGAGTCGTGTATGCACGAAGAACTGCATGACATCCGACACGACAATCGAGTAGAAGACAATCCTCCTTCTGCTCAATATGGGATTTGTATAAAGGAGTTTTCTATGGCATATAAGGAAATCGAGATCGAGCTTCCTCTGGGGAGCATGCAGGCCGTATTCGGACAATTTGACCGGAATATCCGAAAGCTGGAAAGGGCTTTTCATATCAGCTACGTGGTCCGCAATGACCGCCTTATGATCTCCGGTGAGGAGCCCTATGTAGAGAAGGCAGGACGTGTTCTTGCTGACTTATCCGAAATGGCGGCAAAGAAGAACGAGATCACGGAGCAGTCTGTGGATTACGCCATCTCTCTTGTCATGGACGAAAGGGTGGAGCGACTCAGTGATCTTGAACAGGATGTGATCTGCCATAATATCAGTGGCAGACCGGTTCGTCCCAAGACCTTCGGCCAACGGAAATATGTGGAAGCCATCGATAAAAATATGGTTGTCTTCGGGACCGGTCCCGCCGGAACAGGCAAAACGTACCTGGCCATGGCCAAGGCCATTACAGCATTTAAAAAGAACGAAGTGGAGAGGATCATTCTGACAAGACCGGCTATCGAAGCGGGAGAGCGTCTTGGGTTTCTTCCGGGGGATCTTCAGTCCAAGATCGACCCGTATCTGCGTCCTCTTTATGATGCACTTTATGACATCATGGGAGGAGAGCAGTTTACAAAGAATATGGAAAAGGGACTCATTGAGGTTGCCCCTCTTGCTTACATGCGAGGGCGTACCCTTGACAATGCCTTCATCGTCCTGGACGAAGCGCAGAATACCACCGCAGCCCAGATGAAAATGTTCCTCACCCGTATCGGCTTTGGTTCCAAGGCGATCATTACAGGAGACGCCAGTCAGAAGGATCTGGCCACCGGTACCGCCAGCGGACTGGATATCGCACTGAAGGTTGTGAAGGGAATCGAAGGGATTGAGGTCTGCCAGCTCACCTCCAAGGACGTGGTACGTCACCCTCTGGTACAGAAGATCGTGGAGGCCTACGAGGTATACGATAAAAAGCAGGAAGCCCTGCGTAAACGTCACTAACATATTAACAAACCGGATCAGTTATGGTATACTAAGCGTAATTATCTGCGTATATCATAAATATGCTGCGGCCTCCCGGCTGCAGAATGACATATTTCGTACTGCTGTGGATTTGACGTTGGAAATCACACGGAAGGGGACATTTATGACCAGCTATATTACGAACGAATATTCCGGGGATTTTCCACTTTCGGAGGCTGAACTGGAAAAGATCATCCGGGATGTGACGGAAGAGGCGGAAAACTATGTCAGCTGTCCTTTTTCATGTACGGTTGAAGTAACCTTTGTCACAGATGAGGTGATACGGGAGATAAACCGGGAAAACCGGGAGATCGACCGCGCCACGGATGTGCTTTCCTTTCCCATGCTGGAATATGATACTCCCGGGGATTTTGGGTTCCTGGATGATAAAGAAGCAGGGTATTTTGAACCGGATTCGGGTGAGCTTGTTTTGGGGGATATCGTGATCTCGCTGGACCGGGCACTGGCACAGGCTGCGGAATACGGGCACAGTGTCAGGAGAGAGGTTGCCTTTCTCACTGCCCACAGTATGCTGCATCTTTTCGGCTACGACCATGAAGAGGAGAACGAAAGAGAAGAGATGGAACGTATGCAAGAGGAGATCCTGCTAAGGAAAGGATATTCCAGGGAATGATAAAATTCAGGTTAAAATATAAAGCCGCAGCGATGATCCTCACGGCGGCATTTCTGCTTGCCGGATGCGGGAAAAGTGGCGGGGATCAGGAGGATACCCAGTTTCCGCCTGCTGATCTCAGTGTCAGTGAAACGGCAAGAATGAAGGATCCCAAGGCTTTAACGATCACCAGAGACGGTGAATTCAGAAATCCTCTGACGGGACGATGGATTGATGTGAAATACATGTATCAGCGCCCCATTGCCGTACAGTATGAAAATACCAGTCTGGCAAACCCGCAGTACGGAATGACCCATGCGGATATCATTTATGAGATGTATACAGAGGGCGGAATTACCCGTCTGATGGCCATTTTCACCGAATATGACAAGGTGGAGAAGTTTGAACCTATTCGTTCCGACCGGCATTACTATGACCGGAAGGCCGTGGAGTATGATGCGATTCATGTCTTCTGTGGGGCGTCGGATTATGCCAATGAAAATGATCTCTACCAGAATCATTATCCGTATCTCGATTTTATTGATCTGATCAGTGATCCCGGTCTTCGTAGGGATGATACGCGTTATGCACCGCATAATGCCTACACGCTGCCCTCCGACATTGACAGCGAGATTAACAGGAAGGGCTTCAGCAGGACACACCGTTCCTATTATCAGGAAAATCATAAGTTCCTGGAGGAATTTACCGAGCTTGACGGAAGTGTGGCCGAAATTGTAACCATACCTTTTTCCAATAACCGTCCGTGGTTCGAGTATTACGAGGATGACAGGGTGTACTACCGTTATCAGTTCGGCGACGAACAGGTGGATTACGAGAATCGCTGGCAGCTGTTTGCAACGAATATTCTGATCCAGTTTGTTCATTATTCGGATCTTCCCGGCTATGAAAATGCGGGAAGTCAAGATATTGACTGGAGCGGCTCCGGTGAAGGCTATTACTGTACGGCAGGAAAGATGATTCCCGTCACATGGAAGAATGAGAATTATACCACCCGTTGGTACCGCCTGAACGGGGAGGAACTGAAGATGAATCCGGGAAAGACCTGGATCTCCGTATACAAGGACACTAATAAGGAAGGTGTTCTCTTTGAAGCAAAGCAAGCTGAAGAACAGGAGGAGCAATGAAGCTTCCGGAAGTAAGAATCTATGACGCCTGTGTGATCGGAGCCGGTGCCTCCGGTCTCGTCTGCGCGTCCGAACTTGCAAAAAGAGGGTATGATGTCCTCCTTATCGAAAAGAATAAAAAAAGCGGACGAAAGCTTTATGCAACGGGTAACGGCAGATGCAATGTGGCAAATGCCGTTATTTCTGCTTCTGCCTATTACTATGACCGCTTCGCCCAGGAAGTTGTTTCGGAAGGAGCTGTGTCCCAACTGTTATCCTATCTGGAGCAGCTCGGGATTCCTCTTGTGGAAAAGAATGGTTATTATTATCCCCAGAGTTTGCAGGCATCATCCGTAGTCTGGGCTTTGACGGATGCCGTTAAGCTGCAGAATGTACCTGTCCTCTGCGAAGAAGAGGTCCTTCATGCAGCCCGCACGGAGGAAGGAGGGTTTCTTCTTACCCTCACGGATAAAAAGATCCGCTGTAACAGACTGGTCCTGTCCATGGGAAGTCCGGCCGCACAGGAGCTGGGGGCTGCCAGGGAAGAACGGTTGTATGACATAATAAACGATCTCTCCCTTCCCTATGAAGAGTTTACACCGGCGCTTTGTCCTCTGGTCACAAATGAGGATGTAAGTCCGCTGGCTGGGGTCAGGGTAAAGGCCCGTCTGCGGCTTGGTCTCGCCATGGATCAACCATCCTCGGAGGGGAAGCTTACGGAAACGGGAGAACTGCAGATCACGGATTACGGTATTTCCGGCATTGCAGTCTTTAATATTTCCACACTGGCGGAGGTCGGGGAGGAAATCGCCATTGATCTTCTTCCTCTCTGGAATCAGGAAGAAGAGGTCCTGCGGTTTCTTAAGGCTCAAAATCCCGAACGCAGGCTGTTCGCGGCCTGCAACGGTATGCTTCATGAAAAACTCTGCAGCTTTTTTCTTACGAAATGCTTCGGCGAAGAGTCCTTGAAGAAAAAGCTGGCGGCTTTTACGGATGAAGAATTGTTGCTTCTGATCCGGAACCTGAAGGACTGGCGGCTGAGGATCACCGGAAAGAGGGCTGATATGGCCCAGGCTAACCGGGGCGGTGTACTGACACACATTCTGGATCCCAATACCATGCAGGTAAAGCGGGACAGAAGGATCGCTGTGACCGGTGAAATGTGCCATGTGACCGGCCGATGCGGTGGGTATAACCTAATGTTTGCTCTGATCAGCGGAATCCGGGCAGGACAGAGAATATAAGGGATAACGGTATGATCAGAATACAGAATTTAAAACTCCCGGTGGATCATACAAAAAAAGATATTATCCGTCGATGTGAAAAAATATTGCACCAAAGCAGTCTTCCGGAGGTAAGGATCCTGAGGCGTTCCCTTGATGCCCGGAAAAAGGATCAGATCCATTTTCATATCACAGCAGGGGTTTTCGGCTTTTCGGAGGAAAAGGAAAGGAAAATTCTTAAATCAGTTAACAATAATAATGTTATGTTAACTAGCAGCATACAATATTGTTTTCCTCAGGAAAAAGAAACGAATTTCCCTGATGAACTGCGTCCTGTTATCGTGGGAACCGGTCCGGCCGGCTATTATGCAGGACTTATGCTGGCAAGAGCAGGTTTCCGCCCGATACTTCTCGAACGCGGCAAGGCAGTAGACGAACGAAAGCAGGATGTGGAAGCCTTCTGGAATGGCGGAAAGCTGAACAGGAACAGCAATGTTTCCTTCGGGGAAGGCGGAGCAGGTACATTTTCCGACGGAAAGCTTTACACGGGAAATAAGGATAAGGACGGAAGCCAGGCTTTCGTGCTGGAAAGCTTTTTTCGCTTCGGGGCACCGGAGGAAATCTGTTATGACGCAAAGCCCCATATCGGTACGGATGTACTTTACCACGTAATGGAGAATATGCGCCGGGAGATTGAAAGCTGCGGGGGAACGATTTTATTCTCCCACCGGTTAACGGATATTTGTCCCCTTTCGGATGAGGAAAGAAAGGCACATCATCTGTCGGTTCCTGTCTATCAGTTAACCATAAAAAAGTTATGTAAACAAAACGGCCCGAAATCCTCAATGAACAATTCATCAGAGGAGGAGAGTGAAATTATCCTGCTTACTCCTGCCGTGATCCTGGCTATCGGTCACAGCGCACGGGATACCTTTTCCCTTCTGAATGAAAGAGGTCTATCCATGGAAAAAAAGCCCTTTGCCATCGGTCTTCGGATCGAACATCCAAGGGAATGGATTGACAGGGACTGCTACGGAGAAGCAGCTGATTCGGGAAATCTTCCCGCTGCCGATTATAAGCTTACCTTCCACAGCAGTGAAGGAAGGGCGGTTTTTTCCTTCTGCATGTGTCCCGGAGGTTATGTGGTCAATGCTTCCACCGAGGAGGAAGGAATCGTTGTGAACGGAATGAGCTACAGCGGACGGCGTGGCCCGAACTCCAACAGTGCGCTTGTCGTGAATATCCTTCCGGAGGATATCCCGGGTGAGGATCCTTTTTCCGCGGTTCATTTTCAACAGGAGCTGGAAAGGTCATTTTACAGACTGGGTGAAGGAAAGATTCCTGTTCAGCGTTATGAGGATTTTTGCAAGGACCGTCCCTCTTACAGGGCAGGTGAAGTGACTCCGGCCATTAAGGGAGCGTATCATTTTACGAATCTCAGACCCGGTTTGCCCGGTGAGGTTTCCCGTGCTATAATAGAGGCTGTTCCTTCCTTTGCCGAAAAGCTTGCGGGCTTCGATTCGCCGGATGCCGTGCTCTCCGGTATTGAGAGCCGTACCTCTTCACCGGTCAGGATCCTTAGGGGCGATGACCTTCAGGCCATCGGACATCCGGGCATTTTCCCCTGCGGAGAAGGAGCGGGCTATGCAGGAGGTATCATGTCAGCAGCCGTAGACGGGATTCATACCGCAGAGGCTGTGGCATCGTTTCTTATGCAATGTCGTAATCATGTAGAAAAATGAAATGTTCGGCAACGAACGTATGGGGCAAAATGCGTCCGGAAAATGAACATCATATTGTGGAGTAGAGAAAATGAGTGCAAGAGAAGAACTGAAAAATAAAAAAAGGATCGTCATTAAGATCGGTTCGAGTTCGCTGGTTCATAAGGAAACCGGCGAGATTGACCTTATGCGGATCGAGAAGCTGATCCGTATCCTGAGTGACCTGAAGAATCAGGGGAAAGATGTGGTTCTGGTATCCTCCGGAGCCATCGTCGTAGGCTGCAAAACACTGGGACTGCGGAAACGCCCGGAAGTGCTTTCCATGGTTCAGGCCTGCGCAGCCCTTGGCCAGCTGGAACTGATGATGCTGTATCAGAAGCTTTTTCTGGAATACAATCACCGGGCGGCACAGGTTCTTCTCACCTTTGATGTTATCTCCAATGCGGAGCGGAGGATCAATGCCACCAACACATTGAAGCAGCTGCTGGATCTGGATGTGATCCCGGTGGTAAATGAGAATGATACGGTTGCAACGGAGGAGATTGAGTTCGGCGATAATGATACGCTTTCCGCCATCGTGGCTTCCCTGATCAATGCGGATCTGCTGGTGCTTCTTACGGATATTGACGGTCTGTATACAGATGATCCCCGGAGCAATCCCGATGCCAGGAAGCTTTCCGTTGTGAAGGAAATCAATGATGAATTGCTGAAAATGGGGAAAAATACCAGAACCGGTTACGGAACCGGCGGTATGGCTACCAAGCTGTCCGCAGCCCGGATCGCTACGGATTCCGGTGCTGATATGGCTATCTGTAATGCGGAGGATCTCGAAATCATCCTTCGACTGCTGAACGGAGAGGAAGAGGGCACGCTTTTTCTTGCCCATAATGACGAAAGCTTTGATGTGACGGATTTCATTGTCAACAAAAGATATCTGGAACGGTAGATGATATGCGGATGAAGGACGAGTATCGAAGGAAGTACAGAAAGCTGCGGGAACAGCTTTCCGATGAAAAAACGAAGACCTTTTCCGATAAAATCTGTTCCCGTATCCATGATCTTCCGGAATACAGGGAGTCAGATGGAATCCTTGCATACATGGCGTTTCGGAAAGAGGTTGACCTTAAAAATATTATGTTAACTACATGGGCGGAAGGGAAGAAATTATTCCTTCCGCGAATGGAAGGAGAGCAGATGGAATTCCATCTTGTTAATCCCGGAGACACACTTGTCAAGAATCCTCTGGGAATCGAAGAACCGGATTTCTCTGCACCCATTCTTCAGGAGATTATGCCTGCGGGCAGCAGACTCCTGATGATCATGCCGGGACTTGCCTTCGACCGCAGGCACTGCCGGCTTGGTTACGGAGGAGGGTATTACGACAGGTACATACCTGAGATCCGCGAGTGGTACATTATAACAACCGCGGCCGCCGCATATTCCATTCAGATCGATGAAGAAGGAATCCCTCTGGAGGAAACGGATATTCAGCCACAGATGATCATAACCGAATCACAAATCATATAGGAGAGGATAAATCATATGAGCGAACTTCAGGAAATGGGAAAAAAAGCCAAAGCAGCATCCTTTGAGATGGGACGCCTTGGTTCAAAAGAAAAAAATGACGCGCTGCTGCGTATCGCAGATGCCCTTGTGGCCCACACCGGAGAAATTCTGAAGGGCAATAAGGTCGATCTGGAGCACGGAGAGGAAAACGGTATGTCTCCTGCTTTGATGGATCGTCTGCGCCTGACCGAGGCTCGTATAGAGGGGATTGCGGAAGGGGTGCGTCAGGTAGCTGCACTGGACGATCCCATCGGGGAGATCCTTTCCATGAAACGTCGGCCCAATGGTCTTATGATCGGTCAGATGCGTGTTCCCATGGGTGTGATCGGAATCATTTTTGAGTCTCGTCCGAATGTGACCGTGGATTCCTTTGCCCTTACCTTTAAAGCGGGAAATGCTGTGATCCTGCGGGGAGGAAGCGACTGCATTCACTCCAATATGGTTCTTGTGCGTGTGATCCGCGATACCCTGCGGGAAGCGGGCGTTCCCGAAGACAGTGTTCAGCTGGTCGAAAATACGGATCGCGCCATAGCCACGGAGCTGATGCGCATGAACCGTTATGTGGATGTCCTGATTCCCCGGGGCGGAGCCGGTCTGATCCGGTCCGTTGTTGAAAATGCCACAGTTCCCGTAATCGAAACCGGTACCGGAAACTGCCACATTTATATAGACGAAACAGCCGATCCGGATATGGCTGTCCGTATCGTAAGGAATGCCAAGCTGCAGAGGCTGGGAGTCTGCAACGCAGCAGAATCCCTGGTGATCCATAAGGCCATCGCGGATGATGTACTCCCGCTGATCGCGGCGGATCTGGCCGAGGATGACTGTGAGATCCGGGGCGATGAAGCGGCACAGGAGATCAGTAATCTGGTCATTCCCGCGACAGAAGAGGACTATGGCAGAGAATACCTGGACAAAATCATTTCCGCAAAGATTGTGGAAAATGTAGATGAAGCGATTGCTCATATCAATAAATACAGCACCGGTCATTCCGAATCCATTTTGACGAAGGACTATGCTAACGCGCAGAAATTCCTGCGGGAGGTGGATTCCGCCTGTGTCTATGTCAATGCATCCACACGTTTTTCGGATGGCTTTGAATTCGGCTTTGGTGCAGAAATCGGCATTTCCACACAAAAGCTGCATGCCAGAGGCCCCATGGGTCTGCTTGCACTGACGACAACGAAGTTTATCATCTACGGAGATGGACAGGTAAGACCGTAACTTTTCCTTGTCGCACATTTTCTGTCAGACTGACAGGTAATCAATATGGGGAGGGTTTGCCATGGATAATTCCTATCTTGAGGTTCCGTCGGAGGAAACTTCATTTCTGGAAGTTCCGCCGGAGGAGGGAACCACTGAGATAATACCACTGCCGGCCGAGGTGCCTTCCGTACCGAAGCCGCATTTTGAAGCATCCGATCTGGGACTTGTTCTTTCTGGAGGTGGCGGAAAGGGCGCCTATCAGATCGGCGTGCTTCGTGCGCTGGATGAAGAAGGTATACTGGATGACGTTAAGGCAGTGGCGGGAACATCCATCGGTGCGATCAACGCCGTCCTTTATATCCAGAAGGATTATGAAAAAGCTTATAAAACCTGGGATGAGATCAATATGGGAGTTCTTTTCGATATCGATCCCGCCATGCTGGCATCCGGAAAAATCTATTTCTCCAGAGATGAAATGAACCGGCTGATGGATACCAAATTGGATATCAACGCCATTTCCGGAAGCGAGAAGACCATCTACTGCGGAGTAGCACGCCAGGTCGGTGACAGCTATGTACCGGAATATCTGCTGCTGAACGGGGCATCCCGGGATGAGATCCGAAAGGCTCTGATGGCTTCCACGGCGATGCCGGTGGTTTATGATACGGTTGACATCAGAGGACAGAAATACCGGGATGGCGGCGTGGTGGATAATGAACCCATCAAGCCTCTTTATGATGCGGGAATCCGCCGGTTCATCGTGATCGGGCTTACGGCCGGTAGAACTTTTTCCTATCCCCAGTATTCGGATGCGGAATTCATTGTGATCGATCCAAGCCATGATCTGGGGGACATCTTCACGGGAACATTGAATTTCTATGATAAGGACAAGGCAATCAAGCGTCTCCTGGGCTATAAGGACGGAAAAAGGGCCATCAGGACCAAGATCCAGAAGGATGAAAATGCCATTCTGATGGAGAGGGCACTGGCACTCCGGGATTATGAGGAGGCTGTTCATCAGATCGAACATGAGAAGAAGGTTGAAGAACTGGAAAAGAACATCAACAGTCGATTTGATTATATTAACGAGATTGAAAAGAAATGGGGGATCTGAGTTATGGGAAAGGTACTGATCACCATCGGACGGCAATTTGGAAGTAACGGACGTATCATCGGCGAAAAAGTAGCCGAGCAGTTGGGAATTCCCTGTTATGATAAGCAACTGATCAAGCAGGCCGCGAAGGAGTCCGGGCTTTGGGAGAATCTTCTTGATGAAATGGATGAAAAGCGTTCCAACAGCTTTCTCTATTCCGTGGTCATGGATCCCTATGCCTTTACCTATTCCTATGAGCAGCAGGGCTACGGAATGAGTCTCAATCAGAAGGCTTTTATGGCCACCTACCATACCATTGAAAAGCTGGCGAATGAAGGCTCCGGTGTTTTCATCGGCCGTTGTGCGGATTATGTTCTCCGGAATCAGACCGGTGTTCTGAACGTGTTCATATATGCCCCCACAGAAGTACGTACCCGTACCGTTATGGAGCGTTTTTCCCTTTCCGAAAAGCAGGCCCGGGAACAGATTCAAAAGGAAGATAAGGGAAGAGCGGCTTATTATAACTACTATACCTCATCAAAATGGGGAAAAGCGGATAATTATGATCTTTCCATTAACAGTGCAGCCTTTGGAAAAAGAGATGTCGTTGACCTGATCATTCAGGCCGCGGAAAAAAGGCAGGGGAGAGTATAATGGGAAAAGTAAAAAACTTCTTCCAAAATGAACAACGCAGCATTCTGCTTGTGCTTCGCAAATATGTGGGAACACTGTCCATTGTTTTTCTTCTCTGCATGTATTGTCTGGTTCTGGATATCGCAGATATAACATTTGCAAGAAATGAGGAGTATCTGACGATCCTTCTTATTATGATGCTGACAGGGGTTTTCTTTACCGAAAACTGCCTTCGCCCCAATAAAAGCAAGGAGATCACCATCACAGGCTATATTCTTTCCGGAGTACTGGCTCTTCTTTGGGTGATCGTAGATGTTGTCTGCTATAATAATGAGTCCACTTTGGTAAAATATTATTATATTGCCCTGATGGGATTTTATGTACTGATCCTGACAGGCCTTTCCCTTCTTGCAATCATACGGGAAAGCCGGCTTTCCTTTGAGCAGTATGCCGTGCGCATGATCTTTTCCTGCTTCCGGATCTTTCTGATCCTGCTTGTGCTGAATCTGGGTTTCCTGCTCATTTTATACATGGTCGATCTGCTGATCGTTCCTCTGAAGATCGGTACCTGGATCGTCCGTATGGAATTATTCCTGATACCCATTGTCTACGTTCCTTATTTCCTTTCCTGTCTGACGAACCGTACAGAGGAACGTCCCTCCGGCTTTGTGAAGGGACTGGTGCTCTATGCCCTGATGCCGATCTACATGGCGGCGGTCCTTGTTATATACATTTATATGGCACGGATCGTGATTACATGGACTTTTCCGGTTAATCAGGTATTTTATTTCTGCGCGGGGATTTTCTCTGTCGGAGTGGTCATCTGGACCATGGCCTATGCCTTTACAAAGCATCTGCCGAAATCACTGTATAACATTTTGATCCGGTATATGAAATATATCGTGTCACCGTTTATCCTGCTGGAGCTATATGCCATCATCCTCCGCATCAATGCCTGCGGATGGACGACACTTCGGGTATTTGGCGTTTATTTCATTATTGTTCAGTTTATTTATACTGCCTGGGAGCCGCTTGTCAATCTGGTTTTCATTCTGCTCAGAAAAACCCGGATTTCCTACAGTGAACATTATGAATGGATGCTCTATGTACTGATGGCTGTATATTTCTTCGGTATCATCCTTCCATGGACCAGTGCGGAATATGTGGAGGATATATCGCAGGAGAGCAGACTGACGGACATTGTCAGGGAAATAACAGAGCTGAAAAGCCTGAACCGGGACTGGACACCGGAGGAGTATCAGAACATGGCGAAGCTCCAGTACGACGGAAAAAGTGCACGCCTGGTACTATTACATAATATTTACGGGGAAGTATTCCTGAAAACCAGTTATAAAAGTGAACAGCTGGAGTCCCTTTTAAAAATGCCGGACACTCCGAGTGCTTCCGGATATGCTTATGATGAGTATGATGAATGGTCCTTCAGCAGTTATTATTCCAATGGTTATCCTACCAATCATCTGGCAATACCGATTCGTGATTATTCTCAGTTTTATCTGGTTTCCCGTAACGGGGTTTATGATGAAACACTCGGTCTGGATGACCTAAAAAAAATACGGCTTACCTATGGCATGAACCAGCTGATGCAGGTGGATCTTTCCTCTGTGATCCGGAATATGGTGGAGCAGGAAAAAGGAAAGATGATCGATCCCACCACGCTGTTCTCTACGGAGATTCCGGAGGGACGTCTGATCATTACACAGATCACCTACCGCTATTCGGAAATATCCAAGCAGGTTAAGGAACTGCGGTTAGAGGGCTACCTCTTTATCAAATAAGGATGATGAAGAAAGGACAGAATAAAATGAAGGGAAGAAGAGCGGTAAGCTCTCTGAAATACTTGATATTTGCCGGAGCTATGCTCCTTTGCAGTGGCTGCGGTAATAAGGAAGAGGCTACTCAAATAGCGGCCGCCGTGACGGAAAAGGTGACAACGGAAGCCGAAATCGGCATAGATGGGAAAACCCAGAGCTACGGGAATTTTACGGAGGTTTTCATACCTGCGGATATGAAGCCGGAGCCGGGGAAACTGGCCGGAAGTGACAATCCCAAGGCTCTGTGGATACAGCTGAAAGAAAATGATGCCCATTCTTATCTGTTACAGCTGGAAGATGAAGAAATCTGTAAAAGCAGCATAGCGTATTCAAAGGAGAGTAACAAGGATTCCAAAGATGTCACCTTTGTGGCAGGCGGTAGAACCTGGACCGGAGTTACCTACCGTTATATGGACATGATGGACTGTTTTCAGGTTTATTCCATGGACGGCCAAACGGGAATCCTCGTTTCTGCATCCTGGTATAATGCGGAGGATCCCCGTACAATGGCGATTCTTTCAGGTATTAAGCTGAAATAATTCTTATCTCAGACGATTAATTAAAAATGGCGGAAATCGGTTTCCGCCATTTTTTATTATTCTTTGTCATCCTTCTGAATGCCGGTACTGATCCGGTCATCCTTCTGAATGCCGGTACTGATCCGGTCATCCTTCTGAATGCCGGCGCTGATCCGGTCATCCTCCCGCAACCGCACTTCATTCCGGGATTCCCATTTCTTATGATCATCCAAGTCGGCATAGTGCTTTCTTGTAGTGTTGACATCCTTATGGCCAAGCACGGAAGCAACAAGATAAATGTCACCGGTTTCCTGATAAAGCGCCGTTCCATAGGTGCTGCGAAGCTTATGGGGCGTTATTTTCTTTAAGGGTGTAGCAACCCGGGCATATTTTTTCACCAGATACTCAACATTTCGCTGGGTCATACGGGACCTGTGAGAGGAGAGGAAGAGTGCATCCTCAGAGCCGGGCGCTGCATCGATTTTTTTCCTTTCCTCCAGATATTCCAGCAGAATTTCCGCAGCTTCATCGGAGAAATAAACCAGATCCTCATTTCCGCCTTTTCGGACCACGCGGACGGAGGTCCGGTCAAAATCCACATCAGAAATATTGATCCCGACGCATTCGGAAACACGAATCCCGGTTGATAGCATAAGCGTAAGCATGGCAAGGTCCCTGACCTTTGTTTTTTCGTGAAACCTTTGTTGATTTTTCGTAAGCCGATTGCCGAATTCGACAGTGTCGAGGAAATTAGCCACCTCATCCGATTCCATACGAATAATATTTTTATCGTGTATTTTCGGGGTTTTTACCTTCTCGGTTACATTCTGGTCAATTCGTTCCGTCTGATACAGATACCGGAAGAAAGCCCGGAGTGAAACGATTTTTCTTTTTTTGGCCGAGGAACTGTTGGTGTATTCCTTGCCGTTTTTTGTATAAAGACTGAGGTAATCCAGATATTCCTCAAAATCCTCGGCCGTTAAGCGGTTCAGAGATTCCAGATCAATATCCTTGGGGGTTTTTCCACGGAAATAAGAGTTATTGTCAATCAGAAATTCGAAGAAAAGCTTAATGTCATAGGCATAGGCCGTTCTGGTCCGGGGCTGGGTTGTTTCCGAAATGCTGCGAAAATAATCCCTTACATACGGAGGTAACTCTGCGGTGATTTCCCGAAGCCGGACCGTCTGATCGCGAGCCACCTGTTTGTGATAATCATTTGCCATGGAAGGACCTCCCAATATACCGGATACGAAAAGTATTCACAATAAAAACACATTATTATTTCGGAAAACTATGGTTTCACGAAATAATCAACGCAGAAATCCATGAAGTTCAAACATTCCTCTTCTTTTGCGTCATGATATAAAAACGATCTTTCATCTGCCGAAAGGTTTCCCATTCATGAAAGGATATTCAGTATCCGTTGAAAATGTTCCGGCAACGGACTGGAAAATTCAAGATATTCACCTGACACCGGATGTTGGAATCCCAGCGTTCCTGCATGCAGGAGCTGTCCGTTCAATGTAAAGGGCGAATGGGCCGGCCCATAAACCGGGTCACCGAGAATCGGATGTTTGAGGGATGCCATATGGACACGGATCTGATGAGTTCTTCCTGTTTCCAGTCTGCAGTGAATCAGGGTAAAATCCTTTTTCAATTCCAGGGCCGGTTCATAATGAGTAACAGCATGACGACCGCTCGGTAGGATCGTTACCTTTTTCCTGTCCCGGGGATCCCGTCCGAGGGGCGCATTCACGGTACCGCTCTCCTTTATTTTTCCGTAGCATATAGCCGTATAGATCCGCGTAATCGAATGTACGGCAAACTGTTCAGCCAGTCTGCGGTGTGCCAGATCATTTTTGCAGACCACAAGGAGTCCGCTGGTATCCTTATCGATCCGGTGAACGATACCTGGTCGTAAAATGCCGTTAATACCGGAAAGACTGCCTTCACAATGATAAAGCAAGGCATTGACAAGAGTTCCGGAGGTGTGCCCCGGTGCAGGATGCACAACCATGCCCTGGGGTTTATTCACAACCAGAATATCTCCGTCTTCATAAATGATATCAAGAGGAATATGCTCTGCTTCGATCCTGAGGGGCTCCGGTTCCGGTATCACGGCCTGGACCGTATCTCCCTCCTTCAGATTGTAGGAAGCCTTTTTCGTACTGCCGTTAACGGTGATCCGTCCTTCGGCGATCAGCCCCGAAAGAAAACTACGGGAATAATCGGTAAGGACCGCTGAGAGATATTTGTCCAGCCGTTCCCCCGTCTCCTCCGGTTCCGGAAAAAGGGTAAGGGTTTCTTCCATCATTCACGCTTCTCCTCTTTTTCCGTATCGGCTTCTTCGGAAGCTTTTTTCCCTTTTTCCTTTTCCGTATACGTTCCGTCGGGATTATGGATCTTATCCCCTAAAAGGACATCCAGATCATCTCCACGGAACTTGAAGATCAGCAGAATGATGAGCAGAATTACGGGAAGGGTGACAAAAATATCCGCCACATTAAAGACAGGAAAATCGATCAGTTTGAAATACAGGAAATCCGTAACATAACCCAGGCGGATCCGGTCGATCATATTTCCCAGGGCTCCGCCAAGTATGCAGGTAAAAATGATCCGCAGGATCCGATAACGGGGATCCCCAAGAATGTGGATCAGGACATAGATGATGGCTCCGATCAGCAGCAGGGAAAAAAGAGTAAGAAAGAAGGTCTTTCCCGAAAGCATGCCGAAGGCTGAGCCGGAGTTATGGATATGGTGCAGCTCAAAAACTCCTTCGATCAGGGGTGTCCCCTCTCCCTCTGCATAATGATGAATGATCAACTGTTTTGTCAGCTGATCTGCGGCAATGATCAGGATACATCCGATCAGCATCCAAAGGATTGATTTTTTCTTTTCTGTCGTCATGAATCTCTCTCCATGAAAAGAGAAAAAGCATCCGGTATGGATGCTGATCCTCATACTTTTTAAAATCCGGCAAAGGGATCGATCCCCTCACCGCCCAAAACGGAACCGTAAACATTGGATGCGCTGCTGCGCCGTTCATCCCTGGATGCACCGACACTCCCGGCTCCGCCCAGACCGCTGCCTCCGGAATCACCGGACCGTCTGTCAGACTCATCCCGGGAGGATCGTCTGTCGGAAATCTTTGCGGAAGGATCAAAGTCGGTGGAATCCAGATAAGCAAGATGCATTTTCGCCGTATCAATAAATCTCTGCTTGTATTCCGCGTACCGGATTTCAAGCTCCTTCATCCGGTTTTCCATGTCAGCCAGCTGCTCTCTGGCTTCTTTTACGATCTCATTGGCGCGGCTTCTGGCCTCTGCCTCGATATTTCTCGCTTCACGGGCCGCATTTGTCTTGGATTCCTCGGAGTTTTTCTCTGCCAGCAAAAGCGACTTCTGCAGATTCTCCTCTGTAGCCTTATAATGCTGCAGGGAATCCTCCATGGTAATGACTTTTTCCTTCAGCTCCGCATTGGAACGATACAGCTCTTCGTAGCTGACGGAAACCTCATGAAAAAACTGATTTACATCTTCTTTATTATAGCCAAGTCCTGTCTTGAACTTTTTCTGTTGAATATCAACCGGTGTCAGCATCCTTCTCCTCCATCCATCCGTTCTTTACGGATCAGTATTTCCCAAGCTGCGGGGAAAGTGTGGACTCATTTAAGATTTCATCCCTCAGATCCCCGGAAACCTCAATGTTATGAGGCGCTGCAATGAAAATGCTTGCGGAAATGGCTCTGAGATCGCCTCCCAGTCCATAGCATGCACCACCGATAAAGTCAATAATACGTTGTGCGGGATCGATCTCCACGCCTTCCATATTGATCACGATGGTCTTCCCGCCCTTCAGCAGATCTGTGACAGTCTGAGCATCATCAAATTCCTGGGGCTTGATTACATATACTTCACTGGACGGATTCAAGTTTCTTCTCCTTTGATTATCGAAGGATACCAGTTTACCCGGATCCTCCTCCTGCCGGGGACGGGGTTTTTTCCCTGCACTGCTGCTCTTTGTTGAACGCGGTGTATAGGAAGCGGTAGATGCCGGCTGATAAGATGATGCCGGACGCGGAGCCGGTGCTGCGGCAGGCCTGCTGTACTGCGGGCGCGGAGCCGGTTCTTCCGGCGGCTGAGCCGTTACTTCCTTTTTCTTACGACGGAAGGAAAAGCCCTCATCGTCATCATCATCCTCTTCATCAAAGAGATCGTCGGTCTCCTCATCGTAATCATCTTCGTCGTCACTTACGCGAAAATAATCCAGAAAACTCTTTTTCCCCTTAGCCATGTCATTTCTCCCTTTTCTTCATCCTATCACTGTGAAAATCTGCATGAGATCAATGTGACGATCCATAATCTCTCGCTCCGAAAATGGCAGTCCCCACACGGATCATGGTGGCACCCTCTTCGATGGCAACCTCATAATCATTCGTCATTCCCATGGACAGAATTTCCATATCTACATTATCTATACTTTGCAATTTTATGTCAAGTAATAATTGCTTCATGATGCGAAAGACTTCCCGGTTTTCTTCCGGATCATCCACGAAGGGCGCGATCGTCATCAGCCCTTTGACGCGTACATGAGGAAGACGGCTTACAGATCGGACCAGTTCAGCGGTTTCACCCGGTGCAACGCCGAATTTAGTCTCTTCTCCCGCAGCATTCACTTCGATGAGAACCGGCATAACGATCTCCTTTTTCGCCGCTTCCTTTTCGATGGCCTCTGCCAGATGCATGCTGTCCACGGAATGAATCAGGACCGAACGTCCCACCACATCCTTCACCTTGTTCGTCTGCAGATGTCCGATCTGATGAAAATGTACAGGAGCGGAAACATGATCAGCCTTTTCTTTCAGCTCCTGCGGTTTGTTCTCACCGAATTCCGTTACTCCGATCCGGATCAGCTTTTCGATATCCGACAGGGGTTTTGTCTTGCTTACAGCTATGAGGGTGATATCTTTGGGATCTCTCCCTGCTCTTTCCGCCGCTGCTGCCGCTTTCTTTGCGACCTCTCGATAGTTTTCCTCAATCATTACCCATAACCTCTTTAATATAGTATCTGGTTTTCAATTACACCGTTTGCATCCATAACGATATTATCGTACTCCCGGAGTCCTTCTCCGTCTGTAACGATGGTGAACTCATCACCATATTTTACTACGGTAATCTCCGTGAAATCAGCCACACCTTTATTTGCCTGATAAACGCCCTTCAGTTTATCCCGGTCCAGAGTTGACACAGCCAGTGTATCGGTGGAGTCGGGTTTGATCAGAACCGCGCCGTCGGGAAGACTGTCTGCTCCGACATAATAGAGCTTCTTTTCTTTATCATACCGGTAGATTTCGGGACTTGCCTCACTGACGGTGGGCTCACCGTCCTCTCCGACTGACCTCACATAGAGCTTGTTGACCCCGGTTTCATTTCCTCCCGCTGTCATATACTCTTCCGGAACAAGCAGTACATCCTTATCCAGGATTGCCGTATTGGGAACCTTCAGACCGGCAAAGTCATCCAGAATGATCTCCACGGTAAGGAACCGTTCCTCCACATAATCGATCATATACTTATTCATGGGAAGCGTCAGAACATAGCTGTCATCATTCATCCGGATCAGATCATAATTGGAGGACATCAGGATATCCGAATTATTGATGGTATACAGAAGCCGGTTCTCATCCAGAAGCGTATTGGCCTGATCGATGGTGATCCTGCAGCAAATGTTCCACTCTTCGTTGGAAAGGATTTTGTAAATGATACTGCCTGCTTCAACGATATCACCGGCCTTCAGGATATTCCTCTCATAACGGGATCTGTCAAAATCCTCCGCCTTCAATGTCTCCGGAGTCAGTTTTTCATATCCGTCGGTATAATAGGTAATGATCCCGCTTTCCGGGGCCACCATATTCATGATGGTTGCCTGAACGGAGGGACCCTGAGTCCGGTATTCCTTCATCAGGATCTGGTTGGACATTTCCAGCACCTTGCTTTCGATGGTTTTCCGGAAGTTGTAAATGTTATAAAAGGCATTGTCGGAATAACCGGACTTGAAGTTATCGATGGTTCCGCGGATCTCCAGATAATCCCGGGCGGTAAAAATGCTGGTTCCTTCGGGAACAAGGGAAATGGACTGGATCAGACTTCCGGTCTCATCCACGGTACAGACTGCCGCATTCTTCGCTACTCTCTCTCCGTCCCGGACATAATAGCAGACATAACCGGATTTTCCCGCGGTGATCTCCTTCTCGCTCCGGAGGGCTACCGCATCGCAGGTGATATTATTATTGATATTACTGGAATTCACCTTGTAGGTGGTAATGGGTTCCTTACGCAGAGACAGGAAAATACTCGCCAGAACATACAGGAGGATCACTCCGAATATGATCAGTGCCGAGTTGATCCGGAAAGCTTTGTTCATCCGGAGGACTTTGTTGTTTTTTCTTTTCTTTCCCGCCAAAGCAAGTCTCCTACTCTGCCATGTTAAACATGATGCTGTAGCAATGATAGAGATCACTGTGAGATATGGAATCCGCCACCATCATGGTGTAATCCGTTCCATTGATCCTCACACGCATGGTAAGACAGTTCCCTGCCCCGCCCGTGGTCCCTGTTTTCCAGGTTCTGATCGTGATATTTGACGGAAGACTTGCCTCTCCCACCAGGAACTGGTTGGTTGCCTCCGCCGTATCCTCCATGACATTTCCATATGAATCCGTATAGCTGTATGTATAAGTGGTATAGGAATCTATATCATGAATGATCTCATATTCCGAAGCGGCATTTACAATCAGATACATATCATAGGCTGTCGTATAATGCTCCAGATCATCCAGTCCGTGGGGATTCATAAAATGTGTACAAGTTGCGCCGATCTCCGCAGCCTTTTGATTCATTCTTTCTACAAAGCCTTCTTCGCTTCCGCTGATCGCTTCAGCCAGATAAATGCAATAGTCATTATAAGAGGACAGCATCAGTGCGTAAAGCATGTTCCGGACACTGATCCTGTCGCCGGGATGAAGATAACTGGAAACCGCGTCCGTATCACGGAATGTGATATCACGTGGAATGGTGATCACGTCATCCAGTGCGATCTCGCCTTTTTTTATTGCGTCGCAGACAACCATTCCGGTCATCAGCTTGGTCATACTGGCGGGATAGATCCTGCGGTGCACATTGTGCGCCACAACAGCCTCGCCGGTATCGTTATTTACCATTATGGCCGCATAGGTATTATCCTGGAAGCTTGCCGCATTGATCTCCTCGTCCTTTCCGATCACGGCGAATTTTGAAGCATAGCCGGGAAGCGGAGAGGTTGCCAGATTCTCAAGCGATTGCTGTGATTCGATGGTTTCCTTCGAATAGGCATCGCTATAACTTCCGCTTTGTTTACAAAGGTAAAAGATCACGCCTCCGCCGATAAGCAACATGATAATGATAAAAATGATTCCTTTATTCATAACTCTAATGCTTGTAAAGATCCCGCCAGTCCAAATCTCCGCGCTCCAGTGATTTGATCATCAGTTCTGCGGAAGCCAGATTCGTGGCGATGGGAATATTGTGAACATCGCAAAGTGTGCAGATATTCACAAAATCATTGGTTGCCGTCATGTGCACCATCGGATCCCGCATGAAGATCACCAGATCCATCTGGTTCGCTTCAATCTGGGTGCCAATCTGCTGAACACCACCCAGATGTCCGGCCAGGAACTTCTTCACTGTCAGACCGGAGGCTTCTTCCACCAGACGACCGGTGGTTTCCGTGGCATAAAGCGTGTGATGACTGAGTATCCCCCGATAGGCAATGCAGAGATTTTGCATCAGCTTCTTCTTCGGGTCATGTGCGATAAGTACAACGTTCATAATCTCCTTCTCCTGCAGGATCCGCTCAGGATGTTCAGTCGGATCCAAACCCCATTTTCCTTGCTTTTTTTGATCTGCGGAACCCACCCCATTTGTTTTCTGCAGATTATGCTGCCAAAGCTTTCTGTATTATCATGCTCTGCCTGTCCGTCTTACCTGTACTCAGTATCGCTCCGGCTGCATTCCTACATTCAGAACGACCCCTATGATTATGGCCGAACTGAGAAGGGACGAAAGACCGTAGCTGATAAACGGCAGAGGGATACCGGTGTTGGGAAGAAGTGCCGTTGCAACACCGATGTTGATAAAGGACTGAAGGGAGAAAAGACTGGCCGCGCCGCCTGCCAGAAGCATGCCGCCGGCGTCTTTCGCCCTGCGCGCAATCCTTATACATTGTAACACTATGAGCAAGATGATTGCAATAACAATTACGCTTCCCACAAAGCCAAATGACTCTCCGATCACGGAAAAAACAAAGTCGTTCTGCTGCTCGGAGATCATCCGTGTGGAGCTGACAGTTACCACATCATCTCCGGGGGAAAGCCCCTTTCCGAAGAGCTGGCCCGAACCGATTGCCATAACGGAATTTGCCTGTTGGGAATTCAGATCCATGTGCTCCGACGGGAAAAGAAAGGTCATGATACGATCTACCTGATATCCGTTCAGAAGCTTCTGGTCCGGTTGCTGTATATACCACATAAAGGTACCGGCAGCGGGGATCAGGATCAGCAATCCGATGAAAATGATCTTATAACTGAGTCCGGCCATATACAGCATCAGCAGCATAATTCCCAGCGTACAGAGCGTGGTGGAAAGATCAGGTTCCCGGGAGATCAGAAATGCAACGGGAAGCACCGTAGCTCCAAAAACAGCCAGTCCCTTCAGCCGTGAAACCTGCTCCTCTTCCATGAGCCTGGCCAGAAGTCCGGCCATGAAAATGATCATCAGTACCTTGGCCAGCTCGGAGGGCTGAAAGGTGAAACCGCCGATGGCAAACCATCGGGTAGCATTATTCACATTCAGACCAAACAGAAGGACAGCAATCAGGATCCCGATGATGAAAATATAGATCAGCCATTTCAGCTCAAAGAAGATATGGTAATCAAAAAGGGATACCGCGATCATGAGCACAATGGCTCCCCCGGCACCGATCGTCTGCTTTACCGTGAAGGCGGAATTGGCCCTGTTGATCACAAAGATCCCGAAGATCATCATGCCGATCACCAGCAAAAGAAGGATGAAGTTGTAGTCTTTCAGCTTATATCGCTTCAGCATGCCGGCTCCTTAATCAGACAGAGTTCCCGTTCCGTTCAGGGAAGAATCCGTCAGCTTCTCCTTATCATACATATAGGCATAAATAAATGCCGTAACCTCCGCTGCATTGGCGGAAGCATATCCGTTCTGAATGACCGTTGTTACGGACACCTCCGGTGCTTCATAGGGCGCATAGGAAAGGAAAAGCGCATGGGAAGGATCATTTGTATTCTCCTGTGCCGTTCCGGTCTTTCCTGCTACGGCTACGCGGATCCCGTTCAGCATTTTGTCTTTATCCAGGTCATCCGTTACCACAAGACGCATACCCTCGTGCACTCTGTTCCAGAGGTCATCCGATATCTGTACCTTGGAATGTACCTGGTGCTCTCCTGCCCTGATGGTCCGGCCGGAGCTGTCCGTGATCCGGGAAAGCAGCGTCAGATCATAGCAGGTCCCGTTATTTGCCACGGTGGATACATAACGGGACAGCTGGATCGGGGCAAAGGAATTTTTACCCTGTCCGATGGCAGAGGTAACTGCATCATTGTCGGAAATGTGCGGTGAGATCTCATCCAGCTCCACGCCGCTCTTGGCATCCAGTCCGAACTGGGAGGCGTATTTGGCAAGGGCGTTGATGCCCTCTGAATCGATGTAGGTTCCTGTCCGTGTGGATAAACGGAATCCGACTACGTAGTAGAAATAGTTACAGGATACGTCCAGAGCCTTGATGATATCCACATCTCCGTGATTACTGCCGTTCTTGTTGTACAGCCAGCAGGCCGGTTTGGTATATACTTCCTCAAAGATTCCTTCGTCCTTGATTGTTTCCGTCGGACGAAGAACCCCCTCTTCCACGCCTGCTATGGATGAGATCACCTTGTAGGTGGAACCGGGTGCCGTACGCATGGTGCAGGCACGGTTATTCAGCGGCGTGGTCTTATCGGCAAGAAGCGTGGAATAATACTCAGGATCCACGGAATTCGTCAGATAATTATTATCATAGCTGGGATAGCTGACTAAAGCACGTACCTCGCCTGTCCTTACATCCGTAACAACGATGGATCCGGAGCAGGGCTTCAAGGCCAGCATGGCCGGTGTAATATCCAAGGATGTCAGTTTATTCCTGAAATAAGTGAAGGCATTGATCAGTCCGGAACGGTAATCAGCATAATCCCGATCGTTTTCTTCATTCAAAACGCCCTGCTCATAAAGCAGATGGATCACATCATTTCCGCTGATGCTTCCCTGCTGAAGCATAACCTTGATCACCATTTTATCGAAGGAATCATCCTCAGCCAGATACTTCAGGATATATTCCGCCAGCAGATGGTAGATCTCATCGGAGTCGTAGTAAACATCCTTCTCTTCGATCTCCGTTACATCAATCGCCTCGATACTGATCAGGTAACGGAGATAACTCTGCAGGCTGATGGTTCCGTTGATGTAGGATACAAATGTGGGATCCGTATCCTCCACGCGGGATCTCAGATAGGTCCCTTTTGCCGCAAGGAATTCACAAATATACTCGCAGTAGTTCTGATATTCTACGGAAAGTCCACCCACAGGTGCCGGAGATTCTCCCAGCTGGCTCCTGAGACCGGAAAGAACAGCCTCCTTTTTATCCCGGAAGATCCGGTAGATCTGCTGTTCATGAGCCGTCGCCCCGGCTTCCTTCATGCGGGAAAGCCTGATCTGGTTATTATTGAACAGACCTGCATAGACATCAGTGATCGCGATCACATTATCCTTATTGTCATCAGGCGGATAATTATAATCGATCATATGGGCAATGAGGATGGACGCGATTTCCTTTTCAAGCATGTCATAGCAGTATTTGGTCAGGTTGGCATCTATGGTCAGATAGACATCTCCGCCGGACTGGGCCGGGGTTGTGCTGGTAACCTCCATAATACGTCCCAGATTGTCTACCTGCATGGTTTCGCTTCCGTCCCGGCCATGCAGTTCATTTTCATAAATAAGCTCCACGCCTGTTTTACCAACCACATCCGAAGTGGTATAGGTGATGCCGGAATTCTCGTCCTGATTCAGACGGAGAAGATCATCCTCGGATGCAGTTCCCACATAACCGATGATATGGGCAAAATACTTCGCGTCATTGTAAATGCGGATGGAATCGATCTTGATATCCATTCCGAACAGCCTGTCCTGATTTTCCAGAATGGTGGAACGGCTCTTCTCGGAAATGTCCTGTGCGATCTCCACGGGAACATACTGCTGAAAACGGTTCAGCCAGAGCTGATAACGGCAGCCCATGATCATCAGTTCACGTTCGGGTGTATAGGTATCCTGAAGATCAAAGCGTTTCCGGAGTACCTGAACCACTTCCTCTGCCGTACTGTTCTTCTCTTCGTCGGAAAGCTCGTCATAGGAGCTGGCTGCATATACATCCCGGAGAAAACCGGGACGGGATGTTTCACTGTTGGTAAAGCTGTAAATGCCCTTCTCCAGTTTGATGGGGAAATAAAGGGACAGACTGTCTCCTTCCGCAGTGAGGATATCAATGGTGTCGCTCACCACCTGATTTTTCAGAACATTTTCCTCAACTCCCAGTTCCTCGGCTCTTGCGGAAAGACGGGTATCATTTCCGAAGGTCAGATTATAGGTGAGCTTATTATAGGCCAGTACCTTTCCCGTATTATCCAGGATCCTTCCCCGGATGGATGGAATGGTCAGAGTCTTTTCCGTCCGGACCACAAGATCATCCGTATAAGTCGCACCCTGGCGGATCTGCAGATAGAACAGCCTGTTGACCAGAATGATGCTGAGGACAACCGAAAGAAGCGTGACCGGAAAAATCCTGCTTTTCACGTAGGCCACGAAAAGTTCCTTTATGTAGATGAGGAATTCTTTTACCAACTTCATTTTATACGGGCAGCCTTTCTTCTCAGAGCACGATTGATGGAAAGAAGAATACGGTAGATCAGTACAGTGATCAGTATGTCAAAAAGGATATGGGGAAGCATCCGGTGAATGAAAAAATAACCCAGCTGGGTACGGTTCCGCATCAGGAAGGTAACGATGTAGACCGTAAGATCAAATACCAGCTGATCAAAGGCAATGATCAGCACCGGAAGACTGATATCCTCCATCAGGTACTTTCTGTGGAACTTCCCGTTGAAATAGCCGATCATCATGTAAAGAAAGGCATAGGGACCGAGATAGGTTCCGAAAAGGATATCGTAAAAAAGTCCTGAGAAAAAGCCTGTCAGCAATCCCTCCTTCCTTCCCCGCATGATTCCGAAGGACATGGTCAGGATCAGGAGAAGATTCGGCACATTTCCCGCAAGATCATGAAAGGAGAAAAGCGTCGACTGGAGCGTCAGGCACAGCAGGATGAGAATTGTCAGCGTAAGGATTCTTCGCATCAGTAAGTCACTTCCTGTTTTCGATCGGTGATCACCAGCACATCACGGACATTGCGGAAATCAACCGCCGTCTTGATCTTTGCGGTGACGGTCAGATTATTGGGGTCGTTGTAAATCTCTTTTACATAGCCGATGGTAAGACCATAGAGAAAACGATCCGATACATTGGAGGTCAGCACGGTATCTCCCACAGAGATATTGCCGTCCTTATCGATGTCGGTGGCCAGAATGTAACCATCCGCATAGGTGGTAAGACTTCCTTCCACGGTACACAGGGTTCCGTTTGGACCTATTTCGGCCATGATACGGGAACGGTCATCAACGATGGCCCGTACGCGGGAATAATCGGCATAAGACTCCACGACGATACCTAAAAGACCACCGTCGTAAAGCACGTTGCAGTCTTCATAAATTCCGTCATTCAGACCCTTGTTAATATAGAATTCATTAAACCACCCGGAACTGTCCACGGAAAAAACCCGGGCAGCGGTGGTATTGTATTCCGGA
Source organism: Eubacterium sp. (assembly GCA_017541035.1). Lineage (GTDB taxonomy): Bacteria > Bacillota > Clostridia > Lachnospirales > Lachnospiraceae > Eubacterium_Q. The sequence goes on along the minus strand of JAFXZW010000006.1, from coordinate 10,637 downwards.
TACATCTGATCCAGCTGATACAGACGCCGAAGCTCGGAAAGCTCGGAGAGCTCAGCCTGGTTGCGGGCAATGGCATCCTCCAGCTCACGGTTTCTTTCCTTGAGCTTGTCATTTTCCTCGCGCAGTTCCTTTACATCCCCAAAAACCTGAAAGCGCTCTGCCGTCCACTCTCCGATGGCACTGGCGCCCTCCTGTAGAGGGATAAAGACCTTTCCGAATAGAATGCGTGTCTTCTCCAGTGCACTTTCGGAGAAAAGAGAGATTCCCAGAAGAAGCATGCAGATCAGGGAGAGACCCAGCAGAAGGTATTTGGGCGATATATCCTTTTTATAATTAAACTTCATTCAGAATTCCTCTCTCGGCGAAACTGACATAATCCCGGTTCCCGATAATAATGTGATCCTTTAAGGGAATCCCCATCATTTTGCCCAGAATATGCAGGTCTTCCGTGATCCGGAGATCCTCCCTGCTGGGTTCCGGATCTCCGGAGGGATGATTATGAAGCAGAACGAAATAAACCGCTCCGCAGTTAAGTGCTTCAATAAAGACTTCCCTGGGAGATACCAGGGAACAGTTTACGGTTCCTTCGGAAATGAGGGATTCCCCCACCAGTTCTCCTGCGGAATTAAAGAAAGCGGCCATCACTCTCTCCCGCTTCAGATAACGCATATCCTCACGAAAGAAATCCGCAATGGTATCGGGACTGTTCATCCGGACGTGCTCCGCAGTTCCTTCCCTGCTGATCCGGCGGGACAGCTCGGCAACGGCAAGAAGCTGGATCGCCTTCACTTTGCCGATTCCGCTCACCTGTGTCAGATCCCGCAGGGACAAATAATAGAGCCCCGTCAGTCCGGGATGCTTCGGGTCGAGATTCAGCAGACGTTCGGATAGAACGATGACATTTTCATCCGGCGTTCCGCTTCGCAGGATCACGGCGAGAAGCTCGGCATCCGTCAGCACCTGAACACCATACTTCTCGGCCTTTTCCCGGGGTTTGCTCTTCTCGGACATGTCCGAAATCCTGAGATGTGTGCTTTTTTCTTTTTGTTTTTTATCCATCCTGACTCCTCCTTTTGCCTCTTCGGGAGCTGTCAGGCAGACAAATATTATACCACGTTAAGCAGTCCTTTTTCCACTATTTTTTGCAGGGAGGAAAGAATCCCGAATTTTGCATGGGGATAGGTGAGTCCTCCCTGAAAATATACCGCGTAGGGTTCTTTCATGGGGGCATCGGCGGAAAGCTCGATGGAAGCACCGGAAATAAAGGCTCCCGCAGCCATGATCACCGGAGCGTCATATCCGGGCATGTCCCAGGGAATAGGCGTGACGAAGCTGTCCACCGGTGCAGCGGACTGAATCCCTTCACAAAAGGCTCTGATCAGTTCGGGTTTGCCGAATTCCACCGCTTCGATGATGTCGGTCCGTTCCTCCGTTCCGTTGGGAACGGTTGGAAAGCCAAGTCCTTCATAAACATTGGCGGCAAAGATCGCACCCTTCAGGGCAGCCGCGGTTACCACGGGAGCCAGGAAGAAGCCCTGTGCCAGCTGACGGGTTACGCCGAGGGAGGCTCCTACCTCCTTCTCCAGTCCAGGCGTTGTGAGACGGGCTGCGGACAGACGGACCAGTTCTTTTTTTCCGCAAATATATCCACCGATGGGGGCAAGACCGCCGCCCGGGTTTTTGATCAGGGATCCCACCACCAGATCCGCCCCCACATCCGAGGGCTCACGGGTTTCCACGAATTCCCCGTAGCAGTTGTCCACAAGAGTAATGATGTCCGGTCGGATTTTTTTGATATAACGGATCACTTCTCCGATCTGATCCACGAAAAGAGAGGGCCGGGTATCATACCCCTTGGAGCGCTGAATATGTACAAGCTTCGTCTCCTTTTTCAGTGCTTTGCTGATTCCGGGGAAATCCCAGGAACCGTCAGGAAGCAGGTCTACCTGGGAATAAGTGATACCGAATTCCGCAAGACATCCGGGCTCAGGACGGATACCGATCACGCCCTGCAATGTATCATAAACCTTACCGGCTACCGACAGGATTTCATCTCCGGGCCGTAATACCGCTGCCAGAGCGATGGAAAGCGCATGGGTGCCGCAGGTGATCTGCTGCCGCACCAGCGCATCCTCGGTGTTGAAATATCCGGCGTAGATCTCCTCCAGTGCGGTACGGCCGCTGTCATTATAACCGTATCCTGTTGTCCCGTACAAATGTGACTCCTCCAGTCTTGCCTTCTGCATGGCCCGGAGAACCTTTACCTGATTCTGTTCGGCTATTTTATCGATAGCCTGAAAACGATCCGTCAGTTTCTTTTCTATTCCCTCACAATAATCGTAAACACGTTCATCGATTCCGAGGGACAGGTAGTAATCCTTAATGGTGTCAGACATTTTTTTCTCCTTTGATCCTCAATCGTCTTTTAACAAGACGGATCAGCGATTTTTTTCAGCATAAATTCAAGTATTTCCTTATCTTCCCGGAAATTTTCCCGTTCCATAAAGATCACATCCCGTTCCCTGCGGAACCAGGTGAGCTGTCGTTTGGCATAATGCCGTGTATTCTGTTTCAGCAATGCCACGGCAGATTCATAATCCGTATCCCCCTTCAGGTAAGAAAGGATTTCCTTATATCCGATCCCCTGCATGGATGAAAAGCTTTGATTCAGTCCCTGATCCATGAGACTTCTTACCTCATCAACCAGTCCGTCCATAAGCATTTTCTCCACTCTTCCTTCGATCCTCCTGTAAAGCTCCTCTCTCTCCATGGTAAGGACGAAATAACGGAAGGGAAATGCTGCCTTTTTTTCCCTTTCTTCCCGGTTATGCCGGGAAATGGGCCGCCCGTGAATCCGGTAGAATTCAATGGCTCTTATCACGCGACGGATATTATTCGGATGAATGGTAAGCAGGGCATCCGGATCCACCCGGCGAAGTTCCTCCACCAGAGCATTTCGCCCTTCCTCACATTTCGCCTGCTCCTCCAGCTGCTTTCGGATCTCATTCGCCGGCTCTTCCGTGAAATCAATCCCGTAAAGCAAGGCCTGGATATAGAAGCCGGTGCCTCCGACCAGAATGGGTACATGCCCCCGGTCGGAAATCTCTCTTACAGCATCCCCTGCAAGCTTCTGAAAAAGCGTTACGTCAAAGGCCTCCGTCGGATCAAGGATGTCAATCAGATGATGAGGAATCCCCTGCATTTCCGAAGGCATCAGTTTTGCCGTCCCGATATCCATTCCGCGATAGACCTGCATGGAGTCAGCGGAAATGATCTCTCCGTTCAAAAGCTTTGCAAGCTGAAGGGAAAGTCCCGATTTCCCGACTGCAGTGGGTCCTGTCAGGATAATGAGGGGGTTATCTTGTAGAAATTCATTGTTCATTTGCCTGTGATCACTCCACTATCCGCTTGAATTTCCTGTCCAGTTCATCCTTCGTCATTCGAATGATGGTAGGCCGTCCGTGGGGACAAGTATAGGGGTTTTCCAGCTTGAGAAGCTCCTGCATCAGAACCTTTACCTCCTGCAGAGAGATCTTCTGATTTCCTTTCACTGCTGCCTTGCAGCCCATGGTGGCCAGCTTCCGGACGAAGATATCCTCAGTCACGCCTTCAACGCCGGCGGAAATGTACGCTACCAGTTCATGAAAAACCTCATCATCCGATAATCCCAGCAGATTGGCAGGGACCGCGGTGATGCGAACTTCATTTCCTCCGAAATCCGAAACGGAAAAACCCATCTTCTCCAGCAGAGGAATATGATTTAATACAGCCTCCTTATCATGTCCGGAAAGTGTAACCTGCCTGGGCGGGAACAGCTGCTGACTATGTATGTCACGACTGCGGAACTCTGCCAGAAACCGTTCGTAATTCACCTTCTCATGTGCGGCATGCTGGTCCATCAGATAGAGAGTATCCTGATACTGGGTGATCCAGTAGGTATCAAAGGCAAGTCCGATGACGGTGATCTCCGGTGCCGCCTGCAGATACTGTTCATCCGTGAGCAGTTCCTGCCGGAAGGTCATTCTGCGAGCCTCTTCCCTTTTCTCCTCTGCAAGGCGGTTTTCCAAGGCTTGCTTTTGCTTTTGTTCATCCTTATTCTTCAGCTTCTCCCGGAAATCCTTCGGCATCAGTGCTTCCAGAATCCGGTAGGAGGAACCCTTCGGTGCGGGTTCGGATACAAAGCCGGACTTTGCGGAATGTCCGTCATGATCCGCTGCCTGCTGCAGGAATGGCCTTTTCACCTCCTCAGATAAGGGTATTCCCTGTCCTTCGGCGGGTGCGGTTGATCCCTGTCCTGTGACGGAAGCATTCGTTCCCTGTCCTGAGATGGAAGCATTCGTTCCCTGTCCTGAGATGGAAGCATTAGTCCCCTGTCCTGAGATGGAAGCATTCGTCCCCTGTCCTGTGACGGATATTTCCGGAGGATTTTCAGGGACAGCCCTTTCCGGAAATGTAACTACTGCTCTGGGGGGCTGTACCTTTGCAAGATCCGGATTACCCCTGTAGATCTTCTCCCGGTTTCCGTAATCCGTGTTCATGTCCGGAATATGGGAGCTTTGCTTCAGAGTTTCCTGAATACCATGAAAGACAAGGGAGAAAAGTCCTTTTTCATCCTGATATTTGAATTCCCTCTTTGTTGGATGCACATTGACATCGCAGAGCTCCTTCGGAAGCTCCAGGAAAAGAACCGTGAAGGGAAAACGGTGCTGCATGATATAGGTTTTATAGGCTTCTTCGATGGCGCGATTTACCACCTGAGCCTTAATATAGCGCTGATTAACAAAATAGTTTTCAAAACTGCGGTTTCCGCGGGACAGGAAAGGCTTACCGATAAAGCCCGTGAGATGCATTTCTCCCTCCGTATGATCTACGGAAAGCAGTCCTCCCGTGATGTCCCGTCCGTAAAGAGTATATACCGTATCCTTCAGACTGCCGCTTCCCGCGGTATCCAGCATGGTTTTCCCGTTGTTGATCAGCCGTACGGAGACTTCCGGATGGGAAAGAGCGATATGAGACATGAGATCACTGATATAGGATCCCTCTGTCATGGGCGTTTTCAGGAATTTCAGACGTGCCGGGGTGTTGTAGAAAATGTTCCTGCTGAGGATCGTCGTTCCGTCCGGTGCTCCGATCTCCTCGCAGGTCACCTCAGTTCCTCCGCGGATCACATATTTGGTGCCTGTCAGCGCCTCCGGTGTTTTGGTGATCATTTCCGTTTCCGTAACCGCGGAAATGGTGGAAAGCGCTTCACCCCGGAATCCCAGGGTTCCGATCCCCACAAGCTCCGCTGCATCCCGCAGCTTGGAGGTGGCGTGGGGTAAGAAGGCACGGCGTACATCCTCCGCCGGGATCCCGCTGCCGTTATCCGTTACCCGGATCATCGCGATCCCTCCGTCCTTTATTTCCACGGTTATCCGGGTGGCACCGGCATCGATGGCATTTTCCACCAGTTCCTTTACGACGGAGGCAGGACGTTCGATCACCTCGCCGGCAGCGATTCGATCGATGGTCTTTTGGTCAAGTATATGAATCATAGCATCTCCATCTCTAACTTAAGGTTTCTTTCAGCTGCAGCAGCGTCAGAAGCGCTGCAATGGGGGTCATGTCATTCACTTCCATTTCCCGAAGGGAATCCAGTACCTTCTGCTCCGCTGCGGTCATGCGTTTTTTTCCGCCCGGAGTTTCTTTTGCCTTGCTGTTTTCCGACGCCGGGACCATGGCTGCTTCCGTGGCAGCTGCTGTATTCTCTCCTGACTGCACCGTAAGATAACGGATATTTCCCGTCAGATCCTCCTCTGCCAGAAGCTGGGCTATGGTGCGGGCCCGGTTGGTTACGGCAACGGGAACACCTGCCAGTTCGGCTACTTCGATACCATAGGAGCGGTCAGCTCCTCCGGGGATGATCTTTCTTAAGAAGGCAATCCCATTCCCGGTCTGCTTGATGGCGATGCAGAAATTCTGTACTCCCGCCAGTTTGCCCTCCAATTCCGAAAGCTCATGATAATGAGTGGCAAAAAGAGTCTTTGCTCCCAGCTTTCCGGTGTCCGCAATGTATTCCACCACGGCCCAGGCGATGGACAGTCCGTCAAAGGTACTGGTACCCCGTCCGATCTCATCCAGAATGATGAGGGAATCCCGGGTGGCGTTTCGAAGAATGGACGCTACTTCGCTCATTTCCACCATAAAGGTGGACTGGCCCTGTGCCAGATCATCGCTGGCTCCGACACGGGTAAAGATCCGGTCGCTGATGCAGATATCCGCCGCATCCGCCGGCACGAAGCTTCCGATCTGCGCCATCAGGGCGATCAGGGCAACCTGACGCATATAAGTGGATTTTCCGGCCATATTGGGGCCGGTGATAATGGCAATCCGTCCATCGGACAGATTCAGCAGCGTATCGTTGGGAATAAAGGAATCATTGGCCAGCATGCGCTCCACTACGGGATGTCTGCCATTTTTGATGGAAATGTACTGCTCCTCATTGATGTTCGGCCGCACGTAATGAAAACGAACAGCGGCGACGGAAAGGGAACAGAGCGCATCCAGCCGGGCGATCACATCCGCCATATGCTGTACTCTTTCCACTTCCAGCGCCAGCTTATCCCTCAGTTCGGCATATAGAGCATATTCCAGTGCAAAAAGACGATCCTCCGCGTTCAGGATCACATCCGAAAGACGGTTCAGTTCATCTGTTGTATAACGTTCCGCATTCGTCAGCGTCTGCTTCCGGATAAAGTAGTCCGGAACCATATTTTTAAAGGAATTGGTCACTTCCAGGTAATAGCCGAAAACCTTGTTGTATTTAATGCGAAGGTTCCGGATTCCCGTGGCCTCTCTTTCCTTTTCTTCCAATTCATCCAGCAGCTGCTTGGAATTGCCCTTCTTATTTTTCAGGTCGTCAATTTCCGCACTGTAGCCCGGGCGAAAGATCCCGCCTTCCTTTACGGTGATGGGTGCATCCGGATCAATGGCCGCTTCCAGCAACTGCCAGACATCCGAAAGATCATCGTAATGCTCCAGCATTTCCCGGAAGATCTCCTTCTCCGGAAGTTCCTTCAGAAGGTTATGGATATAGGGGAGATAGCCCAGGGATTGCTTAAAGGCAAGCAGATCCCGCGGACTGGCCGAGCGCAGGGAGATCCGCGTCATCAGACGTTCCAGATCGTAGATGGCGTTCAGATATTCCCGCATTTCATCCCGTACCACAAGCTGTTCCGACAAAGCACTGATTCCATCCTGTCTTTCCAGGATTGCCCTCCGGTCCCGCAGAGGCTGTTCCACCCAGGCACGCAGCTTCCGGGCGCCCATGGCAGTCCGGGTATGATCCAGCACCCAGAGCAGGGAGCCTTTTTTCTGCTTATCCCGCAGGGTTTCGCAAAGCTCCAGATTTCGACGGGTGGAGGAATCCAGCACCATATACTGATCCGTAAAATACAGCTGCAGGGTATTGATCTGCGAAAGCTCTGTCATCTGTGTATCCTGAATATAATGCAGCAATGCACCGGAGGCGCTGACAATCTCCGGATAATCCCGCAGTCCCAGACCCTCCACGGACATTACATGGAACTGACGAAGAACGGCCTCTCTGGCACTTCCGGCTTCATAATCACTTTCCGGCAATGCTGTTCTGGCGGTATGCTGCTTATCCGTGATCTCCTCCAGACGGTAAAGCTCCTCTGCAGAAAGAGAATCAGCAGTGAATACCACTTCCCCCTTCGGGGGCAAAAGACGGGTGGGAAGCAGAAGCTCGCTGGGTTCGTATTTGATGATCTCATCCAGTACCTTGTTCCAGGTATCAACCCGTGTACAGAGAAAAACGCCGGTGGAAATATCTGTTATGGCCAGTCCGAATCGTCCCCTGCTTTCGGAAAGACAGAACAGGAAATGGTTCCTTCCTTCCTCCAGAGACTGATCTGCGATATTGGTACCGGGGGTGACGATCCGTACCACCTTCCGTTCCACCAGCCCTTTCGCCAGCTTCGGATCTTCCACCTGTTCGCAGATAGCCACCTTATAACCCTTTTCAATCAGCCTGTTGATATAAGTATCCGCCGCATGATAGGGAATGCCGCACATGGGCGCACGTTCGGGAAGACCGCAGTCCTTTCCCGTTAGAGTCAGTTCCAGCTCCCGGGCCACCAGCTGGGCATCCTCAAAAAACATTTCATAGAAATCTCCCAACCTGTAAAACAGGATGGGCTCCCCTACTTCTTCCCGTGTCTTCAGATAATGCTGCATCATGGGAGATAGTTTTGATCTGTCAATTTCCACTGCAGGTTACTCACTTTCTAATGTGTTTTCGGTGCCATCAGCCTCACCGATATAATAAAATCCCTTGGATTCTTTCAGGAGTACGGGAATATATTGCCCGATCAGAGACTTTTCTCCCGGAAAATGAACAAGCAGATTTTCTTCCGTTCTTCCGGTCACATATCCGGGAATCTGATCATTTTCCTCCTCCACTAGGAGCTGCTTTACGGTTCCTTCAAATCTTCCGCAGCGCCGGTGAGCTACTTCATTGACCACATCCAGCAGCCTTTGGAACCGGGCTTTGACCACATCCTCCGGAAGCTGTTCCATGGCAGCGGCCGGCGTACCAGTCCGTGGACTGTAGATAAAGGTAAAGGCCTGGTCAAAGGCGGCGCGACGTACCACATCAATGGTGTCATCAATATCCTCTTCGGTTTCACCCGGGAATCCTACCATGATATCCGTGGTAAGGGATACATCCGGAAGGGCAGCCCGTATCTTTTCCACCAGTTCCAGATAGGATTCCTTGGTATAATGCCTGTTCATGGCCTGAAGAAGCTTTGTGGAACCGGTCTGGATGGGCAGGTGGATATGCCGGCAGACCTTCGGATTCCTTGCAATCACACGGATCAGCTTCTCGGAGAGATCCTTTGGATGACTGGTCATAAACCGGACGCGCATGATTCCCGGGATTCCGCAGACAGCCTCCAGCAGCTCCGGAAAACCGTATTCCGGTTCATGATCGATGATCTCACTTTGCTCCATGAAATTCGTTCCGTAGGAATTGACATTCTGTCCCAGAAGCATGATCTCCGTAACGCCATCTTCTGCAAGCTCCCGCACATCCTGCAGGATATCCTCGGGAGTACGGCTTCGTTCCCGGCCTCTTACATAAGGAACGATACAGTAGGTGCAAAAATTATTGCAGCCGTACATGATATTCACACCGGATTTGAAGGGGTATTTCCGCTTCGCTCCTCTGATCTCCACATGCTCCTTCGGCTCGGGGAGAACCTCGATCATTCGTTTATTCTCCTGCAGACGGGCATATAAAAGCTCGGGAAGGCGGTGCAGATTGAAGGTTCCGAACAGAAAATCCACGAAGGGATAACTGGTGTTGATCTTCGCAACCACCTCCGGTTCCTGCATCATACAGCCGCAGAGACCGATCATAAAATGGGGATTTGTCTTTTTTCGCGGTTTTAACTGCCCGAGATGTCCGTAAAGCCGCTGGTTTGCATTTTCACGTACCGTACAGGTATTGAAGATCACCAGATCTGCTTCCTTCTCGGGTGCTTCCGTATAGCCGATCCTCTCCAGCACGCCCTTCAGACGTTCGGAGTCGTAGACGTTCATCTGACACCCGAAGGTAACGATGGCATAGGTAAGGCCTTTTTCCAGATTCTGTTTGATGTAATTCCGGCATAAGGAAATGAAGAAGTCCTGGCGTTCGGGCTCCTTTTCCGGGACAGGTTTCTCCACCTGAAATTCGGTGGGAATATTACTGATCACACACTGATTCATAGGATTATGTCTCCACTTTCAAAAACTGCTATAACGCTTTATTATACCACAGGACGCCAACTACGGTCAAAGTCTTTTCCTTCCGATCCTGAGATAAGACCGCCATGAGTAACGATGCCGTGTATCCATATTCACGCGGTTCTTTTTTGCTGCTCTGAATTTGATTGAAGAGCAATTGAAGCCAAAGAACAGAATAAGGACTCTGTATGATCGGGAAGCATACAGAGCCCTATTATGAAAAAAGTAGGTGAAAAAAAGGAAGATTTATCTGTAGACCGGAATAAACAGACATGCGCCTGCGGTGATCCGATCACCGGATAACTTGTTGATGGCGGATACTTCCCTGATGAACACGGAGGGATCCGCGTACTCCTGGCCGTACTCCTCTGCCAGACTCCAGAGGGTATCTCCATACTGTACTTCGATACTGGTATACATCTTCTCCTTTACGGTGGTTGCTTCCGCAGAACCCATGGATGTTCCTTTCCCGAACAAAAGGATTAAAGCGAGAAGAAGGATCATCAGAACGACTGCGATAAGGAGCAGTCTTCGGTTTCGTATGTTGAGAAGAGAATGTCCAAGTGCTGATCTCATAAGAGTCACCTCCAAACGTATGTTCGTCATCTGTGAATACAGAATAACAAACACGCGTTCGAAAGTCAAGACATATTTTCGATTTTTTTTATTTTTTGGTATGACTGAAGTTGATTGCGAAAGTAAATTAGTTGATTGCGAAAGTAAATTCCTCATTGCAAAGGTAAATTCAGGTTGAGCTGACTTTACCTTTGCACATCTTTTCGAGTATACTAATCAGGCTGCTGATTACCTGGCCTGTGCAGAAAGAGAGGAAAGATGAATACGCC
>JAFXZW010000077.1 GCA_017541035.1 Eubacterium sp. | reverse complement strand
GCGTATGCAATATGCTTATGATCATATGAAGAAAGGCGGCCATTCTTTAAGCCAGGCTAAGAAGCTTGCTGAAGTTGATTATGCTGAGGATAAAAAGGATGCTGAACGTACGGGACGAGAGATGGCTCATGAGCTGCCCACCAATCAGATGCTTCAGAATAATAACGGCGGCCAGGGCGGCCACGGGGGTGGCGGCCAGGGCGGTCCCGGAGGCGGCGGTCAGGGCGGTCCCGGAGGCGGCGGTCACAGAGGAGGCGGCCAGGGTGGTCCCGGAGGCGGCGGCCTCGGAGGAGGCGGCGGTCTCGGTGGTGGAGCAGGAGCCGGGGGAGATCTTCCCGGAAACCAGAGACACCAGGGGCAGGGTGATGATGGGGATAATAATAACCCTTTCGAACCCGGTCAGGAAGGAAATGATTTTGGCGGCAACATAATCGGAAATGCTGGCAATAATAATGGCGATGATGCAGGACTCCCGCAGAACCAGAGAAATGATTTTGCAGATGCCGGAGATATGCAGGACAACAATTTTGACGCTGATGGCGGACAGAATGATGACCAGCAGGGCGAAGCCGGGGGCGATGACCGGAATAATGATCTTCCGAACAATCAGAATCAAAATCTTCCAAATAATCAGAATAATCAGAATCCCGCAGGACCGCAGCAGCAAATGGCGAACAATCTGGGTGGAAATAACGGTGTAAACAACCAAAGCCAGGGTGCAAATGCAAATCCGCAAACGGCAAATAATGCGGGCGGAGCAGTGAATCGCACAGGCGGCGTTGCCAATCGTAACCAGGGGATGGCTAATCGCGGCAGCGCAACCGGATCGGCTCGCGGAGGTATTCCGCAGAACCAGAACCGGGCCAATAACGCAGCCGGTGCTATTCCGGGTACCCAGAGAAATACTACCGGTACCCGGGTCAATACTACCGGCACCCAGAGAAATATTTCCGGGGCGCAAAGAAACACACAGAGAAGCAATCCGGGCTTACAGGGTCCTGTAAATATTCCCAATAACCAAAGTATAAATCGGAATTCGGGAAGTAATACCGGCAGCGTCGGTGGTGTACAGGGCAATACAAATCCGACCGGTACAAATACAAACTCCGGGATCAATACCGGTGGTAATACAGGCAATCTGACAGGACTGAATAACCAGAATCCGGTTATGGATCATGGTCAGCCGGTGAATCAGACTGTGAATACGAATCCTGTTAATTCAACAAACAGTCAGTCAGGCAATAATATGTTCAATAATGCCGGAATTCTGAACACACTGCAGCAGAATAACGCCAACAAGGGTGATCCGACAAACCAGAGAAAAAAGTAGTGAAGGGTTGACACATGCGACTGATACCTGGAAAAACAAAAGTTAAGATCGAGCTGTTTAAGGGCATTACCTTTGCCGATATTATCGTTGCTTTGGTAGGCCTTGGGATAGCTGCGCTCTGCGCGGTATCGTCGCTGCCGGCCCGCTGGGCGATCACGATCATTGTGATCAGTATTTTCGGTATGCTGCTCGTCCGTGTCAATGATGAGCCGCTTTATATCTTCTTCTGGCATATGCTCCGGTATAATGCTTTTCCGAAGCGCCTTGCCCGTGTATATAACGACAAGGAACTGGAGCGTATGTCGAAAGGAAATCTGCAGGAAATTGTAGATGAATTCTATGATGAAGAGGGCGCTGAAGAAGAGGTTGAGCTTGATCCGAAGGAAGAAAAGAAAAGACTTAAGGAGATCATAAAAGCCGAGAATAAGATCCTGAAGGACAAGAAATCGACGAAGGAGGAACAGGACGAGGTTTGGAAGGCCAGGGCCCAGCGGTCTGCCGAAAAAAAGAAAAAGAAGTCCTCAGGAAAGGAAGAGAATTCCAAGCACGAGGATATCAGTGGACTGATGCCATTTACCGGCATCAAGGATAATTTTATTGAGTATGCAGGACAATACGTGGGTGCGGTCGTTGAGATTGACCCTGTTGAGTTCCGTTTCTTTTCACAACACCGCCGAAACAATTCCATTGAGGCTTGTTTCGGGAGGATTCTCCGGAGCATGGCCGGAGAATTTGGTGTTAATATCGTTAAAATCCAGCGCCCCATTGTTTATGACAGTTATCTGACAGCGGAATATAACAAACTTGATAATCTGAAAAAATCATACGAAAGCGGACTGATTTCCGAGGAAGAGCTGAAGGCAAGAGTAGAGGTTGAATATGTGCGGATTAATGAGATCGAGGATCTCTGCACAGAGAATAAGGTTATTGAATCCTTCTTCTATCTCGTACTATTCGACAGAAACAGAAATAAGCTGAATTCCGCCATCAGCCAGACACTGGATATCCTGGAACAGGGTGAGCTTCCGGCGCGCAGACTGGATAGCAAGGGATTGGCGTTATTCCTGAAGTATTCGAATTCCCTTGACTTTGATGAAAAGCAGATCAACAGGATTGATCCCGAGCACTGGTTTGAGTGGGCGATGCCTGAAAAGGTGAGATTTACACCTCGTAAGACCATCGTGAATAATATGATCAGCCACAATCTCCGGGTTATCAGCTATCCGGCCATTGTCGGAGATGCATGGCTCGCAGGAGTCATGTCCTTCCCGGGAACAAAGGTGGTTGTGAAATGTCAGCCCATGGATGTGGCAAAAGCCATCCGGGCCATTGACCGGTCTCTGGCGGAACTGCGCGGACGATATGTCAATACGGGCATTGATTCCAAGAGACTGGAACTGCAGGCACATATCGAGACTCTGTCTTCGCTTCTGGTCACCCTTCAGCAGGAAAATGAGACGCTTCTTTCCGTAAATGTTTATGTTACGGCATATGATGCGATTCAGACAAAGGATGATCCGGTTCTGGGTGAAAAAGCCGAAACACTTGTTCCCTTTATTCCTGAAATGAAGAAGAGTGTTCGCCACAGCTGGTCGGAAGCCGGAATGAAGCTCTCCGGAATGGACTTCATGCAGATTCAGAGCTTTATCGGCTCCCAGATATCAGCCTATGATCCCATGACGAAGGAGTCCCGGGGCATTCCTTCCAATACCATTGCTGGAATGTATCCCTGGATCTTCGCTCATATTTCCGACCAGGGCGGTGTCAAGCTGGGATCTTCGGATGGAATCCCGGTATTTATCAATTTCTTCCGTCGTGATGCGGAACGTGTCAATTCGAATATGGTTATCGTGGGTAAGTCCGGTTCCGGTAAATCCTATACCACGAAATCGCTGCTTCTGAATCTGGCCTCCGAGGATGCCAAGATCTTCATACTTGACCCGGAGAATGAGTACTCGGAGCTTGCACATAATCTGCATGGTAAGATCATCAATGTCGGAAATGCAACCTATGGACGTCTGAATCCCTTCCACATCATTACTGCACTTGATGATGACGAGGCAGGGGAGGGTGGTGGAGGCCCGGCCGGAAGCTTCTCCACACATTTACAGTTCCTGGAAGAATTCTTCAGACAGATTCTTCCCGATATAGACAAGGATGCGCTGGAATACCTGAATTCACTGGTTGAACGTGTGTATCTGAACTTCGGCATTACGGCGGAAACGGATCTGTCAACCCTGCATGCGGAGGATTATCCCATTTTTGATGACCTGTATGATGTGGTTCTGTCCGAATTTGAACGTACGAACAACGAGTATCTGCGTCAGCTGCTTCGTTCTCTTGTGAATTACATTTCCAAGTTCTCTACCGGAGGACGAAACGCAAATATCTGGAATGGTCCTTCGACCATTACGACCGAAGAGAATTTCTCGGTATTTAACTTCCAGTCCCTGCTGGCAAACAGAAATACCACCATTGCGAATGCCCAGATGCTTCTGGTGCTGAAGTATATCGATAATGAGATCATCAAAAACCGTGATTATAACATCAGGTACAATCTGAAGCGGAAGATCGTTGTTGTAATCGATGAGGCCCATGTATTCATCGATACCAAATTCCCGGTGGCTCTGGACTTCATGTTCCAGCTGGCAAAGCGTATCCGTAAGTATAACGGTATGCAGATCGTTATTACCCAGAATATCAAGGACTTTGTGGGAAGTGAAGAGATCGCCAGGAAGTCAACGGCAATCATTAATGCCTGCCAGTACAGCTTCGTATTCGGACTTGCTCCGAATGATATGGATGACCTTTGCAAGCTTTATGAAAAGGCCGGTGGTATTAACGAGCAGGAGCAGGATGACATTCTGAATGCAAAACGCGGTCAGGCTTTTGCCATCATGAGTCCATCCTCACGTTCCTCCTTCCATATTGACGTTCCGGATCTTTTTGTCAGTATGTTTGAAAATATGGATTTCGAGAGCGTCTACTTCTCCGGAGCGGAAGGGGAAGGGGCCTGGGAAGACTTTGTAGAAAGCAGCCGGGCTGCTCATGATACGAACTATGACGAACGTATCGAATATGAAGCGGAACATCCGGGAATCGAGGAGAAAAAACCTTCCTCCATCAGCTTTACGGAAATCTCCTCTGACATGAATATCGAAAATGAGGAGCCGGTATCCGAAGGTCGGATCGGAGCGGTAGACAGGATGATCGCTGCAGAAGAGACGGTGAACCGTCGTGAGTATGAACTGGCTACAGGAAGATTCGGAGGAATCAGTTTTTCGGAAGTCGACGAAGACGCGTTATCCGGCAATACACAGTCCTATGGCAGTATCAATCTGCAGGAAGTGGATGCTGCTGAGGATGATTACGAGGCAGACGAGCCGGAGATGCAGCAGAATATCCCGTATGATTCCGGCATGTCAGGCACTCAGTACGGAAGCCTCAATCTGACAGAGGTTTCCGCAAATGAATACAGGGCTGAAGAGAATCAGGTTTCCTATGGTCAGCCGGTTTATTCTGCAGAAGAGCTGGATGCCAGACTTGATCAGCTGCGGGCCAGTATACGTCAGGAGCTGGAGCAGGAGCTGCTGGAGAAGTTGAGATGGATATCCGTCGGAGCAGGACTTGCCGGAGGAGCTTTAGCATACGGAGATCCGGGAAATGATGTTCGTGCGGCAGAGCCTTCATCCATAAACAGAAATATGGATGGTCAGATAGCTTATGCATCGGGTGCCGCTTACGGATCTGAACAAAGACCGGGCAATGGAACGCCGTATATGCAGGAAAATGATTTCGGTGATGACAGTGCAGTCGCTTCAGAAGAATCGGATCTGCGTTACGGGGAAGATTTCTACTCGGAATCCGAAATGGATACGACTTCAGATTCGGACAATGAATTCGATGCGAACCTCGACGATGAGTTCGACGCCGACCTGGACGACGAATTCGATGTGGATCTGGAAGAGGATGCCGACCTGGACGACGAATTCGACGCCGACCTGGAAGAGGATGCGGATCTGGACGACGAATTCGATGCAGACCTGGATGACGAATTCGATGTGGACATGGATGATGAGTTCGATTCCGACCTGGAAGAGGATGCGGACCTGGATGACGAATTCGATGCAGACTTGGATGACGAATTCGATGTGGACATGGATGATGAGTTCGATTCCGACCTGGAAGAGGATGCGGATCTGGACGACGAATTCGATGCGGACCTGGAAGAGGATGCGGACCTGGATGACGAATTCGATGCAGACCTGGAAGAGGATGCGGATCTGGATGACGAATTCGACGCCGACCTGGAAGAAGATGCGAACCTGGACGACGAATTCGATGCGGACCTGGAAGAGGATGCGGACCTGGATGACGAATTCGATGCAGACCTGGAAGAGGATGCGGATCTGGACGATGAGTTCGACGCCGACCTGGACGATGATTTTGACGCGGATCTGGAAGAGGAAGAAGGTATGGATACAGATTTTGATGATAATCTGGACGATGGCTTTGACGATGAGATGTTGGACGATCTGGATGATTTAGATGATGACTTCGATGACGAAGATGACTTCGAACATACTCCCTTCCTCTTTGCCGAATTGCTCGCTGAGGCTGCAGAAGAGTATTCGAATATGAGTCTCGATGAGCAAATGGAAGAATCCGGTGAAATGGTTATGACCATCACACTGGATGAGTTGAGTGAGTATATACGTGACAGGAATAAGAAAAAAAGAGGAGCATAGTATCGGATTATGGATGTAAAACTGGTAAACCGAGGAAGTGAAGGGGAACTGTTGCTATCAGGTGATCTGGATACCAGAACAGCTGGCGATGCCGATATGCTCTTTGCCCAGCTGGCGGACAGATTCGAAGCCCTTACCCTCAATATGCAGAATATGAATTACATATCCAGTGCCGGTCTGCGAACCATCCGAAATCTGTATATTCGTCTGAATAAAAAGGGTGGGAAGCTGAGGATCACAAATGTAAATGATAATGTCATGGAAGTCTTTGAAATGACAGGACTGGCAGGACTACTGAATCTCAGAGGGAATTAAGCAGCTGAAGGTAAATTTGAGATAGTGGCAGGATATAACCATGTTATCAAAGAAAAGCAGAAATAATCCTATACTGATGGAGGCCTATCATGTTCTTCTCGGTCATGTGGTATTTGATGAGAGCGGGCGTTATGTGGCTGTAGAAAATGTTGGCTACGGACCGACCGACGGATCCACAAAGCTGAGAACTTTGGGCCTTACCAGAGTACACCGTATCTATGATTCGGGAAAGAATAACTCCCAGGCTGTTTTTGAAGCGGGAAAAGTATTCAGGAATATAGGAAGAGGGGTCCATTTTACTTCCAGAGATAATATTTACGGCTGTCAGCTGAAGACATACATATTCTATCCCGTTATCCTGGCATTTTATGAAAATGATGAGCAGAAGCTTCAGCTTTCTGCCTTTACTCCGAGATGCATCACGGCTCGTATCGCCATTGCTCTGGCGGTAAAACGATTTGAAAAGCATGCTTCCGGTTTCCTTGTCCGTGCGGCAAATGAGAAAAAGGAAGGGGAAGCAGAAAAGAAGCGTGAGAAAAAAGAAGCACGCAAAGAGGCAAAAAAGGCAGCAAAGGAGAGGCACGAGCAGACACAACTGGAGAAGGAAGCCAAAGAGATAAATGAGGCAGCGGAGAGGGAATGATATAAACCTGACGGTTTCATTTGAACAGATGGTTTCAGGGGGACATTTATGGGTTCAGACACGGTTAATTCATTCGATGATGAAGTGTTTCATCTTGGCGGAAGCTGGGGGAAAAAGGATTTCTTTATCGAAAGGAAAGATAATACCATTACTGTAGAAGCCGTTAAGGAAGCATTTGACCCGCTTTTGGATTTTATCAGCGAATATCTGATTAAAAACCAATGCAGCAAGCAAGTAAAGGCTGAGATACGGCTTGCGGTAGAAGAAATCTTTGTCAACATCTGCTCATATGCCTATGAGCCGGGCAATGGGGAGGCGCGTATCAGCTGCAGGGTAGTGGAGGATCAGTCCTATATCCTGATCCAGTTTACAGATACAGGAATTCCCTTCAATCCTCTTCATAAGGAAACACCGGATATCACAGGAAAGCAGTTTGAGAATAAGCAGGGAGGATTTGGGATACACCTTGTGAAACAGGTAATGGACGAAGTAACCTATGAATACCGGGACGGAATGAATATTTTAAGGATCAAGCGCTTTTTTGAAAATAAGGGGTGATGAGTATGCCGAAAAGATTATATGAACTGGATAATCCGGAAGTTGACTTTGATGATGACATAAATGAAGATCAGGCGGAGGCAGAAAACCAGAATAATATCGGGAATCGGCAGAATCAGAATAATAACGAGATCGGGAATCGGCAGAACCGGAATAATAACCGGAATGCAAATCAGAACCGGAATCCCAACGAGGCCGGAAATGAACGGGCAGATCGAAATCAGGCAGAAAATCAAAATCGCAACCGGGAACAGATAGAGGAACAGCTGCCTGAAATCGATATCGTAGAAGTACCGGAACGGAAGCTCAGAGAAGCTGAGGATATCTGGAAGAAGAGATCCCGTTTTACCATCGAAAATGATATTGAGGCTTTTCAGGAGAAGATGGATGAGGAACGCCGCCGCCGAAATGAGAACAATCAGAGGCAGGCGGAGCAGCAGAAAGCAAAGCAGAATGCCAATCAGCAAAAGGTGAAAAATCCAAAGCAGAAGGAAAAGCCTCCGGTAGGGGACGAGAAGAAGGTTCCCAAAAAGATTGTGAACCGTTACAAGGGAACGGTTAACGCCCAGCCTGAGATCGAAGAAACGCTTCTCGATAAACAGCAGAAGCAGGTGCACTCCCTTCGTTTCCTGACACGGGAGGTAACCTTCGGAGCAAGGAGCGGTTTTTCATCACCCGAGTTCAGAAATATTAAAAAGCATCTTTATATTCTGGATCAGTATATGAAGCAAATAGCCGGAAGAACCAGTCTCACAAAGGAAGAGATGGAACGGTATGAATTACTCACCAGAAACGCTTATCTTGCCTGTAAGAAATATATGAAAAAGAAAGACGCTCAGGATAAAGCGCTTCTGAGCAAGGGAAAGAAGCCCTCCGTATACGATCAGAAGCGTCGCCTTGCCATAAAGGAAGTAATGAAGTCTATCTCGGGAATGCGTCAAAATATTTATGAAAAAGATTTTAAACGCATGAAGGATGAATTAAGAAATGAATGTCAGGATAAGATGAATGATCTTCAGGAAGCGATGGACGGCCTTACTCATGCAGGGGCAAAGCATGAGGTGATAAAGGAGGCCCTTACCGAGTCCGTTTCCAGCACACTCTATTATATGAACCGCATGGATTCCCTGGATAAGAGTATGAAGATAAACTGGCTCCATTCATATAAAAATGTGAAGAACCAGATGAATATCGAAATTGAACCGACACAGCAGGACCTTCAGAATATCGCGAATCATGAACTGACGAAAAAGATTGTGGATCAGGGAATGAAGCGTATCCAGGAAGGTGAGAAGCTGACTGTGGATGATATTCAGAAGATTCAGAATGATTATATTCAGAGAAATGCAAGGAAGATCACCCAGCAAAAACGCAGGGAAAATATTCAGAAACAGAATCAGAAAAATCAGCCGGAGATCAAGCAGCCCAAACCGGCTTCTGCTCTGTAAGCGGAATTGGGGTAACCGGGTGACCAGGATTGAAGCCGGCGAAAAGTCACCCGGGGAAAGAAACCCGGAAACGAAGACAAAATGTCAGTATATGTCTGTATAGGACAAAAACAGGAAAGCGACGGATGATCGGATGCATTTTGGATTCTCCTATGTGGGCCTGATATACCTCGTCCTGTTGTTTATACCCAACATAATATGGACGAAGCACCGGCCGAAGGACTATGAAGAGTATGTAAAAAAAGAAAGCAGGTTTCTTTTGTTTATGGAGAGAGCAGGAGAGATCCTGGTCACGGCAACGGCGGTTTTCTTCTCGGATTTCAATCTGAGAATGTGGACTGCTTGGTGCTGGTGGCTTGTGGTCTCTTTTTTGCTGATGATCCTGTATGAGATCTACTGGATACGGTATTTCAGAAGCGGGCAGACCATGAAGGATTTTTATTCCCGGCTGCTTTTTTTCCGGGTGGCGGGAGCCACACTTCCGGTGGCCGCATTCTTCCTGCTCGGGATCTATGGAAGTAATATACTGATGATCCTTTCCTCCTTGATCCTGGGGATCGGTCATATTGGTATCCACCTGGCCCATGAAAAGGAGATTTACGGAGCGCGGAAGAAGCCGCCTTTTCCGCTGCGGTTTGGAAAGGGTATCCTTATCACGGCACTGGTCCTTTTCTTTGGAATCCTGTCGACAGGAATCGCTATACGGAATGTGCGTTATTTTAACCATTATGGAAACCTTTTTGAAGGAGTGGATGAACAGGTATATCTTTCTCTCGGCGGTGAGGAGCAGTATGTTCTGATGACAGGAAAAAATGTGAAGAATCCGGTGATCATTTATCTGCATGGAGGGCCTGCTTCTCCGGATACCTTCTGCACCTATACCTTTGCTGACTATCTGACGGATGACTATACCTTTATCTGCTGGGATCAACGGGGCTGTGGAAGAACGTATTATAAAAATGAGGCTGCGGATCCGCAGAACGTAACCGCAACCTATGAACAGGCACTGACGGACCTGGATGAGCTTGTAGATTATGCGCTGCAGCGCTTCGGTCAGCAAAAGGTGATCCTGATGGGACATTCCTATGGGACGATCCTGGGAAGCAGATATGCACAGGCTTACCCGGAGAAGGTGTCGGCGCTTGTGTCTGTGGCCCAGGTGACATCCCTGGAGAAAACGGATCTGTACAGCTATCGGGATGCTCTGGCCAGGGCGCAGGAGGCAGGAGAGGATACACGGGATTTGGAGAAGGCATATATCGCCTTTTGTGCGGAGAAGAGCGGAAAGAATCAGATGGCTCTGCGGAAGGAAACCGCAAAGTATCATCCTGTAAGAGTGAGGGATAATGCCATCTGGATGTCCGCCACTTCCCCTTATTTCGGGATGGATGATCTGAAATGGTTTCTGGTACAGCTGGGAGATTTGAATGAATATTATAAGCTGAACAGACAGCTTTTCGACGAAACACTGGATTTTGATATTTACAGGATGGACAATCATTATCAGATGCCGGTGTATTTCATTTCCGGTACAGATGACTGGATTTGCCCCCTGGATTCGGTGGAGGAATACATGGACAGTATCTCTGCTCCGGAGAAAAGCCTTGTCCGGTTTACGGGCTGCGGACATAATGTACAGTATTCAAAGCCGGAACAGTTTGCAGAGACGGTAAAAGAGATTTTGAAGTGAGCGTAAGAAAAGGAGAGGAGTATCATAATGGCGGATGAAAAAAAACAATGCTTTAACCCGTACCTGCCTCTGGAGGAATACATTCCCGACGGGGAACCGCATCAGTTCGGAGACAGGGTATATATCTTCGGCTCTCATGACAAGGAAGGCGGAGAAACCTTCTGCATGCTAAACTATGTGACCTGGTCCGCTCCGGCAGGAGATCTAACGGATTGGCGGTATGAAGGAGTGATCTACCGGGCAGATCAGGATCCGCAGTACGGAACGAAGATCCCCAGTGTGCAGCTGGCCGGAGGGAATGCAGATACCTCCGCCATGGAGAATACCTACCGGTATATGTATGCTCCGGATGTGGTGGAGGGACCGGATGGACGGTATTATCTGTACTACAGCATGAGCGGTGATTTCGGTGTGGGAGGATATGTGGGCCCCATCAGTGTGGCTGCGTCGGACAGCCCTGCCGGACCTTACGAATATCTGGGATATGTAAGGAATCCCGATGGAACTCCGATGTTGAAATATGTGCTCTTCGATCCGGCAGTACTCAATGATAACGGGGTGATCCGCCTGTACTACGGCACTCAGTATGATTTTGAGGAGAGACCTGATTTTACACCGGATTCCGATTATGTAAAATCGGAAATGGGTATGTTCGGGCGGACCAGAGAGGAGATCCTTTCCTATCCGGATTCCATCATGGGAGCAATAACCGTAACCCTTGCTCCGGATATGCTTACCATTGCGGATGAACCGCGGCATATCATCCCCTACCGTGTAAAGGGGACGGGCTTTGAAACGCATCCCTTCTTCGAAGGGCCGTCCATGCGGAAGGTGGGAGAGAAGTATTATTTCATCTATTCGTCTAAGCAGAATCATGAGCTGTGCTATGCCGTCAGTGACTATCCGGACAGGGATTTCGTCTTTGGCGGATCCATCGTATCCAACGGGGATGTGGGGATCAACGGGAGAGAGCTGGATGACAAGCTGAATATGACCGGTACGACCCACGGCAGCATTATTGAGGTGGAAGGGCAGTGGTATGTCTTTTATCACCGGCTGACGCACAAATCCGATTACAGCCGTCAGGGCTGTGCAGAACCCATCAGGATCCTTCCGGACGGGCGGATCGAACAGGTTGAGATCACCAGCTGCGGATTGAACGGCGGACCCCTCAGGGGAAAGGGAACCTATCCGGCTGCCATCTGCTGCCACCTGACCAATGGACATATGCCCCACGGCTGCAACAGCATTTATCAGGACAGCTTCCCAAATGTGACACACAGGGAGGCGGGAGATCATTCCGGGATCGAGCGCTATGTGGGTGAGATCGCTGATGGAACGCTGATCGGATATAAATATTTTGATTTCCATGATACGGACCGGATCAGAATCATTTTTGCGGCGGATCAGCAGCCCTGCTCCGGAAGCTTTGAGGTTCGGCTGTCCATTGACGGCCCGGCTGTCGGGAGCATTTCCGTAGAAGCGGAGAGTGGGGACTGGAAGGAAGCTATCGGTGAGGTGAGCATACCGGAGGGCATTCATGCTCTGTATTTCGTTTATCACGGAAAAGGAATGGTACGGCTTCGGGAACTGATCCTGAGTTAGAATGAATCGAAATGAAAATGAGATCCTTTGGGTGGTTTTTCCACCTGCGAAGGATCTCATTTTACGTTATTGGTAAGAGGATAAAGGGTTGCCGATTGCCGCAGCCCATTTTTGATAAATTGCGGGATAATCCCCCTCCTTTGATTTACTGAACGTAGACCACTTCTTCCTTACGGAAGATGGTTGCAATCCGGTATAAACCGGAGATGGTAAGTCCGATGGCATAAATGCGGACGAGATTATCCGGGTTTTTGATGAAGAAGAAGCAGGTGACAACAACGACTAGGCTGATGATACCGTTCGTCAGTTTGATCCACCAGGTATTAACACCGTGCCGCTTGGCTTCGAAGGAACGCAGGGTACTGATGACTCCGTAGAAGCCGTTGATGCCTATGAGATAGATCAGAATGTAAATCTTTGACTGGTTGATCATCGATGCGGAAATAAAACCGAAATCCAGTATGATGAGACCCAGGTAGAATGTTATTTTTCCGCCCACCATGTACCTTGCCATGGTGAAATACTGGATCATCTGCCGGATTCCCATGGCGATCAGAACCAGAGACAGAAAGCCCAAAACAAGTGTGAGTCCGTCATGGGGGTAAAGCAGAAGAACGAAAGCAACCAGGATCATCGCGATGCCGATCAGGATGCTGTAGATTATTCTGAGATGTTTCATACCGCTTTCCCCTCCTTTTTCTGCTTTTTTTCTTCCTGATGTTTAATCTTACGAAGCGTCACGATATGGTTTCCTGATTCGGCGATCCGGAGAGAAACCAGCTGTTTCTGTTTTATGGCTGCGGTAAAGAAACGCCCCAGTACCGTATCGTCCTTTTCCTTTGCCGACCGGTACTCAGCTTTATAACGATCCATCATGAAATCGGTGATGGGATTACCGGAGAGACGTTCACCCAGAACCTTCCAGCCCAGATCGGAATCCACCCGCCGTACCCGCAGAAACTGATCGATCTCCTCCCGATAGGGCTCTACGGCTTCGGTATCGTATACCTCCTTTTCAAATGTGGGATGTACACCACGCAGGTATTTCAGGGCATATACCATCTGGCAGAAGGCGGTATAGAACTCCTTCGGATTGTCCTTCACATACTCTTCATACTGTGCCCAGGCGGGGAGATAACGGTATTTAATAAAACTGAAATCCGGCAGATGTCCGGCACGGCCGTGTCCGAGATTCATGATGGAATTCTCACTCATCTGGTAAATGGTATTTGTATAAATACCATGCTCCGGATCATCCGGACGGGAGGGGTTGTGACGGAAGATCACAGGCCTTGATCCTTTTCCCGGAATTTCCTCATAGAAATGGTAATTCGTATTATTGATCACCAGAGACGGAGTTCCCGCAAAGTAACGGTGCGCCCAGGTGTCCGCCAGAACATGCATGGCGATACCTGCAGCCTCCGGTGAGGCGTCCTTCGCCAGCTGTACGGTTTCCACCAGAAGATCGCTGTTTGTGTTACAGATCATCCGGTACTTATCCCGGTATTTGCGGCCTCCCTTAACCTCGGCATGAAGGTCATAGGGAAGAAAATGAAAGGCTGCCCAGATCCGTGTGATCTCCTGCCTTCCGTAGCGGTCGGTGGGCATTTCCATCATTTCCAGCTGCAGCTGCGTGGTGGCAGCTTCCCCCGGCCCGTTCAGTTCCGTAAGAAATGTTGCCGAGCAAAAGTCCACCAAAGCGGCGCTGTATGCGATGGCTTCACTTTCAGCGTGGGAGTACCCGGCCAGAAAGGCAGCACAATATGTAGCATAATAATGAAAATCTCTCTGCATGCTTTTCTACCCTTCCTTTACACTATTTTCCCTGGATTTTCCTTCATCCATTTTTTTACACGGAATGCGGCGATCACCAGATCGATCATCACATAAAGACCCATAACATCGACCAGAGCAGACACAACCATCTCCAGATCGTCGTTGGTATCGTTAAAAGCGTAGAAGACACTGGTAAGAGCACTGAAAAAGTGCGGAAGGATCATGAGACAGGCAAGAACCCGGTATTTACGCGGCTTTCTCCCGATTCCTTCTTTTCTTGCGGATACTCCGACATAGAAGCTGATCCCGAAGACCGCAAGCAGAACGACTGCCAGAGAGAGCCATAGAAAGATCATAACTAAATCCTTATTTTCCGTATCACCAAGCATCTCGAGGAGAGTGTCCTGGGAATTGTAAGTGACCATTACCGCCTTCAGAACATTCCATACGCCAAATGCGATAACGCCGGTTCCGGCAACCACCAGAGTGTCTCTGTCTTTTCGTATGCGTGCTTCTTCACTCATAGAATTCTTCCTTTTTCATAGGTAAAAACGATTTTGACATTCTTTATTATACCACGTCCTAAGGAAACATTTTATCTTTTTTTGTTTTCGGACAGTTTTTTTTATGCTGGGGATTTCACAGCTCTTCGTAAGAAAAGGATTTACAAATCCCTGATAATGTCATATAGTAAAGGCTCTGAAAAAGAACATTGCCGGATCTGGAGATGAAAGAATGAAAAAAGACAAACTGAAACCTATGCTTTTCAGCGTGATGAAGTCCTATGACGGAAAAAAACTGGTTACGGATGTGATATCCGGTATTATCGTTGCGATCATTGCGCTGCCGCTGTCCATTGCCCTGGCTCTTGCTTCCGGTGTGGGACCGGAGCAGGGTATTTATACCGCCATCGTAGCCGGGTTTATCATTTCCTTCCTGGGGGGAAGCCGTGTACAGATCGCAGGTCCTACAGCAGCTTTTGCTACGATTGTGGCCGGAATTGTGGCAAAGAACGGGATGGGCGGTCTGGCGCTGGCCACAGTACTGGCAGGGGTGATCCTGATCATTATGGGCTTTCTGCGCCTTGGCTCCCTGATCCGGTTTATCCCGTATACGATAACCACAGGCTTTACCGCAGGGATTGCCGTGACCATTCTGATCGGTCAGGTGAAGGATTTCCTGGGGCTCACTTATCCCAAGGGAACGGTTACTGTGGAAACCATGGATAAGACCAGAGCAATAGGAGCAAATATTTCCACGTTGAATTATCAGGCTCTGATCGTCGGTGGTGTGAGTCTGCTGATCCTGATCGTATGGCCCTTTATCTCCCGGAAGATCCCGGGATCCCTGATAGCAGTGATCGTTGGAATTCTGATGGTGAAGTTCCTGAATATGGATGTGAATACCATCGGAAACCTCTATAATATCAGCAACTCCCTGCCCGGCTTTACCATGCCGGACTTCTCCTTCGCTATGATAAAGGAGGTGGCACCGGATGCTTTTACCATCGCAATCCTGGCCGCCATTGAATCCCTTCTTTCCTGCGTGGTGGCGGATGGCATGATCAATTCCCACCATCGTCCCAATATGGAGCTTATCGCACAGGGAGCAGGCAATATCGGTTCTGCACTTTTTGGCGGAATTCCTGCGACGGGTGCCATTGCCAGAACCGCTGCAAATATCAAGAATGGCGGAAGATCCCCCATCGCAGGTATGGTTCACTCCGTTGTCCTTGTTCTGGTACTGGTTCTCCTTATGCCATATGCGGCAATGATCCCTATGCCTACCATAGCGGCAATTCTTTTCATGGTGGCTTATAATATGTGTCAGTGGAGGACCTTCGTTCATCTCTGCAAAACGGCACCGAAGAGTGATATTTTTGTCCTGGTCACAACCTTCGTGCTCACCATCGTTTTTGATCTTGTCGTTGCCATTGAAGCGGGCATGATCATGGCCTGTGTGCTTTTCATGAAAAGAATGAGCGATGAATCCGGCGTATCTTCCTGGAAATATTACGACCCGGAGGAAGATCCCGACGGTATCGAACTGAAGAAAATCCCCAAATCAGTCCGGGTATATGAGATCTCGGGCCCCATGTTCTTTGGAGATGCGGACCGTCTGGCAGGAGTTCATTTTAAGGACTATACCAAAGTGATCATCATGCGCATGCGAGGCGTGCCGGCACTGGATGCAACGGCCATGCATGCTATGGAACAGCTTTGCGAACGATGCGAGGAGAAAGGCATCCGCCTTGTTTTCTCCCACGTTAACGAACAGCCCATGCGGACGATGGTGAAGAGCGGTTTCGTGGACCGTATCGGGCGCGATAATTTCCGCCCTCACATCGATGATGCCATTGCCTGGGCCACGGAGATCTGCAAACCGGAATAAACCCGGTGTGACTCGCTGTGGTACATTGAAATGATTTGTGGTACAATATGGTGATGGGTCAAAAGGTCCGTGCGAATCATCAGCTTGTGATACGAAACCCAAAGGACAGTATGAATGATAGAGAAAGGAAACCGACATGACTGATAAGTATGTGAGTCCGCTTTCCGAGCGGTATGCAAGTAAGGAAATGCAGTATATTTTCTCTCCGGATAAGAAATTCCGGACATGGAGAAAGCTTTGGATCGCACTGGCGGAGACGGAGCAGGAGCTGGGACTGACCGGTGAAGACGGACAACCCCGTATCACGGATGAAATGCTGGAAGAGCTTCGCAGCAATGCGGAGGATATCAATTACGATGTGGCGAAGGCCCGTGAGAAGGAGGTTCGCCATGATGTCATGAGTCATGTTTATGCCTATGGGCAGCAGTGTCCGAAGGCAGCGGGAATCATCCATCTCGGTGCCACCAGCTGTTATGTGGGTGACAATACGGATGTGATCATCATGACGGAAGCGCTGCTTCTGGTGAGAAAAAAGCTTCTCAATGTCATGAATGAGCTGGCAGGCTTTGCCATGAAATATAAGGACCTGCCGACGCTTGCCTTTACTCATTTCCAGCCTGCCCAGCCGACTACGGTGGGAAAGCGTGCCACTCTCTGGCTGCATGATCTCTATCTGGATCTGCAGGATGTGGAGTACATGATCCGCCAGCAGAAACTCCTCGGCTCGAAAGGAACCACGGGAACCCAGGCCAGCTTCCTGGAGCTTTTCAACGGAGACCATGCAAAGGTGCGTCGACTGGATGAAAGGATCGCCGAGAAGATGGGCTTCGACGGAGTTTATCCCGTGTCCGGTCAGACCTACAGCCGGAAGGTAGATTCCCGGGTTTTAAATGTGCTTGCGGGTATCGCCCAGAGTGCACACAAGTTTACCAATGATATCCGTCTTCTCCAGCATCTGAAGGAGATTGAAGAACCATTTGAGAAGAACCAGATCGGTTCTTCCGCTATGGCTTATAAGCGGAACCCCATGCGCAGTGAGAGAATCGCATCTCTTGCGGATTTTGTGATCAGCGACGCCATGAATCCGGCACTGGTTGCGGCAACCCAGTGGTTCGAGCGGACCCTCGATGATTCGGCAAATAAGCGTCTTTCCGTACCGGAGGGCTTCCTTGCCATTGACGGTATCCTGGATCTCTATCTCAATGTCGTAGATGGTCTGGTGGTATATGATAAGGTGATCACAAAGCATTTCATGGAGGAAATTCCCTTCATGGCAACTGAAAATATTATGATGGATGCGGTAAAGGCCGGCGGCGACAGACAGGAGCTGCATGAGAAGATCCGAACCTATTCCATGGAAGCAGGACGTCAGGTAAAGCAGGAGGGAAAGCCCAATAATCTGCTCAGTCTGATCGCTGCTGATCCGGCCTTCGGCAGAAGTAAGGAGGAGCTGGAGGAACTGATGAAGCCGGCACTTTACGTTGGCCGTGCACCTCAGCAGACTGAAGAATTCATCGAAGAGGTGATCCGCCCCGTACTGGAAGCCAACCGGGAGCTGCTGGGACTCACGGCGGAGATTACGGTATAGGATGGATACAGGCATGGCTGACCGGCAGGATGTGATTCATTTTAGCCATCCTGTCTCCTTCCGGGAGGATCAAATGATGAAGATCAGGAATAATGCGTCCGGACTGGAGAAAAAAAGAAAGGCAACATTTCTTGTGCGCTCTGCATCGGGGGAAGTGGTCGAAAGGAAAATGGAGGTTGCAACGGAGCATATTCTGTCCGTTTCCGTAAACGGGATTCCGGCTTTTCGCCTTTCCTGTACGCCGGGTGATCTGGCGGAGCTGGTTCTGGGACGGCTTTACACGGAACGCCTGATCCGAAGCCTTACGGAGGTTGAGGACCTCTTTATCTGCGGAAAAGGGGAGATCGCCGAGGTAACCTTGTCTGATAAGGCAGCCTTTTCTCCGGCAGAAAAGGATATTCCCACCTGCTGTACGGGGAATGAATCCTTCCTTTCCGGAAGAGAGGATGCCGGGCTGCGGCATCTTCCGGAGAAGGAGATCGATCCGGATCGGATCTTCCGTCTTTCGGAGTCATTCCGGCAGGATTCGGAGCTTCACCGAAGCACCGGAGGGACCCACAGCTGTTACATTCTGAACGGCAAGGGGGAGATCAAAAGCTTTGAGGATGTAGGGCGTCACAATGCGCTGGATAAAGCGGTGGGACACATGCTCCTTTCCGGTTATGTACCGGAGGACTGTATTCTTTTTACCACGGGCCGGGTGGCGGCGGATCTCATTGTGAAGGCAATCGCATCGGGTATTCCGATTCTGGTCAGCAAGGCGGTTCCGACGGATGAAGCAATCCGGTTTGCCGACGAGTACGGAATGAAGCTGATCGTAAGAGCATGGCCGGATTCCTGCTGGGAAGCGGTTAGTCCCTGACCGGCAGAGCAAAGGAACAGCGGAAATGCTGCTTCGAAAATTATGCTTTACAACAATCAGAGGGTAGGCTATAATATTTTGGCAAAAGCCACTCTGCGTTTTTGCAGGTGGCTTTTGTTGTGTGTTTTATTATGATTCCATTGATGATCTTAGGTCAGAACGGATAAGCCGGAAGAAAGACATAAGATCCATGCAGGAGAAAGGATGAACCATGGTTACAGCTATCGTAGGTGCAAATTGGGGCGATGAAGGCAAAGGAAAGATCACGGATATGCTTGCCGAAACCTCGGATATCATCATCCGGTTTCAGGGCGGAGCCAATGCGGGACATACCATAATCAACAATTACGGGAAGTTCGCACTGCATACGCTGCCTTCCGGAGTATTTTACGATCATACCGTAAGCATCATTGGAAACGGAGTGGCACTGGATATCCCCAAGCTGTTCCATGAGATTGAGGATATCATCAGCAAGGGCGTTCCGAGACCGAAGATCCTGGTATCTGACCGGGCACAGATGGTTATGCCGTATCACGTGCTGCTGGACAGCTATGAGGAAGCACGGCTGGCCGGAAAATCCTTCGGTTCCACCAAATCCGGCATTGCTCCCTTCTATTCGGATAAATATGCAAAGATCGGTTTCCAGGTCAGCGAGCTTTTTGATGAGGAGGCTTCTCTGAAGGAGAAGATCGAGCGTGTCATTACACAGAAAAATGTTCTGCTGGAGCATTTGTATCAGAAGCCTTTGCTGACGGTGGATGAAGTGTATGATACGTTGATGGAATATAAGAAAATGGTTGAACCCTATGTATGTGATGTTTCTTCCTTCCTGTATCAGGCTGTTAAGGAAGGAAAGAATATCCTGCTGGAGGGTCAGCTGGGTTCCATGAAGGATCCGGATCATGGTATCTACCCCATGGTAACCTCATCCTCCACGCTGGCGGCTTACGGCGCCATCGGTGCGGGAATTCCGCCTTATGAGATCAAGAGGATCGTAACCGTTGTGAAGGCTTACTCCAGTGCGGTCGGAGCGGGAGAGTTCGTCAGTGAGATCTTCGGTTCCGAAGCGGAAGAGCTGAGAAATCGCGGCGGTGATGGCGGAGAGTACGGAGCAACCACAGGCCGCCCCAGAAGAATGGGCTGGTTTGACTGTGTGGCAACCCGTTACGGATGCCGGATTCAGGGAACCACGGATGTGGCCTTCACGGTGCTGGATGTACTGGGCTATCTTGACGAGATTCCGGTATGCGTCGGCTACGAGATCGACGGTGAGGTGACGAAGGAATTCCCCGTAACCACAAAGCTGAAGAAGGCAAAGCCTGTATATAAGGTGCTTCCCGGCTGGAAGTCGGAGATCCGCGGCATCACAAAGTATGAAGAGCTTCCGGAGAACTGCCGGAATTATATCGAGTTTATCGAGAAAGAGATCGGCTTCCCCATCACCATGGTATCCAATGGACCGGGACGGCACGAGATCATTTATCGTTAGTTGCTGTTTATTAAAAACGGGTGGAGAGATTATGGCTCTTCACCCGTTTTTTGGGCGATAAGGATGCCGGGCGGCGTGCTCCCCATTTGGCACCCAACGCGAAAATCCTGTGTTCCCCCTCGGCTCGATTTTGGAATGCGGTCGTCAGGCGAATGATGTAACATCGAAGCAGATCATTGGACGGTCAACATCACAATCGGGCGGGAGGCAATTCTTCCTCTGCATCCGGGGAAAGATTGCTTAGAAATAATAGGGTGGGAAAAGCATGGACAGGATGCGCATGCTCTGCTCGAATTTTGACACATCGAAGATCACGCCTCCCAGAAGGATCGCCAGGGTAAGGATCACGGGCAGAACCTTCTGATAAACCGCGCTGCGGCGTAAAAGAAATCCAAAAAGGGTGGCGTAGGCTATGCAGGCCAGCGCATAGAGGAAGATCCTCAGCAGAAGCATCGCGGGGTTTCCGCCTTCCGTAACAAGAATCACCGGCCAGGAGATCAGCGTGATGGGAAGAATGGCGGAAGCAATGTGAAAGAGCCGCATTAAGGGGCGCTCGCTTCTTCGGAGACGGTCATAAAGGCGCTCTTCCTTGTCTTTCAGATAAGTTGCAATGCCCATCATGCCGGCTGCGAAAATGAAGAGGCCCGCCAGCTTTCGTACAGGAAGTTCAGTCTTTTCCTCGCGGGTAATGGCGTTGTAAACACCGCCGGAGGTGTCTTCCACACGGAAGATCTCCGATCCTTCTGTGTAATACTGATAGGTCTCCTCCAGAAGCTGATCCAGAGCAGCGGGATCCATATCGGAATAGGGCTCTGTCGCGGCCACCTTTTCCTTTGCCATGCGGAGAGCAATCTTCCGGAAGAGAACATTGAAGATCTCATCCCGGCAGAGGGAGGGAAGCAGAGAGGCGGGACTGATATACATGATGATCTTAACGTCCGATGCGATATTCGTTACCTCTTTCCCCAGTCCGGCGGGAAGGTACAGACCTGAATTCGCTTTTCCGCCGGAGATGTCATTGTACATTTCTTCCCTGGAGCTGACGGCGTAAAAATGGAAGATCGAGTTCCGGGTGATCATTTCCTCAGCCGTTTCGATAATCAGGGGATCATCATCCTCACAGAGGATGGCTACGGGAATGTATACGGATCTCTCGGATGTGGGGATTCCGTTATAGATCAGCGCAAGAAGGAGCAGAGTGATCAGCATGGCCAGATTGACAGGCTGCAGAAGACTCCGCTTGCAGAGGATGAAGAAACGATTTCGATTCAGTTTCATCTTGCACCTCCTACAGGAACATGATCCGCTGCATCAGCCGGATCATTCCGTATACAGGGTTTACATGTGACAGATTCTGCAGGAATTTCGGCAACAGAGTCATGGGGATCAGTCCTCCGGAAATGTACATCAGAAGAACGATCCCTACCAGGATCACCAGATTCGCATAGACCGAGCTTTTCACGCTGTATGCCAGCAGATGGATAAAAAGCGCAAGCAGCATCAGCACCGGGATGATAAGTACCAGCGAGATGAAATTCGCCCGGAAACCGGCAATGAAAAGTCCTGCAAAGATAATGAGATAAGAGGCGTAGAGTAGAAAGACCGTGCTGATCCATTCCGAAAAACGGATGCCGAAGCGACCGAGTCCGGCGGAATGCTGACGCATGATATAGGTGGGCTTCCGCCCCTGATAGAAGGGTGTCAGCAGAAAAGAAAGCAGACTGAGAACCAGAAGGGTAAAACAGGCTGCCAGCTGCATGTTGAGGGAAAGCTCCGCCAGTTCATCGAACTGTTCCAGGGCAAAAAGCTGATCACGCGCGATCACATAGGTGAAATTCGAACTGCTCAGTGACTTCTCCAGAGCATCAGCCTTTTCCGGTTCCACTCCGAGATCGGAAGAAACCTTCCGGATAGTGTAGCTCACTGCTTCGGCGGTTCCCAGAAGATCCGCACTGTTCAGGAGAAGGTCATTGACGATATGCTCATCCAGTGTGTTATTCTCCTGAAAGAGAATACGCACCGGCTGATGCTCATCTTTGTTGAGGGAGCTGACGAAATCCGCCGGGATCACGATAAAGGCGATGATCTTCTTGTCATTCAGGTCGGCCATACCGGCTTCTATGCTGTCATATTCATGAATATCCAGTGTTTCCCGGAAGCTCTCCATTTCCTCAACCAGCTTCAGACCGAAGGCGTTGTCTTCGTCTTCCAGCGGCATGTGAAGACCTACGGTCACCTTGGCGTTCTGATTGGGCTGAAAGAAGAGTGCCTCGCCGCTTTTAATGATCACAAGAGATCCGAGGAGAAAGATCAGGGTATAAATGGCAACGGAAGGAAGCAGGTGTATCGCCCGCTTCAAATCCATTCGTATGGTTCTTTTTAACTGTGAGAAGTTCATGGGAAGCTCCCTTTTTTCCGCTGGGGATAGTGGACCGAAGAAAAGGCAGGTATCGTCACCGGCTCAGAACCTCCGTAACCGGAGTTCCGGCAGGAAGTCCGGACAGGCTCTGGCAGAAACCGTCCTTCAGAAGATAGATATCATCGCAGAAATCAAAGATCTGCTGGTCGTGGGAAGCGACTACCGTAAGACCGCCTCCTGCCCGGAACAGGGAGAGAAAATGCAGGATGTCTTTTTTTGCAAGAAGGTCCAGAGCAGCCAGAGGTTCATCCAGAAGAAGAATACGGGGCTTATTGATCAGAACCGTGGCGATGGAGAGACGTTTCTTCATACCACCGGACATCCGGGATACCTTCGTGGAAAGCCAGGTATGGACTCCGAGTACGGACAGATTCGTATTCTCCAGTGTGTTCCGGATCCCTTCCTTATCCATGTCCGTCCACAGTCTGAGATTATCCATGGCTGTAAGCTCATCGATCAGTGCATTTTCCTGAGTGACAAAGCCGATGGAAGCGTGATATCCCTTTGGATCCTCTTTCTCACTTTTCCCGTCCAGAAGGATCTCTCCTTCCGCGGGTCGCTTGACTCCCGCCATGCTGAGCAGAAGAGTGGATTTGCCGGAGCCGTTAAGTCCCAGCAGCCCCACTGTCTGGCCGGGGCGGACGGTAAGATTCACATCCTGCAGGATGGTGCGCTTCCGATAGTTCAGTTTTACATTGGACAAGGTAAGCATTTTGACTCCTTTTTGACATCCTCACCCAGATCGGGTATACTCTACTGGAGTTTTCTGACCTGCAGATGATCCGGCCTTTTATGCCGGGACAAGAGTTATCATACCCTTGTGGTTACCGCATTGTCGTTACAGTTTATTCACAGTTACATCGATAAAAGTTAAAAAATGCATAATAAGTATATCACAAAATAAACATAAAAAAAGAATAAATTATGTCACATAAAATGATTGAGGAAAAACGTATAGACAGGTAAGGAGGTACGGCTATGAATGATGAATTCGGAACCTTTACATACGGAAAGAAGGAAATGGAATCAAGACAGGACAAACCGGAGGGGTATGATCCCCGGCTTACTGCTTACCGGCCGGAACCCTATCCCGATCAGTATATGACAGCGGCAGAAAGGAAGATGCAGGAAGCGAAAACCGGCGAACCTGCTTCCCGTCCCACAAATGGATTTGTTCAGGGTGCGACGTCTCAGTATAGCGGTTATCAAGCACAGAGAACAACACAGAGTTATGACCGGGGGGCGCTGCAAAACGGAAGCTTTGATCAGGGACAGATCTCGAAGGGAAGCTATGTAAGCGGTTATGAACCGAAGAAGCCGAACCCGGCGGGAGGAAAGGGACCGGAAAAGAAGTCCGGAAACGGAAGAAAATTCCTTCTGACTGCGGCACTTGCACTGGTATTCGGTGTGATCGCATCCGGAGTCTTTATTGGAATGAACAGACTCTTCGGTGATAAGAAGAGCAGTACGGAATCCTCTTCCACCCAGGCTTCCTATACGCCGGCAACGCCTGATTCCATCGGAACACAGACTACTGTAAACCCCGATAACGGAACAACGAATACCATTTCCTATGATGTGGCAGAAATCGTGAAGAAGGCACAGCCTTCCATAGTTTCCATCACCACAACGGTTACTACGTCCTATCAGTATTATTTCCAGCAGTATGAGAGGGAAGCGACGGGAGCCGGTTCCGGTATCATTATCGGAAAGACAGATGATTATCTTTATATTGCAACGAATTATCATGTGATTGAAAATGCCAAAGAAATCAATGTGGGCTTCAATGACGGTCAGATGCTGAAGGCAAAGGTAACAGGCTATGATAGTAATGCTGACGTAGCGGTTGTTCAGATCCCCATCAAGGACATTCCGGAGAGCACGGCCAAAGCGATCTCCATTGCCGTAACGGGTGATTCCGATGCCCTGCAGGTAGGTGAGCCGGCCATCGCCATCGGTAATGCACTTGGCTACGGCCAGTCGGTTACCGTTGGTTATATCAGTGCTCTGAACCGTACGATCTCCGGAAATAACGGAAGCTTCTATATCCAGACGGATGCGGCAATCAACCCCGGCAACAGCGGCGGCGCCCTTTTCAACGCAAAGGGTGAAGTGATCGGAATCAATTCCGTAAAATATGTGGACAGCAAGGTTGAGGGAATGGGCTTCTCCATCCCCATCAATAAGGCCATGAGTATCATTAATAATCTGATCCAGAACGGTACCCGGGGAAGAACCTATGTCGGGATCACCGGCGCCACCGTGACACAGGAGTATTCCCAGATCTACGGAATGCCCATAGGCATTTACGTAAAGAGCCTCATTTCCGACGGACCGGCAGAGGACGCGGGAATCCGTACAGGCGATATCATCACGGCGATCAACGGAAAGACGGTTGAGACGATGGATGAGCTGATGGATGCGCTTCAGGCCTATAAGGGTGGAGATCAGGTTGAACTGACACTGCAGAGAGCAAGCAATTCGGGACAGTATTCGTCCGAAACCGTTAAGGTAACCCTTGCGCAGGAGTAAATAATCTTTTAGCACAGAGGATAATTCATGTATGAACTGATCGCGGAGGACGGCCGCGCCAAAAGCGGCCGTTTCCATACACCCCATGGGGTGATCGAGACTCCGGTTTTCATGAATGTGGGAACCGTGGCAGCTATCAAGGGAGCAGTCAGTGCCGAGGATCTTACGACCATCGGCACTGGCGTTTTGCTGTGTAATACCTACCACCTTCATGTTCGACCCGGTGATGAGATCGTGAAGCAGCTTGGAGGGCTGCGGGATTTTACGACCTGGAGGGGACCGATCCTGACGGATTCGGGAGGTTTTCAGGTGTATTCCCTGGCAAAGCTGCGGGCCATACGGGAGGAAGGCGTATCCTTCCATTCCCATATCGACGGACGGAAGATCTTCATGGGCCCGGAGGAATCCATGCAGATTCAGTCGAATCTGGGCTCCACCATTGCCATGGCATTTGACGAGTGTCCTCCGGCAAAAGCGGAGCGTTCCTATATACAGCCCTCCGTGGACAGAACCTTCCGCTGGCTGGTGCGCTGTAAGGAGAAGCTGGCGGAATTGAACGGTCTTGCGGATACGGTCAACCGGGAGCAGTATCTTTTTGGCATCAATCAGGGCGGGGTCATCGATGATATCAGGATCGACCATGCGGAAAGGATCTCGGAGCTTGAGCTTCCGGGATATGCCATCGGTGGTCTTGCCGTAGGTGAGACCCATGAAGAAATGTATCACATTCTGGACGTTACGGTTCCGCATCTTCCCCGGAAGAAGCCCACATATCTGATGGGAGTCGGAACACCGGAGAATATCCTCGAAGCCGTGGACCGCGGCGTGGACTTTTTTGACTGTGTGTATCCCTCCCGCAACGGACGCCATGGGCAGGTTTATACCCATTACGGAAAACTGAATCTGAAGAACAAATGCTACGAACTGGATTCCCGGCCCATCGAGGAGGGCTGTATGTGTCCGGCCTGCAGACGTTTTTCCCGGGCATATATCCGCCATCTTCTGAAAGCCGAGGAAATGCTGGGACTCCGGCTTGCCGTTCTGCATAATCTCTGGTTTTACAACCATCTGATGGAGGAGATCCGGGAGGCCATCCGGGAAGGAAGGTGGAGCACATTCAAAAAAGACACGCTGGAGAAGCTGAATACTGTTACGAAAAATTAAGAAAGAATCGGTTGCATATTTTGGAAAAACAATGTAATATAGGTGGGTATATGTTCTGACGAAAGATGCAGAAAAAAGTTTTATAAAGGAGATATGGAAATGACAGGAATGATTCTTTCAGGTGGCGAACAAGGTGGCGGCGGCGGAAGCATTTGGATGATCGTGATCTATCTTCTGTTCTTTGTGGGACTGATGTATTTCATGCTGATCCGTCCTCAGAAGAAGCAGCAGAAGAAGGCGGATGAGCTTCAGAATTCCCTCGAGCCGGGTGATAACATCATGACCACCAGCGGGTTTTACGGAACCATTCTGGATGTAGTGGATGATACGACCGTTATCGTCGAGTTCGGTAATAATAAAAACTGCCGTATTCCCATGCATAAGCGCGCCATTGCCGAGGTAGAAAAAGCCGGATCCGCTGAGGTGACCGAGACCACCGATACAAAGGACAGCAAGGACGCAAAGGATTCCAAAGAGTCAAAGGATGCAAAGGACGCAAAGGATTCCAAAGAATCCAAGGAAAAGAAATAGATCCGGAGATGCACTGACCCGGATCGGATCAGGAGACGGATATGAAGAGCATACGAAGGAAGACACTCCTTTTGGCAGGGGCTGTTCTGCTTATGTGCGGTTTTTCCGCCTGCGGAAACGAACCGGAGGAGAAGTACACATCACCGAATTTTGAGCAGGAAACCATTAAACCCGGGGAAAAATATACCGGACAATCCACGGAGAAACCGGAGGTTGTGCCCTCAGGACTGAGTGAGGGGGATCCCGTAAACGGAAATGATGTGGATGCGGATCTTTCCACAAGCACGACTCTGACAGGAACCTATGACGGGAATACCTACTATAATCCCTTCGCAGGCTTTGTCATTCAGGTGGACGGCGCTTTGTGGCGCATGTATGATGCGGCAGGTGTAGCCGCGGCTACCGGTCAGACGGAGGATGAAGTGAACCGTCAGTGGTATGGGGTGGTAAGCCCTTACTCCATAAAGAATATGACCTGTGCCATTGCTTATGATGCAGACACGGGTTCCAATCTGATCGTATCATATGTGAACCCGAAGCTGTATTACATGAAGGATATGACCGCCAGAGAGTATCTGGAGCTTTCCGCCCGTCAGTATGAAAATGTTGATGTGATTGATATGGACTATCTGGGGGAGACCTGGTCGACGCTGACCATAGAGGAACAACGGGAAGGCGTTGGAAGACGTGCGCAGTTTGCCATCAGAAAGTCGGATATCATTATCCTTCTTACCTATACGCTGCAGGGTGAAGATACTCTGGAAGATGCGGCTTCTCATGTTTCAAAGCTGATTACATCCTGACAACAGACATACAAAAAAATGCCCCGGACGGGGCATTTTTTGATTGACCGAAAACCGGTCAAAGAGTATGATAGAGGATAGGAGTGAGGTTCATTTGAGGAAGGGGAACGGGGATGAAAAATAAGCAAAAGCTGATGCAGAGTATGATCACCGGGATGTCCGGCGGCGCGCTTCTTATGATCAGTGACTGGTTTATGGAAAGTCTTTCGTCAGATAATGTGTCCAACGGAATCGTTCAAAGCAGCTGGACAAAAGCAGCAACCTGGCGCTATGAGGCAGGTATGCTGATCTGCTGTGTGGCAGTGTTCCTTCTTTTCTTCGGTATGCGTGATATGATCCGCCTGATGAAGATGACGGCTTCCAGGAAGGATCCCTGGAGTCTGCGCGCGGTACAGGCCTTTGAACTGGGGGGCATTTCTCTCGTCGTTGGAGAGCTTTTCCTGCATGCAAAAGGATGCATCCTTCCCATCATGTACAAGAAGCTGTACGCCACATCTCTGATGGGAGCGGATATGCTGACCATCGTAGAGGATGTTTTCTTCTACATGGCTATCCCGTTCTATGTACTCATGATCATGAAGATCGTCTGTACATCGATTCCCTATATGTACCAGATCTGGCAGAGACGTCTGAAGCTTCCCATTTATTTCATCGCTCTGAATCCACTGGTGCTCTGGCTGCTCGGATGGATACTTCGCCTGTTTAATGTAACGTTGATCAGTAATTTTACCAGAGGCTTTGCATCCTTTGGTGTCGTTCTTCTTTTCTACGGCTTCCTGCAGCATGTGATGCAGATGTCTGAGGAAGCGGGAGAATAATTTATTTTGCCCGATAAAGGGGAGGAGGGTTACATGAAAAAGCTGCTTGATAACACAGTGGAGAAAAATGTGGATATCCGCAAGGCGGCCATCATCGGCTGCGGATTTGTCGGTTCCTCAACAGCCTTTGCGTTGATGGAGGGAGGTATTTTTTCAGAGCTGGTGCTGATCGATGTGGATCATAACCGCGCGGAAGGCGAGGCAATGGATATCAGCCATGGCGTTCCCTTTGCAAAGCCCATGAAGATCTATGCAGGTACCTATGATGATATCGTAGATGCTTCGGTGATCATCATTACCGCAGGCGCAGCTCAGAAGCCCGGTGAAACGCGGCTTCAGCTGGTGCAGAAGAATGTGGCGATCTTCAAGACCATCATTCCCGAGATCGCGAAGAGAAAATGCGAGGGCGTTCTGCTGATCGTTTCCAATCCCGTGGATATTCTTACTTATGTGGCACAGAAGCTCTCCGGTTTCCCGACAAACCGTGTTATCGGTTCCGGTACGGTTCTGGATACCGCAAGACTGAAGACCATGCTGGGTGAACATCTGTCCATTGATAACAGGACCGTTCATGCATTTATCATCGGTGAGCATGGTGACAGTGAGCTGGCGGCCTGGAGCAGCGCCATGGTATCTGGCGTGCCCCTTTCCAAGTTCTGCGAGATGAGGGGACATTTCAATCATGACCAGTCCGAGAAGCATATTCAGGAAATGGTGAAGAATTCGGCATATGAGATCATAAACCGAAAGAAAGCCACCTATTACGGCGTGGCCATGGCGGTCCGCAGGATCTGCGAGGTCATCGCCCGTGATGA
Organism: Eubacterium sp.; assembly: GCA_017541035.1. Classification (GTDB taxonomy): domain Bacteria; phylum Bacillota; class Clostridia; order Lachnospirales; family Lachnospiraceae; genus Eubacterium_Q. The sequence goes on along the minus strand of JAFXZW010000077.1, from coordinate 7,945 downwards.
GAAGTCCATTCTTTCCGTATCCAGCCTGATGACAGGCCAGTACGGGCTTTCGGATATCTGCCTTTCCATGCCGGCCATCGTCGGTGCGGATGGCGTGGAGGAGAAGATCCCCATTTCCCTGGATGAGGATGAGATCACCGCTTTGATGGCTTCGGCCAGAGCATTAAAGGAAATCGCGGATTCTCTGGATCTCACACTTCCCGAGGAGAAGAAGGAAGAGAAGAAAGAAGCAGTTCCTGAGGAAAAGTCAGGAGAAATGTAGATCCTTAAGGACCATAAACCTTTCTTGCGGTCCCTGTTCCGCGAATGACGGAACAGAGAACTGAAGTATCTGTTACAGCGCCGGATGCGGAGAGGCCGTATCCGGCGTTTACAATGTAAGGGAGAGAGAAAAATGGGAAGCAAAAGATATGTATCATGGAATGTAAACGGAATCCGCGCCTGCTGGGACAAGGGTTTTCGGGATACTTTTCAGAAGCTGGATGCGGATATCTTCTGCATTCAGGAGAGTAAAATGCAGGAGGGACAGCTGAAGATAGAGCTTCCGGGTTATCATCAATATTGGAACTATGCAAAAAGGAAGGGCTATTCCGGAACTGCCATTTTTACGCGGGAGGAACCTCAGGAAGTGATCCTGGGCATGGGGATAGAGGAACATGACCAGGAGGGAAGGCTCATTACCCTGGATATGGGAGAGTATTATTTCATCACCGTTTATGTGCCGAACTCTCAGAACGAGCTGAAGCGGCTTTCCTACCGGATGGAATGGGAGGACGACTTCCGGAATTATGTAACGGAGCTTCAGAATAAAAAACCGGTGATCATCTGTGGGGATATGAACGTGGCTCATGAAGAGATCGATCTGAAGAACCCGGCCACGAATCACATGAATCCCGGTTTTACGGACGAAGAACGGCAGAAGATGACGGAGCTTCTATCTGCAGGTTTTGTGGACAGCTTCCGCTGCCTTTATCCTGATCGGACGGATGCTTACTCCTGGTGGTCCTATCGGATGAAGGCCAGGGAAAGAAATGTTGGGTGGCGGATTGATTATTTCCTGATATCCGAGGCATGGAAGGACAGGATCAAAGAAGCTGCGATCCGGCCGGAATTCTTCGGATCGGACCACTGTCCGGTGGAACTGGTGCTTTCATTCTGAAGGTTAGCAAATCGTCAGCCGATCGAACCTTCCCTCCTTCATGGCTCAGGATAACAACGGATGCAGGCTGCAGTAGCGGAACGACAGCGAATGTCATTCTGAGCGCAGCGAAGAATCTCGGAATTGGATAAAGAAAATGGTAGAAGCAATCAACCTGACAAAAAAATACGGAAAAAATGTAGCACTGTGCGATGTCAGCTTCACTCTGGAAAGAGGAAAGATTTATGGGCTACTGGGGGTGAATGGCGCGGGAAAGTCCACAACACTGCAGCTGCTTTCCGGATTCTTTGCTCCTTCTCAGGGGGAGGTTCGGATTGACGGGATCAGTATGGAGAAGGCTCCGGCTGCCTGTAAAAGGAAGATCAGTTATCTTCCCGAGGTACCGCCTCTTTACCCGGAATTAACGGTGAGAGAGTATCTTTCCTTCGCAGCGGAGTTGAAGGGAATCAGGAAGAGCGAAAGAAGGACGAAGGTAGAGCAGGCCATACGGAAAGGAATGCTGCGGCGTGTGGAGGGAAGGCTGATCAGCCAGCTTTCCAAGGGCTTTCGTCAGAGAGTCAGTCTGGCTTCGGCCATGCTGGGAGATCCGGAAGTCTTCCTTCTGGATGAACCGGTGAACGGACTGGATCCTGTGCAGATCGTTACCTTTCGGGAACAGCTCACGGAGCTGAAAAAGGAGAAGGTCATCGTTCTCAGTTCACATGTGCTTTCCGAAATCGAGCAACTTGCGGATGAATATCTGATCCTGGCCGGGGGAAGACTGATACTCCGGGGAAACCGGGAGAACCTGCTTTCCGAAAACGGAGCGGGGAATCTGGAGGAGCTTTTCCTTACCGCTACTAAGAAGGCTTATGAAGAAATATCCCGGAAGGAAGCGGAAGAAGAGGCGGCCTGGGCCGAGGAGGACGGCGATGATTAGCATATGGAAGAAGGAAATGCGTTCCCTTTCCGCCGGCTTCGTCGGCGTACTTTATGTGGCAGCAGCGCTTTTCCTTTTCGGAATCTATTTTTATGTGATCAACCTGTATCAGGGCATGGCCCATGTGAGCTATTCCTTTGCTTCGTGTGTCACCCTTTTTATGGTAACGATACCTGTGCTCACCATGCGTTCCTTTTCCCAGGAATTTCATGACAGGACGGATCAGCTGCTTTTCACGGCTCCTGTATCAACGGTACGGATTGTGCTGGGAAAATATCTGGCCATGCTGACTTACTTTCTGATCCCGGTACTTCCGGCGGCAGGTTATCCCCTTCTTCTAACCTCTTACGGGGACGTTGCCCTGACGGAATCCTATACCACACTGCTTGCCTATATTTTGTACGGCATGGCGGCCATTGCCATCGGGATGTTCATTTCCTCTTTAACGAGGAGCAATGTGATCGCGGCGGTGATCACGGCAGTTGTTCTTTTCGTGCTTCAGACTGTCAGTGGTTTCGGGGAAATGCTGGGTGTGGCATTTTTGCAGAAGCTATTCAGTGTATTTGATATGCAGAGTCGTTTCCTTGCCATGGAGACAGGGGTCTTTTCTCTTCGGTCGCTGCTTTATTTTCTTTCGGTTGCAGCGGGCGGGATTCTGCTGACCATTCTTCGGTTGAAGATACTTCAGGGACAACTCTCCGTCTTACGGGGGCTTCCTTACCTGCTGGTTCCGGTGGGGCTTCTTTTTTTGAATATCGGTGCGGAGCTGCTTCCGGACAGTGTGACGGAGCATGATCTGGCCGTACGGGATTACCAGCAGCTGACGGAGCAGACCAAAATGCTCCTGCGGGATCTGAACGATGATGTCACGATCTACATTTACGGACGGGAGGAAACCACGGATGTCAATGTAGTGAAAATGGTGAAAAATTACTGTGAGTACCCGCATCTTCGTGCGGAATATATGGATCCACAGCTTTCTCCGGAATTTACCCGGATGCATAAAGGATTGGATGAGGGAAGTCTGATCGTGGAATCCGGCGAGCATAGGCGCACCATTTCCGCAGGAGGTATTTATACCTATTCCGATGAAAGTATGCAGGAATATGGGATGGCTCCGGACGGCTTTGATCTGGAAGGACAGCTGACCAGCGCCATCGACTATGTAACAAGCGGCAGCGTTCCGAAGGTCTATCAGGTGACAGGGCATGGAGAACTCCTTCTGGAGGGTGGATTCAAGGAGAGCATTATACGGGAAAATGTGGATCTGGAAACGTTATCCATTGTATCCGCAGGATCCGTCCCCGAGGATGCGCAATGTCTCTTCATTCTGGCTCCTGATGAGGATTACAGTGCGGAGGAAATCGGTGCCATCCGGGATTATTTAAGCAGGGGTGGAAATCTCTATGTACTGCTTAAATGGCGGGAGGAACCGACGGAAAGGCTGAACGGACTTCTTTCCGAACTGGGAATCCGGGTGGAACAGGGAATTGTTTCCGAAACGAATGAGGATATCTATTTCCAGGAGCCCTACTATCTGATACCGGAGATCCAATCTACGGCTGTAACGGAGAAGGTGGCGGGTAATCTCGCTCTTTCCGTTATGACAGTAGGAATGAAGGCGGAGGATAAGGATATTCAGGTCATTCTGGAAACAGGTGAAAACGCATTCCTGAAGAAGGATCCCCATACCTCCGAAACCAGTGAGTGGGAAGCAGGAGATGAGAAAGGAAAATATATCCTGGGCCTGTACCGGGAGCAGGTGGTAAATACTTCGGCGGATCATACGGAGGGGGCAGCTGATGTGACGAAAACCGGACGGATCGTGGTTTTCGGTTCTCCCTTTATGACGCAGGATTCCATCGATACTTACATTTCCGGCGTGAACCGGAAGCTTTTTGCGGAGATCTTCAGTAAGCTGGTAAACCATCCGGTACGTATCGCTGTCGAACCCAAAAGCTATGCATATCAGTATGTTACCGTATCCCTTGCGGATGCACGGTTCTTCGGCATCATCCTTTCCGGCGTTCTGCCGGGGCTGGTCCTACTTGCCGGTCTGATCCTTCTGATCCTGAGAAGGAGAAGATAAACCTTCGGAGATAAATTCATGCAAAAAAGAGACTGTCTCGTTGGACAGTCTCTTTTTATATGCGCGATACGGCCGGCATGCGGGCATGCTTGCATGCACATAGGCCGGCCAACGCGACATCGAGTAGGAGGGGCCCCCTCCTACTCGATTATACCCGATATCTGTGTGGGTTTCCATGTGCGACAGGTTATAGGGGGCTTCAGATTCACACCTTCGTCATAAGCAGGCTGGCATTCTGACCGCCGAAGCCGAAGGCGTTGCACATGGCGGTTTTGATGTCGGCTTTGCGGGCTTCGTTCGGAACAAAATCCAGATCGCATTCCGGATCCGGCGTGGTCTGGTTGATGGTGGGAGGCAGGATGCCTTCCTCCAGAGCTTTTACACAGGCGATGGCCTCCGTGATGCCGCCGGCACCCATCAGGTGTCCCGTAGAGGACTTGGTGGAGGATACGGCAAGCTTCCGGGCATGATCCCCGAAAAGCGTCTTGATGGCATTTACCTCAATGATGTCTCCCTTGGGAGTGGAAGTTCCGTGAGCGTTGATGTATTCCACATCTGTCAGCTTCATTCCGGATACCTTAACAGCCTGTTCCATACAGAAAATGGCTGCGATCCCTTCCGGGTGGGGACTGGTTACGTGGTAACCGTCGGTGCTGTTGGCAAAGCCGGCTATGTTGCAGCGGATCCGTGCATCCCTGCGTAAAGCGGATTCCTTTTTCTCAATGATGACGGCGCCGCCGCCCTCTGCCATAACGAATCCGTCCCGGTCTCCGTCAAAGGGGCGGCTGGCCAGAGCAGGCGCATCATTTCTGCGGGACAGTGCATGGATGGAGGAAAGCCCCTGAATGGTGAGAGGGGTGGTGGCTGCTTCGGAACCTACACAGATCACGGCGTCAGCCAGATCCTGTTCGAGTAAAAGGATACCGGTGGAAATGGCGTCCAGTCCGGAAGCACAGGCTGTGGAAACAGTAAGACTTGGACCGCGCAGGCCGTGAGCAATAGCAATCTCGGCAGCGGCGATATTTCCGATAATACGGGTGATAAAACGGGGACCGACCTTGGAGCCGGCACCGGTGGATATTTTATGCTGAACCTCGGCAATCTCGGAAATACCGGAGAATACGGTTCCCAGTACGATACCGATCCGTTCCTTCGGAAGTGGCATTGTGCCGTTCTCATCCTCGATCAGTCCGGCATCCTTTAAAGCTTCTTCCGCGGCAACATAGCCGTACTGCATGAAGAGCTCCATTTCCTTTGCCAGTTTTTTCGGCATATGATCTTCAGGGATAAAATCCGGAACCTCGCCGGCTATCTGAACCGGAAGAGAGGATGCGTCGAACCGGGTTATGGTCCGGATGCCGGATTTTCCGGCTATCATGTTGTTCCAGTAGGTTTCCACACCGATGCCCAGAGGCGTAACAGCCCCCATGCCGGTGATCACGATGTCATTTTTCATTCTTATTGCTGTTCTCCTTTTATTTCTGCGGACTTCTGAGGTGCTTTCCAGTCACTTTCCTTGATCTCAGCCCGTCGCACCTTGCCGCTGGTGGTTTTCGGAAGCTCCTTTACAAATTCGATGGTTTTGGGACGCTTGTAGGAAGCAAGAGAACCCCGAAGATACTTTTGAATCTCCTTCTTTAACAGATCCGTTCCCTCTGTTCCTTCGGCAAGCACGATGGAAGCCTTGATAGCCTGCCCCCGGATCGAATCCGGGATGCTGGTAACGGCACACTCCAGAACATAGGGCAGCCGCATGATCTCATTTTCGATCTCGAAGGGGCCTACCCGATAGCCGGCGGACTTGATTATATCATCTGCACGTCCAACATACCAGAAAAATCCGTCTTCATCCTGATAAGCAGTATCGCCTGTGTGATAATAACCGTTATTGATCGTGTGTTCCAGATGAGTATCGTCCCCGTAGTACCCGGTCAGGAGACCGTTCGGACGATGCTCGGAAATGCGGATGCAGATCTCGCCGGTTTCCCTTACGCCACATTCCTCCCCGTTCGGCCGGAGAAGATGAACATCATATTGGGGAGAGGGTTTTCCCATGGAACCCGGACGGGGTGTCATGCCCGCGAGATTACCGATGATCAGTGTGGATTCCGTCTGGCCGTAGCCTTCCATGATGGAAAGACCGGTTGCTTCCTTGAAGCGGCGGAAGATCTCCGGATTCAGTGCCTCCCCTGCGGTGGTAACATTCTGAAGGGAGGAGAGATCATATTCCTTCATGTTTATGTGCACCAGAAAACGATATACGGTCGGAGGAGCACAGAAGGTGGTAATATGATATTTCTGAAGAATTGCCAGGATCTCCTTTGCATAGAAGTCGGAATAATCATAGGTAAAGACGGTCGCTTCACACAGCCACTGACCGTACATTTTACCCCAAAGAGCTTTACCCCAGCCGGTATCACTGATGGTGAAATGGATTCCGTCCTGCTTGATCCCGTGCCAGTAACGGGCTGTGATGTAATGCCCAAGGGCGTATTTGTAATTATGGGTGACCATCTTCGGATAAGACGTTGTTCCGGAGGTGAAGAACATCAGCATGGGATCGTCTCCGCCGGGAGCGTCATAGGTTCTCTCGTAAATCCTGCTGAAGTAGCGGATTCCGCGGTTGTAGGATTCCCAGCCGTCCTTGGTCCCGTTTACAATGATTTTGGCGGTCAGCTTCCCATAGTATTTGGCAGCTTTATCGATCTCATCTGTCAGAGTGCCTTCGCCGGATGCGATGACAGCGCTGATCTCTCCCTTCTGGAAGCGATACTCGAAATCCTTCCTTGTTAAAAGAAAGGAAGCCGGAACGGCAACGGCACCGATCTTATGCAGAGCAAGCATAATAAACCAGAACTGGTAATGCCTTTTCAGGATCAGCATGACACGGTCCCCACGTTTGATCCCCAGGTATTCCAGATAATTGGCAGTCTGGTTGGAATACTTCATCATGTCGTCGAAGGTTATGAAGCGTTCCCGGCCGGACTTGCTGAGGTGCAGCATGGCTCTTTTTTTCGGGTGGGCTTTTGCCAGCTCGTCCATGATGTCAAAGGCAAAGTTGAAATGTTCGTCATTCTGAAAGCGGATACCGGTCAGCATCTCGTTCTCATCATGTGAGGTATAGATATAGCGCCCGGCAATGCCGGGTTCCTGTGTAAATACAGGCTCGTTCATAGAATGGACATCTCCTTCATCAGTCGCTTTCCTTGACTGGAAAATGATTACATATCGTTTTGAAAACGACATGATACGTTCAAGATATACTTACTACATAATTCCTTATATGTCAAGAAAAACAGGAGCATATACATGCCGAAAAACAGGGCGGAAAACTGTGCAAAAAAACCGTAAAACTTGTACTTGACAAGTCATGATTCATGAATATAATGTGATTTAGTTAAAAAATTTTAAATAATTTTTTGACGAATTCAAGCACGAAATAAAAAGGAGAAAAGGAATGTTTGAGGAAATTAAAAGTGTGATTGTTGATACTCTGAGCTGCGATGAGGATAAGGTAGTACCCGAGGCATCTCTGACAGATGATCTGGGAGCTGACTCTCTGGATGCCGTAGAGCTGGGAATGGCCATCGAAGAGGCTGTTGGTGTTACGATCGAGGATGAGGATCTCCCGAACATTAAGACGGTACAGGATCTTGTAGACTATGTAGAATCTCACAGATAGATTTTTTTTGGTAGACGCGGGCCGGCGTTATGTTAGGGCCCGCGTTCTCTCTTTATACGCGATACGGATGCCGAAATGTACATTTCAATGAGTCAT
>JAFXZW010000076.1 GCA_017541035.1 Eubacterium sp. | reverse complement strand
GGTTCGTGGTATGATCCACGCTGGCCGTTCCGTCCTCGGCACCCGGGAAGCTCCACTTGCTGGGTTCTGCCTTCTCATTGATATTTCGGTTCGTGGTATGATCCACGCTGGCTGTTCCATCCTCGGCACCCGGGAAGCTCCACTTGCTGGGTTCTGCCTTCTCATTGACATTTCGGTTCGTGGTATGGTCCACGCTGGCCATTCCATCCTCGGCGCCCGGGAAGCTCCATTTGCTGGGCTCTGCTTTCTGGTCATTCATGCTGCGGTTTGCAGTATGATCCACACTGGCAGTCTCATCGCCGGCCCCCGGGAAGTTCCACTTGCTGGGTTCTGCCTTCTCGTTAATACTACGGTTAATTGTATGGTCCACACTGGCTGTTCCGTCTTCTGCCCCCGGGAAGTTCCACTTGCTGGGCTCTGCCTTCACATTAACATTTCTGTTTGTGACATGATCCACACTGGCGGTTTTATCCGAAGCACCCGGGAAATTCCACTTACTGGCATCAGCCTTTTCATTTACACTTCGGTTCAGAGTATGGTCAACACTTTTCGTTTCCTCCGAAGTCCCGGGATAGTTCCATTTGCTCATTCCCACTCTCGTGTTCTCGCTGCGGTTTAAAGTATGATCCGTACTCGGTGTTGTCTCTGCCGCACCGTCCAGTCTGGCTCCTGGGAAATTCCATTTACTGGGTTTCTTTGTTGTTACTGTAACAGTTTTATTACTCCGTACCAATCTATGATCCGTGCTCGGTGTCGTCTCCTCCTTGCCATCCGGTCTGGCCCCCGGGAAGTTCCATTTTTTCATTTCCTCCGCTACGTTCACATTGCGGTTTTCGGTATGTGACGTTCCGTCTCCTACAACGGTCCCGTCATATTCCCATTGTCCTCCGGATTCCCAATCCGGACTAATCTGGTTGATTGCAAAAAGTTCTCTGTACGCGATGGTAACCGTCTCCGTGTGCAGCTTGCTCTGCTCCGCGTTCAGTTCTCCGTACTCCTTTGAAATCACGGTGCAGCCGGTGAAAATGTATGCTCTTGCGCAATTGGTAAAGCTGATATTTTTATACCAGTCACCAGCAGGACTGCGGTTAACATACAGAATAACCGGAAGGATAAGCTCTGTTCCCAGAGACAGTGGATCCACAAAACCTGAGTTCAAATCAAGAAATCCCCCGTCAACGCCGATATACCTTTCCACCTGGAAAGTAAAGGGCTTTGAAATGGGCTTTCTCAGCAAATGAACATAATCATTCAGTCCACCCTCCTGATAGTAGTCGAACTCATTCTCCTTCGTGAATACTCTAACGGCTCTCAGAGGAAGGAAAAAAGCAGCCTCCACCTGCAGCGCAAAAGCATACGCCACAGCCGGATTCAGCTGTGATTTCTTATTGGATCTGTCGTAATTTCCACCTGCCATTAGTCAATCCTCATGGTTTTACTGTGTTTCTGCAGTCTGCAATGGGCTTTACAGCTTCTAATTAAATGAAAAACGTGCGGGCTGCATCTCCGTAATACTCTTTTCTTTCTTTTCTTTGGAGGGGTTCAGCTCCCTGTTGATACCGGATATCTCCTTGCACCATTTTCGCCGTTCTCTGTGTTCCAACATCATTACGTTCTCTTCACTCCAGTGAAAATAATACGAGATAAACGCCATCTCTCTGTAAAGCTCATCCTCGGGATAAAGCCTTAACCCTCCCCGGTAAAATTTAGCGGTACCTCAAAGGTCTTTCCGCAATCCGGGCAAACAGCCTTAAGTGTAGGAGGTTCGATATCATTGATTCTCTGGTACATATCCTGAAGATAAGCAAGATCTGCCGTGAAGAGCTTTTCAACCACGGTGGCAGATATTCCCTGTACACCCTCAAGCTCCGTGATCACACGACTCAGAACAACGATCGTCAGATAAGAAGGGTTCTGCAGGACTCTGGGATCCCTGGTTGCCGAAATCTCATCACCTGCTGTTGCCAGCCGCATTTTTCCGCGGCGGTGCACTTCTCCTGTAGAATCAATATATCCCTTGGGTAATGTAAAGTCATAAACTGTTTGCATACTAACCTCCTTCATACTTCACTATGCACTTTGTAAGATGCACGGCCAGGCTGCAACCGCCAAAAGACGGCTGCAAAGCCATGCATCCTGAAATTGCATACTGGATTTTTTGTGCTCGTGCATGTGCTTTGTTTTGAATGAGCCATGCACGCCTCTCCGAGCACTTCGTGCTCGTCGATGTCGCGGCTTCGCCGTATACATCCACTTCGATATCACTGTGCTGGGAAGCAAGCTTCCGCACAGGATATCGAAGTGGATGTGCATGGCTCATTTTACGCGCTAGTTCGGGATTACGAGTTCTTCGTAAGCAATCTCAACGGACTCAATCGCAACACCGGAGTTGCCGGCATCGAGATCGGGAGCGTTATACTTGCAAACCCAGGCATTGGTCAGGGTCCAGGTTCTGGTTCCGGTCGGTGTTGTAACCGTTGTTGCCGGAGCACCCGGATTGATGTCGATCAGCTCGATGGTTACATCATATCTCGGCATCTGACCACGCGTCTCACTTACACACTCCTGAATCCATGTCTTGAAGGGGCTGTCGATGATATAGCCCATCTTCAGCGTTACATTTCCATGCTTAACAAGTCCCGGAATCTTGACAGGAGCGAGGGATCCTGAGTTGCCCTGTCGGAAATCAATTACATCAACTGATCCTTCTACACCGGTTACCTCTGAGAACGCGGCAGTTCCTGCGACCTCAGAAACAGTAACCAGGAAGTTCATTTTTGTCAACGGATAGTAGGATCCTTTACCGTTATCATATGTTGTAGCTGCCATATTTTAATTCTCCCTTTCTTTATTCTGTTCCATGATCTCAGCCTTCTCCGCCTGCAGATGCTTCGGATGTGAACTGCGTTACGCGGAAGATCACAAACTCAGCCGGTCTGGACGGAGCAATGCCTACGTTACATATCAGTCTGCCGTTCATGATATCATCCCTGGACATAGTCGAAGGTCCGATCTCTACGAAATAACCTGCAGACGGTGAATCGCCGGCCAGCATGCCGTTTCTCCAGAGTCCGTCAAGGAAACCGGATACGGACAGCTGTACTCTCTGCCAAAGTGTTGAATCGTTCGGTTCGAATACAACCCAGTTTGTATTTGCCTTGATGCTCTCCTCCACAAAGATGAAGAGACGGCGTACATTGACATACTTGAAGGTTGCATTTGTGGAAGCTGTACGGGCACCCCATACACGGATTCCCTGTCCGGGAAGTGCACGAATCAGATTGATGCCTTCCGGATTCAGAAGATCCTGCTCTTCCTTGGTATAATTTGTCTTCAGGCCGGAGCAGAAAACGGTTTCATTTGCCGGTGCCTTATGAACGCCGCGGCTCTGATCCGTTCTTGCGTAGATACCCATGACTGCACCTGAAGGAGGTACAAAATCAGCCTTGTTGGATGACGGATCAAATACCTCGATCCACGGATGATACATAGCTGCATAGGTGGAATCGATCATACTTCTGTAGTTGATCAGATCAGCAGGCTTGTAATAATCCTTCGGCATATCGATAACTGCAAAGCGATTTCTCTGATTCTCGCAGTGACCAACCAGAGATACAATCACCTCAGGAATGGTAATACCGGGGATTGCGATCATGCTGACATTGTTATTCTCAACAAATGCCTGCAGTCCGGTACGCTTGCCGGGGCCATTGTCTTCACCGATAAAGGTGCCTGCGTTGACCTTGGAAACGGTACCGTCCGCACCGCCCTCCAGGAAGAATGCGCCGCTGGTTTCGTCATCGCCGAGGATGGCTTCTACCGGATCGCCTGCTTCTTCCATCGGCTTAACCTCAACATCAACCAGTTCGCTTGTGGCAAGCTTGGCACCGATGTACATGGGAGAAGCCGGGTTAAAGGTAAGGTCGGAATAACGCTCTGCGTCATCCGCATAACGGATACCCATATCAAATGTAACAACGTAGAGAACATTCTTCGGAATGATGTTGTTGTCAACAGCCTTGTCCGGAAGTTCATCTTCAAAGGTGAGCATATTGTCCATGATCGTTGTGATTCTGGTAAAGGTTCCGTCAAACTCAACGATATCGCCTTCACGAAGGCCATCGGTTGTCTTAGCCTTATAACCGGTATCGGTTTCTTCCAGAAGCTGGATCTTGTGACGCTTTACGGAATTCAGAGTGATCTGAATCTTGTTGCCCCATGCACCGGGGTTCTTTGCCTTAAATGTTACAAGTCCCGCTTCAGAGGAGGCTGCTACAGCATCCTTCGGAGCAACTCTCATTACAAAGCATCTGTTTCCGCCGTTGGCAAAAAACTGCTCAACGCTGTTTGCCAGGTATCTGTACTCACCATAAGTGAACTCATTTAAGTATCCGCCGAAGTTCTGCTTAAAAGCCTTGAAGCTCTGTACAAATACGGGTGCACCGGAAACCGGTCCTTTTTCAGCAAGGCCGACGAAACCGGCTGTGCTTGTTCCTACGCCTTCAATACCTCGCGGGGAATTATCATATTCTTCTACATAAACCCCAGGTGATAAATATTCTGCCATCTTTTTCTTTCCTTTCTTTTATTCTTGATACCGAGAAGAATCAGTTCGCATTCGTCTTGGTCTGTCCCGGAAGTGTTACTGAGATCTGGCCTGCATACGCACATGCAAGCTTGCAATCCTGCGCCAGACATGGTTTTCCGTCGACCAGCACCTTCGGCGTGGTTGGAATCCATGTCCCGGCCGGAACCGGTACGCAGGGCTGCGGTGTGAGTACACCCAGGGCCGCCGCAGTTGCAGAAGCTACTGTCGGATTTGCCAGTGATGTACACATCCCGAAGGGACCTACATTTGATGTTGGTGCACAATCCTGAATGGTGGCTGCGGGTTTCCCCTCAAGCAGCACCTTACTCTGGGATGTGACCTTGATCGGTGCGGGCGCAGTGCCCATTGTACATAGGAGATTTGCTCCCATTGCTACCAGTAAACTCACTGCAATACCTCCTGATCATGAAAATCAACTTCCTGAAATCTTACCTCTTCTCCAACCTCATATCGCACCAGATATTTCGTATTTTCTCCGTCATCCTGCACTCTGATAAGATATTCTCCGTCACCGTGCACAACTCCGGTAACGATTCTGGCTATCGGAAGGTTCGGAGCAAAAGCTCCCTCAATCGGACGTTTCAGCCTGATAGACTTCGGCGAGATCATCTTCTCTACTTCGATTCTTTCAAAGCTACTTTTGTCAGCTGACAGTAATCCGTAAAAACATTCATCCATTGAGATGGATCCGCCCGACGGATGAAAGACCGAAATCTCATTGGTCTTTTTATTCATATTTCCCGTCACACAGATTGTTTTATTCAGATTCACCGCCTCGATCTTTTTCAGAAAAGGAAGAGTCCCCGAGAAACTGAGCGTGTTTCTCCCTCTTAGCGTGTTCTCAGATGGCATCAGGAACACGTAGCAGGCCGGAAGTCCTTCGTCCAACTCTTCATAACGAACGCTGACCTCATATCCATCGTAACCAAAAACTTCTATTCGCATGAGAAAATCATCCCTGCCTGTGTTGATGAATACGTAGGTACCTGCGCCTCTGGACTCCGGTCTGACGGGCACACCGTCTCTCTTAAACAATACATTTCTTTCGTCTACCGTTGCTCCCGTCGTCGTGTCATACAGCCTTATTAAAAGATCCAATCTGGCACGGATAACAGAAGCTCCCATTTCGATTCCTCCTTCCTTTCCCTGCATGAAGATCCCCCCTCATGCGACCTGAACACCGAAGACAATAACACATAGATCCTATGTTCTGTCCTCCCCAGTTACATGCAGCCCGAAGCTTGCATCCACAACGCGCGGTGTCTCGATAACTTCCGCACTGGACAGGTAAACGGGTGCCGCCTTGTAGAACAGGCTGATCTGATATGGCTTATTGATCGCCGACCAAACCCTTACCTTTTCCTCCAGACTTATCTTCGCCTGAGACAGTACGATCGGAGGTTCCTGTGTTGTTAGCCAAGACTGCAGTTCATCGGGGCGCACAGAGTTATTGTCATTGACTATCTGCGCGATCTTACCGATGATCTTTTGCATATCATCCGCCTTGAGGCCTGCCTGACCTCCGGCGTTTATAAAGACCATATAGTAAAGAGCAAATGGTCTCGGCGGCCTTGTTAATTCTGCCCTTCCCCGTTCGATCATCCGGGGCGTGGTTACCTGAAGATCTTCCTCAATATTGTACAGGTACACACCCACCAGATAATCCACATCCTGCGAAGCAGGCGAGGATACCTCGATATTGTTCGGTGAAGGGATCGGCTCCGGGCACATTTTTTCCCGAAGCTTTCTCACGATGTAAGAACTTACATCTGATATGATTGGATAATCTGCCATCTTTCTCCCTCTTTATGAATCATTACTCTGTTATCGAACTGAGAACAGCTTCAGCCCTTCCTTCCATGGCGGCGTTCACACAGACCGCATAGGATGAATTCAGGATATACTCTCCCTGACAGTCCAGAAGCTTCTCCGCATCTTCATTAGCAATGTAGACATCTCCGTCCATTACAGCGGCGTAGCTCAGTTTTTCCTTGCTGCCGTTGGCATCCACCTCACCGGAACCGCTTTGGAAGATCAAAGCCTTTGAACCCTGTGTCATGGTAGCCGTTCTCTTGGAGGTGTCATAAAAATATCTGTATGCGGTACAGAGCCCGATGGTCCGAAGACTGACATATACCGGATTCTTTTCCCTGTACTGGTTATACAGGTATTTACTGTTCTTGGAACGCATTAGGTCGGAAAGAGATGCTGCAAGGGAACGGGCGGAAGCATTTCCAAGCTTCCCTAACCGGGAAACAACGGTGGTTGCCGTGGCCAGTTCCATGGCATCCATATCCTCCACGCTTTTTCCGAAGGCACTCCTTAAAGCGCTTCGAATATCATCCTCATCCATCCGCAGGCTGTCATCGGAAGCCCCGGAACCATTTCCTGAACCATTCCCGGAGTCATTACCGGAACCGTTACCGGAGCCGTTACCTCCGCCCGGTCTCATGGATGCTCCGGAGGGATTATCTGCTTCATCCAGCTTTTTATCAAGCTTGTTCAGTTCCTCCGTTGCATTCATATTCTTTAGGGCTGCTACCGCCGGCGTCACATCGGCCTTCAGATCCTCTGCCAGACTTTCCAGTGCATCCTCCAGGATCTTTGCTGCAATTTCCTTGTCAGAAGGATTTCCTGTACTGAATGCCCCGCCGGAATCATTATCCAGTTCATCCAGCTTTTTCAGCAATTCCGCCAGTTCCTCTTTTGCTTCCATATTGCTCAATGCCGCAGCCGATGCTGAAACATCCGCCTTCGGATCCTTTTCCAGAGTATCGAGTGCGTCATTCAGTATCTTTTGGGCAACCAATGCATCCACCGGATACGTTTCGGAATCGTTGCCCAATTCATCCAGCTTCTCTTTCAGGGTATTCAGGTCTTTCTCTGCCACCGGTTTATCGTGATCATTTTTATCCTTTAAGGCAGTCAGTGCAGCTACCGAACTTTTTACATCCGCATTCGGATCCTCATTCAGCTTATCCAATGCATCATTCAGTATTTTATCCGCAAGTGCCGCCGTGGAGACGGAATCGGAACGGTACTCCGATCCTGAGCTGTTGCCTGACTGATCCTGCTTCTCCTTCAGTTGATCTAAAGCGGAATCTTTATCCATGGCCTTCAGGATGGCAACGGCATCTGAAACATCCGCATCCGGATCGGACTTCAGCTCATCCAGTGCCTTTTTCAGTTCATCACTTGCCGCTTTATTTTCTGACTGTTCCTTTCTTGCCTGATTACCGCTCGGATCAGATGAATCCAGGAATTCATCTCCGGATTTATTTCCGGTCTGATCCAGCTTATCCTGAAGCTGATTCAGAGCATCGTCATCCCCCATGCCGATCAGGAGTGCCACGGAATCCGAAACATTCGCATTCGGATTCTTATCAAGCTCATCCAGGACATTATTTAATACATTTTCCGTAAGTCTGTCGAGCTCCTCCGAGGGGGAACGGAATTCAGAGCCGGAATTGTTATTCAACTCGTTCAGTTTATCGAGAAGAATCTCCAGATTATCTCCGGCATGCTGTCCTGCTGCGGAATCAGCCTTGCTCATTTCCGACAGTGCTGCGACCGCATCCGATACATCTGCCTTCGAATTCTGTTCAAGCTTTAACAGTGCGTCATTTAAGATCTTATCGGCAAGATCTTCATCGGAAGCAGAGCCGTTCCGGAACTCATTTCCGGAATTATTACCCAGATCATCCAGCTTGTCACAGAGCTCATGGAAGGCATCCGTGTCACCCAGTGCCTTAAGGAGCGCAAGTTCCGAGGAAGCATCCGAATCCGGATTCTGAACAAGTTGCTCAACGGTATTCTTTAATGTCTCGTCTGCAATTTTTCCTATCGCGTCATCGGCCGATCTGAAATCATTAGCCGTGTTATTTCCCAATTCATCCAGCTTATCGATCAGTTCATTCAATGCGTCCTTGTCTCCCAGGCCCTTCAGGAGGGCAAGGGCACCGGACATATCCGCATTCGGATCCTTATCAAGAGCGGAAAGCGCATCATCCAGGGACTGATCTGCAAGCTCGCTCAGAGATTCCGTTCCCGGTCTGTACTCCGCACCGGAACTGTTTCCCAGCTCATCCAGTTTGTCATATAACTGGCTCAGCGTGTCGGTCGCTCCCATTCCATAGAGTGCGGATATCTCATCCGATACATCCGCATCCGGATTTTCATCCAGCTTATCCAGAGCCTCCTCCAAAATCTTATTGGCGCGCTGCTGATCTGCGGTTTCTCCGGTTCTGAACTCGGATCCGGAATTATTTCCGGCTTCATCTAATCTGTCATACAGGGTTTCAAGTGCGTCATACGCCTGCAATCCGTTCAGCGCCGCCACCGCATTGGTTACATCCGCATTGGCATTCTTCGCCAGCTCCTCCAGCGCCTCACTCATGATCTTATCCGCCAGCTCTGAATCCGCACTCTTCCCTAATCTGGCAGCAGCATCCGCAATATCTCTGTCCACTGCAGCTATCTTTTCGTCATACATCCTGGCAGCAGCCAGATTATTACTGTCCAGCTCCTGATCCCGCTTTCTCTGAAGCTCTTCCTTCTTCTCGTACAACTTGTCCAGTTCGGATTTCAGGCTGTCATCCGATTGACGGATCTCCTCAGATTCGTCCTTAAGCCAGCTCAAATGGCTGTCGATGGATCCGTTGGCTCTGGTTCTGAAATCATCATTCGGTACAGTCTGATACAGATCTGTGGTCCAGGTGATGCAGCCCTTTACATACAGCAGACCGTCAGAAGCACTGACCCGGCTCTTATAAGCATCGATCAGGAATTCCAGCTCCGTCCTTTTTTCCTCCAGCTCATCCATCTGTGTATTCAGGACGTTTTCCACTGTTGCGGCGGAAGCGCCCCGGGAAACCTCTCTCAGATACACATCGGAAGCCCCTTCGGATACAGCGGTTTCATATCTTGTTTCCGCAAGATTCAACAGCGACCTGTCAAGAAGATAAACCTCACTGTCTGCATTTTTAATAATGCTCTCACTGATATTATTCACATCTCTGAGGTAGTTGATGGAATTACTCTCTCCTGACGGTGTGATCTCGTCGATCACCTGTCTGGAAAAAGCATACTGTGCATGTCCGATCACCGAATCCGCATCGGCTAAAGCCTTGGCCTCCAGGTTATAATAGGATTCCTGACATTTTTCTATACTGTCCCCAATCGCCGAAGTAACACCGGAATCCGGTTGAAAGACTACATCAACATCCGATTTGACTTTCTTTCCGTTTACATCCATCAGGGACTCTTTCAATGTCCTGAGATGTCTGGGTTCATCATTCGCAATATCCCCCTCATCATGCGGATTCTTGAAATTTCCGTTGGTGGTATAGTATTTTCCCGAGATCAGCTCGTACAAAGCAGCAAGCGCGTTGTTCTCCACCATGGTAAGCTTATCCATTACCACTTTGCGCCTTGCCGAGTCTACACTTGACATAAGCGAATAAATCAGTGCTGCTTCCTCATCCTTTTCAGCCCTCTTCAGGGATTTATATGCCTCATAAAGCCGTCTCAGGTCCGCATCATAACCATCCGTCTCCGCATCACGAAGATTCATGGAGAAGAAACCATTCAGAAACTCATAGGTATAGACATCCACTCTCTTATTACCGGTTGTCTCGGAATTTTTTCCCTTCAGATAATCGTCCTGTGATACATAATTCACGGCTTCCGAATTCGTATACTGTGTCCATAACGGCTCCAGCTCGGGCAGCTTGGTAAGATCGTAAGGATCCGGCACATCGAAGGGATTCACTTCTCTTCCGTTGGTTACATCGATCATGATGCCGTCTGAGCCTACATAGTATTGTATAAAAAGATCCGCGAGCTCACTTTCGGATACCGAGATCGCACTGTTCATGATATCCGTCAGAGATTCTCCGTCAGTCACATCATACCAGAGACCCTCGCCGATCTCCGACTTATAGTAAATATTCATCTGGTCGGTATCACTGGCGGATTCCATCGCTTTCTCATACAGTTCATCTGTAAGCGCTTCGATATTGATCAGATAAATACCGATGAAAAGAGTGCCTTCTTCAATATTGTTTCTGGCGGCATAAACAGAATAACGTACAAGATCGTTCTCATTCAGGAGCGCAAGAGCACGGTCACCGACGAAGGAAAAACAGAGTACCAGCGCAAGGGCTGCCACCAGAATCTCCGCGATAAGCTTCCTTATTCTGTTTTTTCCGCTTTTCTTTTTCATTCTGTTTCCTTTTTCTTTAATTTTCCGCTTCCGACATCCATATAACCGGTATACAGAAGCATTCCGGATTCTCCGTAGAATTCGATCGTCAGCTTATCCAGATCTGAGGACACCAATCCCAGATGTCTGAATTCCTCCTTGATGTCCGTTTTATCCGATTTGCCAAGTGCCTTTCCGGACTCGGTGAGAATCCGGTAATAGTAAATCTCCTCGCTTTCCAGCGGCGTAAACTGAATCGAAAGGAGTCCTGTCACATCACTGGTTGTCGTAAAGTAAGAACCGACTACGCCCGTCTCGTCCTTATTGATATTCATGGCCGTTACTATATTCAGTATCCCGCTTTCTTCATTGGGATCGATCTGACATTCATCCACGAAATCATCACCGTTATACAGGCGTATACGAGCCTTTTCAACGTTGTCCCTCGCCAGTGTCAGATGCCGAAGGGACTTATCCGCTTCCGTTCTTTCGCCTATCTGCGTATCATCACACCAGAATTCGAAATGTGTGATCTCGATGGGGAAATCCTCAGGTATATACAGGCTCAGTTCAAAAAGCTCTCTCTGAATGATCGGTGTCAGATAATACTGTGCTTCCTTCTCATCCTTCTCCACATAGCTTTCTCCGGGCTTAGCCACCTGAAGATCCGCATCCGTTCCGGAAAGAAGCGCACTGACACCTCCGCAGGTCAGCCGGTCAAAGGAGTACAATGTCTGGGTATAGAGCTTCATTGTTTCAAAAAGAGAATTCTGAAGCTCCTCATAGGCATCAACCGCGTCCTCATACTCTTCCAGGGTAAGATAGCCCATGCGGTTCTTTACTTCGTACTCCTTGAGTTTCTTTTCTTCTTCTGCAATATCTTTGATATACTTCTCGTAGGTACTCCTGATGTTGATATAGTTGTTGAAGGAATCCTCAACACTCTGATCCAGCTCCGTCTTTGCAGCTGCTTCATCCTTCCTTGCTGCAACATAGTCAAGGGCATTCTGATACAGAACATACGGATCATCATCAATGTAGCGTGTTCCATCCAGAGAACCCTTCATCCAGATCCTCGGGATTTTTATGAAAAGGCAGATTCTCTTTTTTCCTTTCCAGTAACTGTCAATCTTTTCAAGGAATTTCTTATAGGCATTTTTAAATGCTCTCGAGCTGATGCTTCTGCCTCCCAAAGCATCATTCACGTAGCTGGAGATCATTTTGATATCCTTACGGTACTTCGACTTGATCAGACTGTAATTGGTGCTCAGTTCAACTCTTGCGGTCGTAGCTGTAATACAAGCCTCATAATAGGCAGCATCTCTGTCCTCCGTATATTCGATCAGCGCAGGCAGCATGGAACGTTCAATCGTAGCCTCCACATAGGGTTTTTCGAAGGTATACCCGGTTGTCACATCCAGACCGATCATTGTGGA
This sequence comes from Eubacterium sp., assembly GCA_017541035.1. Classification (GTDB taxonomy): domain Bacteria; phylum Bacillota; class Clostridia; order Lachnospirales; family Lachnospiraceae; genus Eubacterium_Q. The sequence continues at coordinate 32,031 of JAFXZW010000076.1, read as the reverse complement.
AAGCTTCTTCAGATCAGCCTCCAGTGTACGTCTGTCGGTTGCTATCTTCTGGTTCAGGGTTTCCGCCTTTTTTTCCTGACGGTCAATATCACTCTGATTAGCTTCACCCATTTTCAGTCGTTCTTTATTATGCTCAATGCCTTCCATCAGGGTGTCGTATTTCTGTTGGTTGTAGGCACCCGTTTCCTGCAGAGTGACGATCTCCACAAAGAGATTATTGACACTTTCCGTTACCTGATAGATGGAATCCTGAACATTTCTCTGAGCAACCTGGATCTCTCCCGCAAGTGATACGGGCTTCAGCTGGAATTCCGAAGATTGTGCAAAATTAAGCTTTTGCGGAAATTTGAGTTTTAATAGAGGACTCCAGCGGAAGGTTGTCAGATCTTTTTTCTTAAGTTTGATCGCCTTCAGTGCACTTTCTCTTTCAGCTTTCTTGGAATCCACCTTCATCTGTGCGAGTTCATACTTGTCGCTGTTTCGAAGAGCCAGTGTACGGGCCGTCTGAAGGGTCAGAACCTTTGTTGCCGCTTCTGTCCGGATCGAAGGGAAGGTAATAAGCGCACTGAAAAAAACTGCCAGACAAAGGGCGATGCTGATCATGCGCTTTTTCCATCTCTTTAAATGAATCATTGTGATCCTCCGGACTCGATCTCATAAAAAGCAAAATTGCCACCCGGTTCATTACATACAAAGGAGTACATTAGATCTCCTCTTCTGAAGGTGTAAATATACACGGAATAATTCGGATCGATACTTCTCACGGTAATATCATCCGTATATACCATGGTGGTATCCATATTTACTCTGCCCTTCAGCGTACTTTTCTTATTATTCAGGATATTGATTGCCACAGCCTCCGGCAGGATTACCGAAGAATATCCTTCATATACAGGTTCTCCAAGAATGTTTTTGATACCTTCAATCCCTCTGGCGGCGGTTCTTCCCGACTTGAATGTATCGGTGAGAACAACGACATTTACAGCCTTCATACTGTCATCTGTCGCAGATCCATCGCTTTTCGCTAGATACAGGACATTAATGCCCTCCAGATGGATCACTACGTCGGAACCCAGCTCCGCACTTTCTTCGTACATAATCTGATTTCCGAAATACTTGGAACGGATATCCTTCGGCGTTTTTCCCAGAAGTTCTCCGTAAATGATCTCATCTGAAGCAAAGCTTCCTTCAAAGAGTGGATTTCCTCCGGCATCGAAAAGCTTTCCGTCACCCTCCTTCAGTCCTTCAAAGAATCCGCCTTCATATTCTCTTGTTCCGTTTTCACGGAACAGGGATCCCTGTCCTTCATACAGATTCGCGTGAAATTGACCCTTGTAATGGACCACGCCCGAATCAAAGTTCTGGGTCCCCTCACCCTCAAAAAGATTCTTCTCGAACTTTCCGGTATATAGAACCGTTCCGTCCTTGGAAAAGAGCGTTCCTTCTCCGGTTGCATATCCCTTGCTCACCGTTCCCTCATAAGCCACATATCCGGATTTTGCCTTGATCCTTACCTTATCATCGGCAAACCGAAGCATAATGGAATTATAGGAGTATGTCGGTATACCGGATGAAGTTCCCGAGAAAAGCTTTAATTGTGTGACCAGATACCAAATACTTACCACTCCGATGATGATCACAATCAGATAAGCCAACTTCTTGCTGATCATCCAGCGGAAGACCGTATAATAATCGTCCTTGTTCTTGGGCTTTACATTGAAGAGCCTTACGAAGAAATCCCGGATCCGTCCGATGATCCTGGTTCTTACGAAGTCCCAACTGAGCCACATGCGAAGCTTCGACACGATGGACGAGAATTTTGATTTAATTGATTGCCATAATACGCTTAACAAAACCTATCCCACCCTGTCGTTCTTCTTAATCCTGATGATTGACCTGTATATATGCAGACTCCTTAATATCAGACTGTCCGTTCATATACCTCTCACATTCAAAAATGTACCATCTGGTGATACCATCTCTCGGGCAATCCTTCAGAATATCCATAAACTGATTTCGTGCCAGATAAAAATCCTTTGAATAGAACAGTTCCAGTGTCTCTTCAAATCTTGTTCTGTTGATCAACATCATCTGCCGAACCTCGGCCGGATACGCATCCAGTATTTCATAGAAATGGACGATATCCTCGCCTCCGTCAAAGGCTGCACATCCGATATAACGTTTTTCCCCGACATCATCCGTCCGCAAGATCCTTTCCGTTACCACGAGCGGAATGCCAAGCATCCGGAACCACTCCGCATAGGCATCCATTTTACGTGAATATTCGGAATCGATATAGGTAAGGCTCTGCATTTGAGAGCCTGCCACCCCGTAGGTCAGGACATCCCTGTACATCAGGATAGACCAGCCTGTGGATGCCAACGGTCCTGTGCCGTGAATAAACTGAACGATCTGAGAAACCATGTCGCTCGTGTCCTTCATTATCAGGAATCTCACATTGGAGAGTGACTGATCCCTGGATATCAGGATAGCCTCGTTCTTTTTGGCATACTTTTCAATATTCGTAAGCATACCTGACAGACTCTTCACTTTTGTCTCAAAGGTTATCTCTTTATCAACCGAGAGAAGCACGATGGTACCGGAAACATTTGCAATATCACCGTTTTCCACGTCAAATATGGACTCACGCCCCATAATATTTTCAATTCCTTTGGGGGCGAACCGATAATATGCCTCAAAGATTCTGTACTTCTCATAATTGATCAGTTCGATCTTCTTACACAACTCACCGTAACACTGCCACAGCTCTCTCATATCACGGGAAAGGGATTTTGGTATTTCAGCCTTTTTATCCTCAAGTGCAAGATCCTTTAATGCGGAATTGAACTTCTTCAGATCCATGTGCTGCAGATACAGCGCTAAGAAAAGCAGAATACTGCCGATTACAAAGATTATGATAAAGAGGACCCCGAGCCACATCGAGGATTTTTTATAGCTCTCGGAATATTTCCTGCTTTTACAGATGGCAACCAGAGCCAGGTCATCATTCGGATTCTCGCTCTCGTAAGCTACTGCGGTTAATTCTTCCCCTTCCAGGCTAAAGGACGTGGAAACCGTTTCCTTATTATCCGTCAACTGTTGGAGCAGAGAAGACATTTCCCCGCCGTACAAATAAGAAGCATGTACTCCCGTACGTCCCTTTGCATCCGCCAGAACCATGCCGGAGCTCTTTCGCATCACGAAAGCGTCATGGAATACATCCGACCCGTTGTTCTCGTTCAGAACATCTGCCAGGCTGTCCATCAGTCTGTAATACTTCGTGCTTTCTACAAAGCCCTCCTCATCATAATCCACGCCACTGTAATACTTCAGATCCTCCTGCATCACCATCATGGCAAACCGGGTATTATTCTTCGTTTCGTTCTTAAGATACTGATCCCTTATGAAGAAGAAAGCAAGGAAAAGGATTACGAAGAATACAACCTCTGATGCTGAAAAAAGATATACGATCCTGTTCCTGTCCTTTGTCAGCTTCAGAGTTAGGATTACCAGGATCAGCCAGATCAGAAACATACCAACGACCTTTATGATCAGACCGGAATGAAGTCGGAGCTTCTGACCTACCGTGAAATCGATGGAATCCACTGCCTTTTTAATGCGGGCATCCGGTGCAAAAACGCCCTCAGGGGTATCACCGTCCAAAAGCACATGAAGTTCCTGATTGATAAAGGCGGCATCCACGAAGAAACGTTTTTTGGAACGTTCCCGGTGAAGGATTGCATCCGGATTAACGTAATTCTTTCTTGTAATGGGTTCATCACTGCCGTTATTTTCAGGTTCCGAAGCATTATTCTCCTCAGCAGTCATATCATGAAGACTTGTGACCGGAACATCGAAAACCGTTACGGCCTCTCCGTTGGGAGATATCGTAGAGATATAGACATCCAGGCCGTCAGCTGTAAGCGAGCAGACCGAAAGGGTTTTATCGATGGTGAAATAATCCGATATTCTTACCGGATCCAGGCTTTCATCATAGGAAACGATCCGGTAAACGGGATAGGTGCCTTCCGAATCCTTCCTCTCCGATGAGTAGAGCGCATACAGCTTCCGGTCATGATATGCCAATTTCTCAGCCTTATCCAATTTGAAGTTTCCGGAATCTGTCATATGCAGAACGCTTCCGTTCTCTTCGATTCGGTAAAGCCGTCCCATATCATTCCAGTTTTCCATGAAGAAAACCCCAAAGTCATCTGTATATACAGCACTGCTCTGAGCCGTATATTCGGGATCGTGATGCACTTCATTCAAAAGATTCCCACCGATGAACAAAGCACCCAATACGGTCAATATTAAAATACCCAGAAGGATTCGCACCTTTACATTCATTGCAGCAATGACTCCGTTCCTATATTCTTAAAGGTATTGACAAACAGCCTCAAAATAGGTACATCACCCCAAACAACATTAGATAAAAGGATGATCAGTGCTATGATCCCAAGTATCAGACATACCCAGAAGAGAATTCCGAACAATAGATCGGCATTTCTCATAAAGAAGCTTTTAATACGGACGATGAGACCTCTTTTTTCAACCGGCATCGCAGCGATACGCAGATCCCGATATAATTCCGTGAAACTGGAATAGCTGTTGTTATCCGTTTTTCGGGAGATCAGTTCATAGCTGATATTTCTCTCATCTTCTTTTGTTGCCAGCATGGCCCTCAGGATCTGGGCGCATTTTACCGTGCAGTCTCTCTCCGTCCTTTTCAGATCCATCTCCTTCAAATCAACAACAAAGCTGAAGAATACACTTCCGTCCTTGGCAAGATTGATCTGTCCCTGTTCCAGGAGAAGGTAAAGGACCGGATACGGAAGAGACGCCATGATACAGGACAGCAGCAGGTTCGTTCCGATTTCCTCAATCTCGCTCAGGGAAAGCGCTTCTCCGACAAAGAAGGTTTTGAGCGGCCTTTCCTGCCGATAGGGGAACACAAGAACATAATCATTTCCATACGAGAACGCATCGATCATCTGACTGTTCTTCATAGTGGCGACCGTGCTCTCCGCTTCCATCAGTGTTCGGATCGCATCATGATCACGTACTGCTATGATCGTAAAGCTCCGTCCATCCATTTCTTCCGAAAGACGGGCTACATAGCAGCAATTCGCTTTCCCGCTGAACAGGGTGGAAACGACAGTATAGCTGGCTTTTTGCGATTCGAATGTCATAGACTATCTCAGATTCCGCTATTTCCCGCGGAAACCCCTCCATCTTCAGATTCGCCGATCATCTTCTTTCTGACGATCGCATATGCATAGGTACAGATCACCGGCATCTCCGTGCAGAAGATACGAATCTCATAGACACCTTCTCTGGACGGTGCCGTGTAGACGCCGTCGGAACTGATCTCGCCGCTGCCCGGTGACGTCAGTTCATAGGTTATGCCGGTTGCTTTCATGTTGTTAAATCGCACGCTGAAGAAATGACTTTCCTTTGTTCCCATAATAACTGTGGGAGTCGCAACAGAAATGCTCTTATCGTAATAATCATCCGTCAGTTCCATCTCTTCTCCGGACGGGAACCGGATTGCAACCCACCGGAAGGTGAGCGTCAGATAATCCACATCCCGGAGCAGTCGTACAGCTACAACAAAACTGCCTTTTTCATTCAGAACCTTGATTCCTGTCTCCACATCCGTCATCGGTTCATTCTTCCGGCTGAAGAGATCGGGATTACCGTAAAATGTGCATTTCTGGTTGGCAGCCAGCTCCGGATTCTCCGAAACGTAGCTGTAACCGATATCAACGTAAACATTTCCCGCACCCAGTCCGTGGGGAATCTCCCCGGAATAACGGATATCTCCCGTTCTGGCATTCTTCCCGAGGGGAACCTCCAGCGTTCCCGTAGCGATATTGGAGAACTCCGTTTTTGTAGTCCGGTTTCCGGTAACAACCGGTTCCTGCGTCAAGGCCGCAGCTCTGGTGATCTCCACTTCCTTGTCGAAGAAGGCCAGATACCGGCTGCGCATCAGAATCTGCGCGGGTGTCGCTATATAATGCTTGACGGAATCCTCCAGGATCGTGTCAATCAGATAATTGTTCGCTGTTCTTACGATCTTCAGATCTGCGATCGGCACCGAATCATCCATCAGACCGATTCCGCGCATTTCAAGATTCAGCTTACCGATCTCATTGCTGACCAGTTCAAGAGGTGACAGCTTGCTCAACATGACTCGCAGAGAAAAATTTGAGGATGTATTGACCGCGTTATCATTTTCGAAGGCAAATGCCGTTCCGCTTCTTAAGATCAGCTCACTGACAACAGCCGGTGTATCCTGAACATGAACCCAATATTCCTTCCTTACGGAGTCTCCCTCGATCAGATTCACATTTTCAATCCCGATCTCAATCTCATGCTCCCCGTCAGCGGATTCAAAAGCCGGCATTTCCAGCAGTCCTCTGCAGCTTACACTCACATTTTCGGAGCTGATCTTTCGGATCTCAAGAACGATTTTGGCATTCTTTCCCTTGCTCACGGTAGCCGGCATCATAACCTCGCCGATATAGTTCTCGCTTTTAAAGAGAACCTCCTTCGTCAGGAATTCTGACTCCGGGGCATACTGCGTTTCCTCTGATTCCTTATCCATCAGGAAGAGCTCGTACCCCTCGGAAATGCGATTGTACTCGTATTCCTTATCATCCTCCGACCGGTTTACGGAATAGACATTATGAATCTCCTGTTCCTTAAAGCGGACAAAGAGTCTTACGAAATCACTTGTTGTACCTTCAAATCCTTCGATAGCTGACAGCTTCTTCACCGTAGAAGAATCCACAATAATCTCTCTTCCATGTCCGTCGATTGCAGCACCGCTCTCGATCAGCACTGACTGGTCATCCAGAGAGAATACTCCGAGACCGCAGATAATGCCGGACCCGTACATAAGGCCGTTCAGGAATCTCACCTTGTTGATGTGATAATTCTGTTCTGCCTGAAAGTCCGCTGATGTCAGCATCTTTCCCGGATAATATCTGTTTCTTTCAAAAGGATAAAGCTTATTGTTATTGTTCATGACACCCTCTACTTTTCTTTAAAGAAGTATACACTACACCCCAGTATCATTATATCAAAGCGATGGACACAAAAAAGACACTCTGTTTTTTCATCGCTTTACTTCGGAATTCTGATCACAGCCTCCGTCCCCAGGCCCGGCTCCGACCGGATCACGAGTTCTCCGCTGCTGAGTCTTTTCAGTCTTTCCCTCACATTTCGTATTCCGATATGCTCTGATGTTCCTCCCTGATGATCACTGGAATTCACATCGAATCCTACACCGTTATCCATTATGGATACGATATATGCCTGATCCGTCTCTCTGGTGGTAATGGTAATGATCCCATCCTCATCCAGAGGTTTAATCCCATGGCGGACCGCATTTTCCACAAGTGGCTGGATCGTCAGCGCCGGAAGAGAAAAATTCGTCACAGGAGTCACAATCGAATAGTTCAGTTCCTCGGGAAAACGGATTTTCTCGATCGCGAGGTAATTTTCAACCATCTCAATCTCCTTGGAAAAAGGAACCGGCAGCTTACTGTCTATGGAAGACATATTGCTTCGCAGATAGTCCGACAGCAGCGATATTGCATTTCTGGCTTCGTTCACATCCCTTCCGCAAAGCACATAGACAGAATTCAGGGCATTGTACAGAAAATGCGGTTTGATCTGCGAAAGAGCAATACGCGTCTGCAGTTCCCCGATGGTTTCTTCATTCTCAATGATCTGCGCTTCTTTTCCTTTGGATTTTTTCGTTTCCTGGATGAGTTCCCAGACAAAAAGAGTAAGACTGGCGATCCCGCAGACGATATGAAGAGTGGGGAATCCGTAAAGAAATATCTGAATGACCAGAGCGATCAGATTACCTCCCGTGATCAAAGCAGGGATGAGAAGTTTCTCTCTGACAGACAGGCTCAGATATGTCACTAGCAGCAGAAGTTGCAGCACCATGGCAAGTCCCATAAAGCTTCCTCTATGGTACAGGTTTTCTTCATCTATGGTATAAAGGATACCTGTAAACTGGGAAACAATGAGAAGAACGCTCTCGGAACCGCAGATCAGAAGTACTGCCGGCATCCACCATTCTTTATATTTTTCTCTTTTTTCTTCGGGAATGGAGCGGTACAGATATGGAAAAAAAAGACCCGTGATCCAGCAGCTTGAAAAAATGGAGATAAAATTGCTGATACGTACAACGACATAGGCAACATCTCCGCTCACCCCCCGGAATTGGTACGAAAAAGAGTCCGCAATCAGCATGACACCCGTTGCCAGTACAGGCAACACAGCCGCTCTTCCGGTACTTTTCTTTTTCCCCGAAAACCAAAGGATAAGGGCTGCCAGAAGCAGATAAACTCCCCCCCAGAGTTCAAAAGAAGAATAATATGGATTAGTCCCCATCCAAATCCATCCCTCCCCCCATGATTGATGCAATCTGGTATTCACCCCAGGAATACTGGGACATATATTCACCCCTGAAAAGCTGATCGGATCCTTCGACACCCCTGTTATCCAGATAGTCATACAAATCACAATCGATCTTATCCTTCAGGATGCCGAGTTCTCCTCTTCCTTTCAGGATACAATCCTCACAGCCGGATTCCTCCAGCACGGCGATCAGATCTCTCCTGATATTTTTCAGATAGGAAATGTGGGAGCTTTCCAGATCATAATCCTCCCAGAGATTCTCAATGATCTCCGCATTACTGCACATGACTCCTTTTCTGTCGATCAGAAGCGCAAGAAGTTCTTTTGTCTTCTGATAGTGGAACTGAAGCGGCCTTCCGTTGACAAAAACTTCAAACTTACCGAAGGTCTTTGCATACAGACGTACCTTTCCGCCATTTTCGGGAGGATACCGGAGATGATCAAGTTCATGCCGGATCTTTTCCGCGTTGATCGGCTTCAGAACATATCCGCTGCAACGCATGCCTATCGCTTCCACCGCATATTCCGAAAAACCTGTGGTATAAATAAGATTCAGCTTCGGAAAGAGCTTTAACAGTTCCTCCCCAAGGGTCAATCCATTCATCCGTTTCATCTCAATATCACAGAAAGCAACGTCCAGATTATCCTTCTCCCTGCAGAAGGCCAGTGCTTCCGATCCGTTTCGAAATCCGTGGACCTCCGCCTCCGGAGCCGCCAGAGCGATCTCCGTCACAAGACCTTCCAGGGCCAGTTTTTCATCATCAATCGCAATTATCGTCATGATATTTTACCTTCTGATTCATCCACCTCTCCATCATTCCCTGTCCCGGCAGATCCTTTATCACGCGGGAAAAACAGAATGAAAATAAAGAGCAAAACAGCAATGATGGAAGTAATGACGATCCACAAAGTACCTGAACTCTTTTTCGTATTAATAAACTCATTCTCGCCGTTATCAGGAACAACCTCAGGCTCAGAGGTTCTTTCTTCAGGCTGATCCATCTCCGCAACCGGCCCCACGATTACCACAAAATCCGTTTTGTCGGGAAGAGAAAAGGATGCCTGTCCTCTGTCACTCACAACGACCGAATTCAAATGTTCCAGAGTATAATCATTTTCATTGTAGGTATACAGATGCGCATTTTTACCCGCATTCGCCATTCCCAGACTGATATCCAGTATGGTGGTAAAACCAAAAGCCCCGGCATGTTCGATGGTAAACTCCTCGCGGGGATAAACTCCCGCCAGTTCCGTGATCAGTTTGGCCGGAATATGACTTGAGCCCTGGCTGATCCTGAAATCCGTACTCATGGGTACCGTTGTAAAGTCCCGGCCGTTCACCACCCAGGTAAAGGCGTCATCCATAATGAAATGATAGGAAATGTTCCTGCCCGACACATCTTCCAGCACATATCCGGGAACAACCGCACCGCCGTTCATATTGATATAAATATCCGCCGGTTCCACCGACTTAGAAACGGCTGCCTTGATATTATCCCAGCCTGCGATCCTGGCCTTCGCTGTATTCTTTCTTTCCTCGGAAGTGACAAGGAAAGGGGTGCGCTCCGGAACAGTTTCAACCGTCTCCGGGTCATCCAGAGATACCCCGTCGGTACGTTTCGAAACATTACTTGTGCTGCCGGGATTACTGGAAGAGTCTGAGCTCGGTCTCACGGCTGATGCTGTGGGTTCCCCTTCCGTTGTCACCATTCCGTCCCTTATTTCGGACAGATTTCCGGCCATATCCTCCACTACCGCATAAAGCTCATATCTCGTTCTTTTCGTCAGTCCGGTAACCGTGAAGATGCCATCTTCCGATTCCATTCCCTGTTTTTTCACATCCTCGGGCAGAAGAGGTGAAATATCAATAGGATCCCGAAGGAGAAAATAGAATGTACGGATCCCGCTTTCTTCATCATCACCGGTCACCGTTACCACCGCTGACGTTTCATCCGCTTCCGCCGATACACTCATGGCGGTCGGCGCGGTTTCGTCTTCCCAGATTCCACGGGAAGAAACGTATGTTACAGCATCCTCCGTATCGGTCATCCTTACATATACGTAATTCATCATATTTCTGACAAGGCCCGGTTTTTCCTTCGGATCATATTCGGACCATTTGCTGAAGGTCAGCTGGGAGGTACCGGACGCGGTTGTTACATCCTGCTTCTCCGTGGCAATTGCTTCGATCATGCCCTCCGCATTCACAAATTTATCGGCAATGATATACTCGATCTTCTTTATATTTTTCGCGGATCCGGCATTGATCGTAATCAGTCCCGGTTCATTGATATAATCGTCGATCTCCTCTCTCGCCTGCAGGGCACAGTAAATGTGACCTGCGATCTCAATTCCGGTAGAGGCAGATGAAGCTCCTCTTTTGGAAACAACATCACTTAAGTTTCCGGCCTCATCCTCAGCCACCACATAGAAAATATATTCCACATTTTCCTTCTGCGGCGGAAGGGAAATAAAACCGTCAACGCTTTTGATTCCCTCCTTTTTGATCTCCGCCGCTGTCGGAATGCTTTGGCCATCCTCTTTGATCAGAACATAATAACAGCTGATATTCCCGTTCTTTGCGGAAACGATAACGGTTCCCGAGGTTTCTGTCAGTCGAACCGTTTCGATCGTCACTTCAGGTGCACCGCCCTTGCCGGTTGTTTCTCCTTTCCTGTCCGAAGCTGTTTTCCCGGAAGCGTCTTCTTTGTTGTCAGAAGCTGTTTTCCCGGCATTTTCTCCCTTGCTGACCGGATCCGCCTGTGCGGAAGAAGCTGGGTAGCGCACATCTCCGCTTACCAATGTGTCCGGCTCCGCAGCATAAAGAGCCGACATTCCTGAATACAGGCATACGAAGAACGCTATCAAAAGCAGGATCAGGACACTTCTGCCATTCCTGTTTCTTTCCTTTTCATTTTTACGTATTCGGATCATATTAATCACTCCTGAAATCCGTCAAAATGACACAAAATAACTAATATATCATATCAAATTTGGTAATTTTTTTCAATCAAAGAAACAAAAAGAAACAATAAAAAAGACAAAAACTTTTTTTGTCCGATTCATATCCTGCACCTGTAAACAGTCTTACAACAACGAAAAAAGGACATCCTCCGAAAAGGATAGATGTCCTTTTTCTCTGAAATTGAGATAAGCGTCTAACGAAGCACCCGGAATACTCCGGCTACACGTCCCAGGATCTTACAATCCGGAACAATAATGGGATCCATGGAATCATTCTCCGGCTGAAGTCGGATCTGATTCATTTCCTTGTAAAAAGTCTTAACGGTAGCAGAGTCATCCACCATCGCTACGACAATATCACCGTTCTTTGCCACCGGTGTTTCCTCTACGATCAGAAGATCCCGATCGAAAATACCCGCATTGATCATACTGTCACCCTTCACCCGCAGCATGAAAACAGGTCCGCGGGGAAGGTACTCCGGAAGGACCGGAATATAATTCTCGATATTCTCCTCCGCCAGTATGGGCTGTCCGGCAGCCACCTGGCCCACAAGCGGAACATTAATGATCTCCCGCCTGGAAAGATTAAATGAATTGTCATCTAAGATCTCCAGCGTACGGGGCTTGGTGGGATCCCTGCGGATATACCCCTTCTCCTCCAGCTTATTCAGCTGGGAATGAACGGAAGAGGTTGAACTCAGATTGACCTCTTCACCGATCTCTCTTACGGATGGCGGATATCCCTTGGTCAGGATAGTCTGCTTAATATACTCCAGTATCTCCTTCTGCTTCGCAGAAAGTGCTTCTCTGTTATCTCCCATGAATGTTCCTCCGATCCAGATTGATATAAGTAATCGTTTATCCGATTTCGCTCCTCTGATTTATTCTATCACAAAAAAAAGAGAAATGCAAACAAATGTTCGCATTTCTCTTAAATTGTTCGTCGCAGGGAACCTACGACAGAATCAGATCCATGTAGAACGCTCTTTTTTCCTCATTGCAGGTAACGAAACGATAACGTACCACCTCTCCCTCATTATATCTGAGGGACATGTGTGAATAAGGATAGGCCAGCTCCGCAGTGAGAAGCAGGAACACCTTATCCGCCCGTTCAACGGAGAATTTCTTCAGATGAACATCCACCACATATTTGTTGTAGTTCACATTGATGCAGTATTTTTCGACCTCCCGGCAATCAGACAGAAAAAGATCCATTTTCCGTGAGAAACTCTCATCGATCTCCACCTTTACCTTTGCCAGATATTCATTCATCACTCGATACATATTCTGTCCTCACTCATTTATCCGGTATCTGTTCATGGATCTCACGGAATTTGTCAAAATTATTGATGAAAAGACGAACTACCTTCGGGTCAAACTGCTTTCCGCTGTTGCTGACAATCTCCGCATAGGCATCCTCCACACTCCAGCCCACCTTGTAGGATCGGGTAGTGGTCAGGGCATCGAAAACATCACAGACAGCGATGAGTCTGGAAATGTAGGCGATCTCTTCTCCCTTCATGCCCAGATATCCGCTTCCGTCCCAGCGTTCATGATGCTCCTTGGCAAGGGTTGCGGCGATGCGCATGATCTCACCGGGGCATCCATTCAGCAGAGCTTCTCCGTAAAGCACATGATTCTTCATGATCTGATATTCCTCCCTTGTCAGCTTGGAAGGTTTATCCAGAATCTCTTCAGGGATCATCAGCTTACCGATATCATGCATCATGGCTCCGGCTGCCAGCTTATCACAGTATTCGGGATCAAAACCCGAAGCAAGTCCCAGAACACGCATATATTCCGCAACGCGCCGGATATGCTCTCCGGTTTCCTTGGACTTATTTTCACTGATCTCGGAGAATGCATAGATCAGATAATGCTCATTTTGCTGCATGGTGATGGCCGTATCGATATAGCGGTCTATCATCATGGAATTCCTGTCCACGATGAAAAAGGCGATGATCGCCGTAGTGATCACCAGGAAGATCAGCGGGATGATGATCTTTGCAAAATCCTCATCGTAGTTTGTAAAAACCGGATCTCTCACATATCTGGGCAATTCGATCTGAAAAACAGCCGATCCCAGCAGGGCAGCCGATGTAAGAAGCGCCGAATAAAGCACGAACGTCCGGTTATAGTAAAGAGATGCCAGCAGCAACGGGAACAAGATCATCGGATAAGCGATCAGATTCAGCTGCGTCACCATCACCATGGAGATCAGAACCGTACAGATAATGATCACATGCTTGGTAATGAATTTCTTTTCCAGATGGAAAATGCTGACCATAATTCCGGGGATCAGCGCCAGCACGACACAGATACCGAAGCTCACGGACAAAAGCGGAATGTCGGATTTATCCCTGATCAGAATATAGGCATAGAGCAACAACAGAAAATAAACAACAACGCGGAGACACCGGGCCGAAACCCGGTTAATATCCGCTGTATTCCTGCTGCGTAAAAGAGTTCTGTCCATTTTGCTCTATTTCCTGTATGCCTGACGGCCGTCCTGATTCTGTGATTTATACGATTCTATTCTATCGAAAATCAGCAGTAGCGTCAAGTGAAGACTCTACGCTGTCCTTTATCCGAACCGGCTTCCGACAACCTTTTTTTATTCTGTTTAACTCATGCCGAAGCTGCGCCCGAAGCTCTTCTATCGTTCCGTCATTTTCAATGCAGCAATCCGTATTCTCGTAAAAGAAGGCATCCTCCGGCTGACTCCGAAGGATATCCTCCCATTTCCGGCGCGTACCGCCACGGGAAGCCAAAAGACGATTGATCCGCAGTTCCCCGGGAACATGAATATACAGGATCTCATCGCAGATCTCCCGATAACCGTCCTGAATGAGCAAAGCGGCCTCGATACAGTAGATCTCCGTCCCGTCACCGGATTTTCTTACACGATCAATGTCGGAAAGGATTGCTTCCTTAACCGCGGGATGAACGATACCGTTAAGGGTTTCGAGTTTCTCCGGATCAGAAAAAACAAGGGAGCCGAGCCTTATCCTGTCCAGTTTATCATCTTCCCCTCTGATCTCTTCTCCAAAGGCCTGAATCACTGCATCATAAACAGGTGTTCCGGGAAGCATCAGCTGATGGGCCAGCTTATCTGCTTCAACAACTACGGTATTGGGCATTTCACGAATAGCATTCAGGACTTCGGTTTTTCCGGAACCGATGCCTCCCGTTATTCCAAGTATGGTGAGCTTATTTTGCGTCATAGAGATTTTCTCCCGTATGGACATCCACAAAAAGCGGAACGGAAAGCTCCGCAGCGTGGACCATTTCCTGCTCAAGTAGGGTTCGTACTTCCTCTTCCTCCTCTAAAGCGGTTTCGATGAGAAGTTCATCGTGGATTTGAAGAATCAGGCGGGATCTGAGTCCTCTCCTAATAAGCTCCCTGCGTACACGGATCATGGCAATCTTGATAATATCTGCCGCCGTTCCCTGAATGGGGCTGTTCATTGCGACACGTTCCCCAAACTGCCGGGTCATAAAATTACCCGACTGTAGTTCCGGAATGGGACGAACCCGGTTATACAGGGTTCTTACTTCACCGGTATCCTTTCCTTCCTGTACCAGAAGATCCAGATAGCGCTTCACCCCCGGGTAGGTGGCAAAATACTGTTCAATATATGACTTTGCTTCTTCCCGGCTGATCCCGAGATCCTGCCCCAGGCCAAAGGAGCTGATGCCATAGATGATACCGAAATTCACAGCCTTTGCCTTTCTGCGCAGTCCGCTGTCCACCTGATCGAGCGGAACGCCGAATACCTTTGCTGCCGTGGACGCATGAATATCCTCGGACTGTCGGAAGGCCTCGATCAGATTCTCATCTTCGGACATGGCCGCCATGACACGAAGCTCGATCTGGGAATAGTCCGCATCCACAAAAAGGAAACCGTCCCGGGGAATAAAAGCCTTTCTCAGTTCCCGGCCGAGTTCGGTACGCATCGGGATATTCTGCAGATTCGGGTCCGACGAGCTGATCCGCCCCGTTGCCGTAACTGTCTGATGAAATGTACTGTGTATCCTTCCATCGGCTGCAATACCGGAAAGGAGTCCTTCAACATATGTGGAAGCCAGCTTCGTCAGCTGCCTGTATTCAAGGATTGCGTTGATAATGGGATGCTGATCCGCAATTTTCGTAAGTACCTCAACATTTGTCGAGTAACCGCTCTTTGTCTTCTTCCCCGCAGGAAGCTTCAGCTTCTCAAAAAGAATCTGTCCCAGCTGTTTAGTGGAATTGATATTGAAAACCTCTCCCGCATAATCATGGATCTCCTTCGTCAGTCCGGCGATTCTTTCCGAAAGCCGGTCTCCGTAAGAGATCAGCGCATCCCTGTCAGCCCGAATTCCCAGTTCCTCCATTTCAGCCAGGACGAAGGTTGCCGGGTGTTCCATTTCCGTATAAAGTGTATCCATCCCACACTTCTTCAGCTTCTCCGTGAGAACCGGGCAAAGCAGCTCAGCTGCCAGAGCAGAAAGCCCGAAACACTCTCTTGCTTCCGGTATGGAAAGCGAGAATACGGTAATCTCCTGCTTTCCAAGCAGCTCCTTCTCTCCCCTGACACTGATACCCAGATACCTGTCCAGAAGTTTTTCATAACCGTAGCTCCCGGACAGAGGATCCAGCAGATAGGCCGCAACCTCCGCATCAAACCAGGGTTCCTCCTCCCCGATACGGAATGGCCGGATCAGAGATTTCAGGGACATTACGGATATGGTGATCCCCCGTTTCATCCATGACTGAAGTACTTCCAGAAGAGCAGCAAGTTCCCCGGTATTGACAAGCACTACCCGGGCGCTGATGGAAAAGGCGGCACCAAGCAGATTTCTGTCAGCAAAAACAGGATAAAAGCCGACAACGGATCCATCATCGGGAAGATTCCTTACTTCGGATAGCTTTCCGTCCCTAATTTCAAGCGAAAATGCGGTATCTTCCGGATATGATTCCCCGGTTGTCCCTGATTTCGGAGTCTTCTTCTCCGTTACTTCTCCCGAAGCCTCTTCTCCTGCGGTGACCTCTTCCGCCGGGAAAAGCTTCATCAAACTGCGGAGATCCAGCTTCCGAAAAGCATCCTTCACCTCCGGAGAAAAGATCTCTTCACGGGTGACTGCTGTTTCTTCCGGCTGTACGGGAACCGGCGCAGTAAGAAGGATACGGGAGAGATCCCGGGAAAAGACTGCCATCTCTCCATTTTCCTCCAGATTCTGACGCAGTTTATTCTTCGGCATATCAGAGACATGTGCCAGAACCTCTTCCACCGTATGATACTGTCTGATCAGCTTCTCAGCCGTTTTGGGGCCAATGCCGGCTACTCCCGGAATATTATCGGAGGTATCCCCCATCAGTCCTTTCATCTCGATAAATTCTTCGGGAGTAACGCCGTAGGTTTCCTCTACCTCCTTTGCCCGGTAATCCTCCATAATGGTCTTTCCTGCTTTGGTCTTGGGAATGCGGATCTGAACCGTGTCCGCCGCCAGCTGGAGCAGGTCCCTGTCACCGGACAGAATTGTTACCTCCATTCCCGCTTCCCTGCCAAGCCTGGCCAGGGTTCCGATCAGGTCGTCCGCCTCATAACCGGCTTTTTCCATGATGGAAATGTGCATTTTTACCAGTAGCTCCTTGATCACCGGCATCTGTTCCCGCAGCTCATCCGGCATGGAATGACGCGTTCCCTTATAATCCGCATACATCTCATGTCTGAATGTGGGAGCGTGCACATCAAAAGCCACTCCGATATGAGTCGGCTTCTCTTCTTCCAGAATACGAAAAAAGATATTCAAAAAACCGAGGATTGCATTGGTATGCATCCCCTCCCGGTTTGTCAGATCTACGGGAAGGGCATAAAATCCCCGGTTCATAATACTGTTTCCGTCAATGATCAGAAGTTTGTTCATTACTCTCTCCCTCCGGCGGTTCATAAGTACCGGCCGTATCTCTGGCAACGGATTCTCCGATATTCCAAAGGCCGTCAATCTTCTTTTCCAGTTCGAGATATCCGCTTATCTTGTCATACATCGTTACTGTTGTGGCTTTCTGCAGATCCTCCTCGTGGTCTTCCTCTTCCTGAACCCGATCCGGAAAATCCATTATGGAACGTCCGATGGACCACGCAAAATAATACTTTCCCTGCATAGATGCTTTGGTTTCCTGCTCATAATTATAAACCAGCCGGAGGCAGCGACCATAGAACAGGATCATGATAAGAACGATGCCCACCGTCACCACCGAGAATGTAGACATACGAATGCGTCGCCGGCCCTTTGCCTGATGCTGAGTCTTCCGGAGCTTATTCTCAAGATCCTTCGGATAATTTCCTGTCAGCTCTTCTTTCTTGTCGAGCTGCTGCATACCGTTGATCAGAGTGTAATAGATCTCCAGTTCCTCGTGGCATTCATGACAGGTGTTCATATGCATCACAAATTCCAGCTGCTTGGATTCCGGAAGCCGCCCCTCAATAAAGGGCATGATATAGGATTGTGCTTCAAGATGATTCATGATTTAACGCCTTGTACATACTGAGGTTAACCATTGTTCTTCCTGCGGAGAAAGCTGACACGATCAGTGCACGAGTGAGCTCTCCGGATTTGCGGTATCCTCCGGACTGTTACGTCCGCTCTGCAAAGTTCCTGTCAGAGTCGGTGCCATCAGCACCCTGCCAGTTCCGCGATAGGTATTCACGAAGCCTTCCTTTGCCACTGCCGAACCCATCAGTGATTTGGTAACTCTTTCCACAGAAAAATTCAGTGTGGCGGACCATGCGATAGCCATATTTCCATCAATCTTCAGGACATCGTCCTGCAGCTCGAATTCAAAGATCTCTTCTCTCGGTACCGGTGATTCCAGTACCGCATGTCCCTTTCCTTGCAGACAGAGGTTGAAAATACCCTCTCCGCCCAGAACAGCCGTAGCGACATTTTTCCTCCGAACAATGGTCTCCCTGGTATCCGCATCACAGGCAAGGAAAAGTCCGTCATCCAATACCATGCCGCCTTCCCACGTGCTGAGATCCTCCACAAGAAGGAAATGATAGGTGGGTTCCAGCATAACATAACCGGTTCCCGAATAGCGTGGTTTGGACGCCGATTCACCGGTTGCGATCCCCCGGGCCATTTTCCCAAGGAAATTCCCCACTCCCGTCACTCCGGAATCCGCTTTTACCGCTCCGGACATCCACTGCATGGCACCGGCCTGGATCTTTACGGCAGATTCATTCAGAGCGATCAGGACCTGTCTCTTCCTGACGTTCATTTTCTTCATGAAGTAGGACATATTTGCATTTGCCGGAGAAACCGAAAGATCCTCCTGATGTTCATAAACATAATACATCCCACCCTGGGCGATGCAGATCATATTCGGATTATTGAAAATGTTTTTGTACTGTATCATGGTTTTTGCTTCCTTTCCGAAGGATAACGGATATATTATAACAGAATTATGAGTCATAGAACAGAGGATAATGCGTAGATTCACGATTCAGGATCTGGCAGTCACGGCTTCAAGGCTGCTTTTTTACGATTCACGATCCTGCCCCTCGATGCCGAACACCGCTTCGCGTCCGCCGCCGCTGCGCGGCTTCTCGTTCGGCATGATCGGGGCAGTCACGGCTTCGCCGTTACGATTCAAAAACGAACACAGCGATTCGCATGCATGCATGCATCGCTGTGTTCGCTTTTGAATCTATCGTGAATCGTAACTTGGTTTCGTCAGTTATTGATCAGCTTATCCTCATCACTCCAGCTGTAGAGGGAGCGGATTTCGGCACCGATCTTCTCTGAAGGATGCTCAGCCTTGAGCTTGCGAAGGGCTTTGAAATGAGCCTGTCCGCCAGCAGAGGACATGTCGAGAAGGAAGTCCTTTGCGAAGGTACCGTCCTGAATATCGGACAGGATCTTCTTCATGGTCTTCTTGGTTTCTTCGGTGATGATCTTCGGGCCGGTGATATAGTCGCCGTACTCGGCAGTGTTGGAGATGGAATATCTCATTCCTGCAAAACCGCTCTGATAGATCAGATCTACGATAAGCTTCATCTCATGGATGCACTCGAAGTATGCATTACGCGGATCATAACCAGCCTCGGTCAGAGTTTCGAAGCCTGCCTGCATCAGAGCGCAGACACCACCGCAAAGAACTGCCTGCTCACCGAAGAGGTCTGTCTCGGTCTCGATCCGGAAGGTTGTCTCCAGAAGGCCTGCTCTTGCGCCGCCGATACCTGCGCCGTAAGCCAGTGCCATATCCTGAGCATGACCGGTTGCATCCTGATAGACAGCGATAAGACAGGGAGTACCTTTTCCTGCCTGATACTCGGAACGTACGGTATGTCCGGGAGCCTTCGGAGCGATCATGGTTACATCTACATCCTTCGGCGGAATGATCTGGTTGAAATGAATATTGAAGCCATGAGCAAACATCAGCATATTTCCAGCTTCAAGGTTCGGTTCGATATCTTTCTTGTAAAGAGCAGCCTGCAGTTCATCGTTGATCAGAATCATGATGATATCTGCCTTCTTAGCAGCTTCAGCTGCGGTAAATACCTCAAAGCCCTGCTCCTCGGCACGCTTCCAGGACTTAGAGCCTTCATACAGGCCGATAATGACATGAGCTCCGGAATCCTTCAGGTTCAGTGCATGAGCATGACCCTGGCTGCCGTAACCGATGATCGCGATGGTCTTTCCGTCAAGAAGAGACAGATTGCAATCCTTCTCATAGAAAATCTTCAGATCTGACATTTCTTTTTCCTCCTAAAATTTGGAATAAAATATATGTATAAGGTCCGGATCACTCCGGAGGTTATAACCAAAACTATCTTCTGGTAAGACCGGTGAGGCCTGTACGAACGATCTCCTGAATCTCAAATCCGTTGAGCAGCTCGATAAAAGCATCGATCTTCGTATGATTACCTGTGATCTCAACCATCAGCGTCTCAGGAGAGACATCTACGATCTTTGCACGGAACACATCCGTAATGGCGATGATCGCCTGACGCTGGTTCTGATCCGCCTTTACCTTGATCAATACCAGTTCACGGCATACGGAAGCGCCGTCCTCCAGTTCGACCACTTCCACCACATCCTCCAGCTTGTTCAGCTGATTCTTGATCTGGGAAAGAATCCTGTCATCCCCGCTGACAGCAACCGTCATCCGGGAATACTTCGGATTCTCGGTCACACCTACGGAAAGACTGTCAATATTATATCCTCTCCGGCTGAACATGCCTGAAACCCGGGAGAGAACTCCGGAAGTGTTATCTACCAAAAGTGATAAAACCGTTGTATTCATAAAATCCGCCACCTTTCAAATGCTCGTCTTTCACATCCTGTACATTTTAGCAAGCAAGACGGAAAGTGTCAACCATATTTCACCCTGCGTAACCTTCATCTTTCAGCCAGGGTCCATTGTCCGCAGCCGAAGTGGCAAGCCTGTCACATGTCTCATTATCCGGGTTTCCCGCATGACCGCGTACCCATTCAAAATGTACCGCATGTCCTTCCATGGCCTTCAGCATGCGTTTCCAGAGATCCACATTTTTTACCGGTTCCTTCCCGCGCTTCCAGTTCTTCTTCTGCCAGTTATCCAGCCAGCCTTTTTCAAAAGCATTGACCACATACTGGGAATCGGAATGGATCGTCACGTCGCAGGGGGGCTTCAGGGCCTCCAGGGCCGAGATCACAGCCATCATTTCCATCCTGTTATTCGTGGTTCGTTCATACCCCTGCGACAACTGACGCGAATGGGTTTTCCCATTGGGATCGGTATAATAAAGCACAGCACCGTAACCTCCCGGTCCGTCCGGATTACTTCTTGCGGAACCGTCCGTATATACAATGACTTTTTTTAATGACGGCATAACCGTCCCCCCTTGTTCATACAGGTAAATAGATCATAATCCAAAGAACTGCTGTACCCGGTTATCGATGGCATCCTGCGGATTTACCATATATCTTGAGTTGCGCCAGTAGCAGACAACCGACATACCCTTGTAGGCATTTTCATAAAGCAGCTTCGCCATATCATATTCCAGATTCACACAGCCGTGAGAACCTCTGGTAATAAAAAGGTCTCCTCCGAATCTTGACTGCCAGCTGGCATCATGCAGGCCGATACCGCCGTTAAACGGCATCCAGTAGTCCACGGGAGAAGCATAGCCCGGCCCACGGAGAACCACATTCTTCCAGATGCTGTTGATGGTATAGAAACCGCCCGGTGTGTCAGCACCCCTTGATGGTCTTCCGGATATCACATCGCAGCTCTTGATCAGCTTTTTATCCCTGTAATAATAAGCCTTCTGATTGGTCAGATCCACTTCCACATAGGTATTTCCTATGTCGGAGCCTTCCGCATTATAGGAAAATGCTCTCTCTGAGAAAACAGGTTCCCGGATGAAGCTGTTTTTTCGGCAGATATCCTGATAAAGCTGCTGCAATTCCGCCTCCCGGTCCACCTGCCATCCTATCTTATCACTGGTCAGCTTCACCATTTTTCCGTCATGGGTACGGAAGAGTCTTTCCGTACCGAAGGTGTCGTGCGTATCCGCAAACTTTTCCACAAAGTCCTGCACCTTCAGTCTGGAAACGACACAGTAATAATCACTCAGATCAACGTTCAGCATCTGATAGATCTCATCGGATTTAATCTGAATGTTGATCTCCCCGATCTGATAGATCAGCATCAGATTCGTATATCCTGCGATCTTATCCCGGCAGTTCATCACACGTTCGGAATCCGCCTCGTATTCGGCCTTCAGGTAACAACCCGCTTCATCGATGTTCAACTCAGTTTCCATTTTGGGAATCATATCGGAAACCAGCCTGATCACCTTGTCCACATCGACGGTATTTCCTTTCACGCCGGGAATGATCACCGGGCTTCCGTCCTTCATCTCGATCGTGGGATTCGTCGGTGCAATCATTTTCTCCGGACGGAAAGAAGCCTGTCTGCGAATATAATCCTCCAGAAGCTTCCGGTCAAAACTGATCTTATAGGCAGCCTTCTGTTCATCCCGGAAAAAGCCCATAAACCAGAGGAAGGGATTCTGTTCATCTTTGATACTCTGAATATCATTTTCCGAAGTAATGACCAGCCCGATATCCGAAGGGGAAATGGTCAGGCTTCCGTCCCTGAGCATAAGACGGATATGGTAGCCGGCAATCTTCTCATCTATCTCCGCCTGAGCCACATCCGGTGTCTGAAAGGAATAATTCACACCGTTAATTACGGTATTTGCCTGAAAATACTTATAGGAGAGGGCCGTCATCACACCGTAACCGGTTAGAAGAAGCAACACCAGGCAAAGAAGAGCTATCTTGAAGGCCTTTTTTTTCTTTCCGTATTTCTGAAACGCTTTTTCGTCGTAGTAGGTTCCCTGGTCCGGCTCTTTTTCCGGCTCGATATCCTCGATCACAATATCCTCAACGATGGGGGATGCTTCATCCGATCCGGTCTCTGTCCCGGGTTCTGTCTTATCTGCAGACATCTTATTCTCCGGTGTTTCATTTACCGGTTCCTTATCTGCAGACATCTTATCCCCCGGTGTTTCATCTACCGGCATCTCACCTTCCGGAAATTCTTTTTCCGTGTTATTATCCGCGTCGGCAGAATCCTTCACAGATGCATTTTCCTCTTCAACCCCTGCATCTGCTCTCGTTTCTTCCGCCCGGACATCCGTTGCTTCCGCTTCCGGATTCATTTTTTTCTCTTCATCCATTCTTCAACCACTCTTTAATATATAGCTATTCAGCGATCCTCTTTATTCCGTAAGATCGATTGCCACCAGCTCCGGTGTGTTGAACCATCGTACCGGCAGGGTGTGCTGGCCAAGTCCGGAACTGACCAGCATGATCTTTCCATCCTCTTCAAAAATGCCGTAATCATATTTCGGGAAGAAATGCAGCTTCGGATCAACGAAGCCCCCCAGAAGCGGGAAACGGATCACCCCTCCGTGAAAATGTCCGGCCAGAGTGAGATCTGCACCCCATTCCGCATATGCCGAAAACCAGGTCGGATCATGGGGAAGCAGGATCGTAGGGATTCCATCCGCCTTTTTTCCCAGATATTTCGTTACATCCTCCGTTGTCATTTTTTCCTTCCGTGTATAGAAAGGTTTTGGAGCATTCAGTCCCGCGATCCGGAAAGGCCCTGTCCGCCAAGGCAGCTGCAGTTGTTCATTCTCGACAAAACGAACCTGCGGATCCAGACTTTTTCTGTATTTTTCCCATTCAGATCCCGGCATCTCCGGGTTTTCCCGAAACTTGCATTCATGATTACCGTAGGCATGTACCGTGGGTGCGATCTGAGCAAGACCGTTGATCAGTCCGACGGCCGGTTCCGTATTCTCACCGCTATTCGTACCATTTACCAGATCCCCGCCGATCAGTATCAGATCCGGATCTATGCGGCGGGCTGCCGTGATCAGTCTGTCATTCATCTTACCGCCAACCGCTTCATGATAATCCGTCACAAAAAGGATTCTCATACCAGCCAAAGACGGCATACTCAGGGTATAGTGCACAGTACGAAAGGTATGCAATTCTCTGGCAGACTCCAGAAAAACCACCGAAAGCCCGGTAGCCATAACTGTCAGTGCCCCGGGGATCAGCATTTTATTCATTCTTTATCCTCCTAGGTTTCCACCTGGATCAGACCGGCTTCCTCCTCTGCCTCCTTCTGAAAATCCTGCATTCTGTCAGGTGAAATGGTAGGCAGCTCATCCATGGAGGAAATACCGAAGCTTCTCAGAAAATCATCCGTTGTGCCAAAAAGGATGGGATGTCCCGGTGCATCGAGTCTTCCCACTTCTTCAATCAGATGATATTCCACCAGACGGTTCACGGCATGGGAACAGGAGACTCCACGTATCTTTTCAATCTCCTGCCTGGTAACAGGCTGTTTATATGCCACTATGGAAAGGGTTTCCAGCAGCACATCCGTAAGAACATGCTTCTTCGGCGTATTAACGAGGCGCACAAGCTCGTCATAGTACAGATTCTTTGTACAGAGCTGATATTTTCCGTCCAGCTCGATCAGACGTATGCCCCGGTCTTCCGCTTCATAGCTTTCCTTCAGCTTTAATAAAGCATCCTGAAAGTCTTTTTCCTCTATCTGCAGAGCCTCCCGAAGATCACGGCCCTCCACGGCACCACCTGCCGCGAATAGAAGCGCCTCGATCGCCGCCGGAAGCTGTTTCAATTCTTCCACGTAAAACTCCTTTATCAAATGTCAGTCTTCTGTGACAATTCGGAAATGACCCGTTCCATTACTCAAGAGAATCGATCAGAATCTCCCCGAAAGCCTCTTCCTGACGGATAGTAATCAGACCGGTCTTCATCAGTTCCAGTATGGCCAGGAAGGACACGATCAGATTCATCCGGCCTCTCTTTCTTCCCAGAAGCGTACGAAAATTAATGCTCCTTAATCCCCGGATCTCCTGACGGATCTCCACCATCCGGTCCTCCAGACGGATCTCGTCTCTGCTGATCGTACCGAATTTGCTTCGCACCGGATCCACACGGAAGATCTCCCTGCGTATCAGCTCCTGAAAGATCTCATTCAGTCGCACCAGTGTCGTATCACCCACGACCTCTGCCGGATCCACATCCTCCTGGTAATCTCTCACCTCATCAGGTATGGACGCTTCCTTGTAGAAAGTCTTATCCGCATCCAGTTCCATATCCTTCAGCTGATAGGACGCATATTTATACATCTTGTATTCCAGAAGACTTCTCACCAGTTCCGCCCTGGGATCCTCCTCCTCTTCCTCAGGAGCTTCCTCCTTCGGGAGCAGCATTTTCGCCTTAATGGCGATCAGCTGGGCCGCCATCACAAGGAACTCGCTCATCACATCCATATTTGTTTCTTCCATGGCGTCCAGGTAAGCGATATACTGATCCGTGATCTCTACAATGGGGATATCGAAAATGTTATACTTGTTCTTTTCGATCAGATGCAGCAAAAGATCCAGAGGTCCCTCAAAAATGTTCAGTTTCAGATCCAAACTTGCCATTTCTTTCATTCCACATCCCATGTCAGAGAGGATACCTCTCTCTTTTTATCTCTTGTCAGCAGCTGTTTCAATGCATCAGCCGCGGGAAGCTTCTCAAAGAGCACCTGATTGACCACCTCAATGATGGGCATGACCACATCATATTTCTTTGCGAGACTGAGAGCGGCTTTTGCGGAATAAATGCCTTCCACAACCATCTTCACTTCATTCATCGCATCATCTGCGGACATTCCCTGTCCGATAAGGAAACCGGCTCTGCGGTTCCGGCTGTGCTTTGAAGCACAGGTAACGATCAGATCGCCAATACCGGAAAGACCTGAAAATGTGGAAGGATGTCCACCCATTTTCACGCCCAGACTCGTAATCTCCACAATTCCTCTGGTGATCAGCGCCGCCTTCGTATTATCACCGCAGCCCAGACCGTCCGCGATTCCTGCAGCCAGTGCAATGACATTCTTTAATGCCCCGCCGAGTTCAATCCCGACCACATCCGGACTGGTATATACCCGGAAGAAATCGTTCATAAAGACATCCTGCACCGTTTTAGCCACCTGAATATCATCTGCGCCTGTCACAACGGTGGTAGGTATGCAGCGGCCCACCTCTTCGGCATGACTGGGGCCGGAAAGAACAGCAATCCGGGCATTGGGAATCTCTTCCTTCAGGATCACGGAAAGTCTCTTCAGCGTATCGTCCTCAAGACCCTTTGCCACATTGACGATAATCGTCCCATCGGAGATATAGGGAGCTGCCTTTGCTGCCGTACTGCGCACAAAAGGCGACGGTACAGCCATGATCACCATTTCCACTCCGGTAAGAGCTGTCTCGATCTCACAGGTAAAATGTACGCTTCCCGGAAGGATCACTCCCGGCAGCTTCTGCTTATGCTCACAATACTCCGTCAGCATGGCGATCTCCTGCGGGTCAATGGACCACATAGTCACCTCATGCTGATTGCCTGCCAGAAGCTTTGCAATGGCAACGCCCCAGCTTCCGGCACCAAGTATGGTTATTTTCATTTTATTTAACCTCCAGATAGACTTCCTAATCCGTCTTCGTTTTATGGAAGCTCAGTTTACTCTCTTCATGCCGTATCAGCCTCCCGATATTGGCGCTGTGACGGATGATGGCAAGGACGGTAAGAATGCCGCTGAGTATGATCCCTTCGATCATCGCCGCATTCGACTCTGGTATACTCCTCCTGAAGCAGAGCAGCTCATTCAATGCGAATGCCGTAAAACAGATAAAGTAGCTGACCATCAGAGCGATGGATCCGACAGATACATATTGAGTGGTCACGACAGCAATCAGAAAGACACAAAGCAGAATAAGGGCAATCCACGGGTTCAAAAGCCCGAGGATAGCACCGGCCGAGGATGAGATCCCCTTTCCGCCCTTAAAATTCATGTAGAAGGGGAAATTGTGCCCCAGAACCGCCCCCAGACCGGTATACATGACATAGATCATATATGTATCCGGGTGTGTATAACGAAAGATCATATTCACGATCAGACAGGGAATAAAAGCCTTCAGCAGATCTCCGATAAAAACCACCAGTCCTGCCTTTGGCCCCAGGACACGGAGTGCATTGGTCATGCCAAGGTTTCCGCTGCCATGTTGACGTATATCCACGCCTTTCAACCGTCCGTAGATCATGCCCGTTTCGATCAGCCCGAATAGATATCCACCTATCAGACAGATAAAGCGATAGAGTATATTTATGCCCATTACCTTTCCTCTTTTCTTTCCCGGACAATCAGCCTGATCGGCGTTCCACGAAACAAAAATGCTTCCCGCAGCTTGTTTTCCAGATATCTGAGATATGAAAAATGCGCCAGCTCCTTGTCATTAACAAAGAATACAAATGTAGGCGGCTTGACGGAAACCTGCGTCATATAATAAAGACGAAGATGTTTTCCCTTATCCTGAGGAGGCTCAACATCGGCTGTCGCCCTGGCAAGTACTTCATTGAGCACGCCCGTGGCAATCCGCAGCGCATGGTATTCGATGACCATGTCCAGCACCTCATACAGCTTCACCAGTCGCTGCCCGGTCAATGCGGATACAAAGAGCAGCTCCGCATAAGGCATGAAGCTGAGCTTGTCCCTTATTTCCTTTCGGAACCGGTTCATGGTACGGTCATCCTTTTCCACCAGATCCCACTTATTGACAACGATCACCATACCTTTTCCGGCTTCATGAGCTATTCCGGCGATCTTGGTATCCTGATCCGTTACTCCTTCTGTGGCGTCGATCACAAGAACCGCCACATCGCAGCGTTCCACGGCAGCCACAGTCCTGATGATGGAATACCTTTCGATCTCATCCTTCACCTTACACTTCCGGCGGAGTCCGGCTGTATCGATCAGGACATATTCATTTTTATTGTATTTCACAACAGCGTCAACCGCATCTCTGGTAGTCCCGGCGATATCCGAAACGATCATCCGATCCTCACCCAGAAGACGGTTTACAATGGATGATTTTCCTACATTCGGCTTGCCGATGATGGCGATCCTCGGGCGCTCGTCCTCTTCTTCCACTCCCTTTGCTTCCGGAAAATGTGCGACCACTTCATCCAGCAAATCTCCGAAGCCCAGCTTGGAGGAAGCGGATATGGCATGGGGATCTCCCAGTCCGAGGTTATAGAACTCATAGACATCCGTCAGATATTTATCAAAATTATCCACCTTATTTACAACCAGGAGTACCGGTTTTCCTGATCTCCTGAGAAGCTCGGCGCAGGCTCTGTCCGAAGGAGTAAGCCCCTCCTTAACATCCGTAAGGAAAAGGATCACATCCGCCATCTCTATGGCGATTTCTGCCTGATCCCGCATTGCCCGAAGAAGGATATCCTCCGACTCCGGCTCGATCCCGCCGGTATCTACCAGCGTGAAATTCCAGTCCAGCCAGTTTACATCCGCATAGATCCTGTCCCGGGTTACTCCCGGCGTATCCTTAACGATGGAGATCCGCTCGCCTGCAAGCGCATTGAATAAAGTTGATTTTCCTACATTCGGTCTGCCCACTATGGCAACCATGGGCTTTTTCATAAGCTGCTCCTATACTCCGATTATTGCCTTCAGATAGTCAACACCATAAGATTTTACAATAACGGTTTTTACTTGTAAAGCCTTTTCCAGTTCAGCAAGAGTCATGTCATCCAGGAAAATATCCTCATCCGCCTTAAGGCAGTCTCCGGGGATCAGCAGAGCGTCCCCCAGTTTTTTCCCTTTCAGCTGTTTCACAATATCCTGTCCGGTAAGAAGTCCGGTCACCGTGATCCTCTCTCCAAAGAAATCATTTCGGATGGGGAAGACCTGAAATGTGATATCCGGGCGGATCTTCGCCAGCTCTCTCTGAATCACAAAACGGTTTCCATAGGCCAGCTTTCCTGTGATCGTGCTGACCGTCCTTCCGGGATTCCTGCGAAGCATGCGGCGCAGTTCTCTCTCCTCACCGGAGAGCCGGAATAGCTCCCGCCCCCTTTTTTTTCCGGCACGTCCGGCCTTCATAACAGCCGCATGAAAATCCTCAAATAAAAGACGTGTCATTCCCACGCCATTTTCAATCTGGAGATATCCGTCGTAGCTTTCTTCCTTCGGAACTCTGCGACCGGCCAGAATATACCACTCATCGCTGGCATGGACAAAATGGATTCCGCAGCGGGCATAGATCTCCTTCTGAAATCCTTCAACCATGTCAATTACTTCCTCTGCGTCCTCTTTGTTAAAAAGCATCAGCGGATGCAGCCCTTCCCTGTAACGGGTGAGTCCTACGGGGACCACCGAAAGGCTCTCCATCACCGGCGCAAACCGCGACAGATCCCGTATGGTGCGGTACAGTTCCTCCCCGTCATTCATGCCCTTGCAGAGCACGATCTGGCCATTCATTGGGATACCCGCATTATAAAGCTTTTCGATATGCTCCAGTATTCTCCCGGCAAAACGGTTATGAAGCATGGTTTCCCGCAGCTTCGGATTTGTTGTGTGGACGGAAATGTTTATGGGTGCCAGCTTATACTGAATGATCCGGTCGATCTCCTCTTCCTTCATATTTGTCATAGTAATGTAATTTCCCTGAAGGAAGGAAAGCCGGGAATCATCATCCTTGAAATAGATTGTATCCCGCATCCCCGGGGGGTTCTGATCGATAAAGCAGAAAACACATTTATTATAGCAGGACCTGTAATCATCCATCAGAGATTCGGGGAATACCAGTCCCAGATCCTCATCCTCTCCCTTACGGATGATAATCTCCTCCTCTTTTCCGTCAGAACGCCGGAGAGAGAGCTTTACGTGGATGTCCTCCGCAAGAAAATGATAATCGAAAATATCCTGCACGGTTTTTCCATTGATCCCCAGCAGCAGATCGCCCTTCCGGACACCGGCCTTTTCCGCCGGACTGTCTTTGATTATTCCTACGATCCTGTGCTCACTCACGCAGATTACTCCTTGTCCGAATTAGTCTCATGTCCGTAAGATCCTTCGGGTGCTGCGCACCCTCAGGATGACATTTCAACACAATGTCCCCTCGGAAGGTAACGCCTGAACAATACACTTCCTCGGAGGGTAACGTCTGAATAATGCACTTCCTCGGAGGATAACACCGAATTTCAGAATGCACCTTCCAGGTGGATCACCTCGTCCTCTAATACTCCCACAACGTCAAATCGGATCTCCGTCAGATCCGGGACCAGATTATGCTCCATCAGATAAAAGAGTGCTGCCCTTCGAATCCGGTTCTGCTTATAGGGTGTCACCGCTTCCAGCGGATGCCCTTCCGAGAGATCCTTTCTGTATTTCACTTCCACAAAGACATATGCATTCCTGTCCTTGCAGATCAGATCAACCTCAGCAGCACGGGTGCGGTAATTATACTCCAGTATCGCGTATCCTTTTTCTTCGAGAAAAGCACCCGCCAGCTGTTCCTTTCTCCCTCCCAGAGTCCTTTTATTCAGCATGAAAACGCTCCATGATCTTTGTGATATAACTTCTTCTGTGGATGGGACAGGGGCCGTATGTCCGCAGAGCCTCCATATGCGCTGCGCTTCCATAGCCCATATTATCTCCGAAGCCGTACTCCGGATATTCCCTGTCATACTCCTTCATGATCCGATCCCTGGTCACCTTGGCAATGATACTGGCCGCAGCAATGGACACGGACCTGGCATCTCCCTTGATAATGGATACCTGCTTTACATTGATTCCCGGAATATGCACGGCATCTACCAGGATCATATCGGGAGGCGTCTGCAGATGAGAAATGGCCTGTCGCATGGCATCCTTATTGGCAAACTCAATGCCCTTTTCATCGATCACCTTCTCGGAATTCATACCAACGCCCACAGCCACGGCATTATTCATGATCTCATCGTACAGCTCCTCGCGAAGCTTCGGTGTAAGCTGTTTGGAATCGTTCAGCTTAGGGATGACAAGTCCCTTCGGAAGGATGACCGCTGCCGTAAATACGGGTCCAGCCAGCGGGCCGCGACCTACCTCATCAATTCCCGCAATATGAGCATATTCGGCATACTGATTCTCAAAATGCATCATCTGCCTTACCCGTTCGATCTCCGTGTCAATGGCAGTAATCTTCTTTCTGGCCTGTTCCACGATCTGACAGATTCCCTTTCGGTCATCCCCTTCATTTTCGTATACCAGGTTCAGCAGTTCCATCCGCATGGTATCATATTTCATGATCGGTGTTTCCAGTATCCTCTGATACTGTCCCCGTAATTCGCAAACATTCATCCCGATGCCCTTTCTTTTACGGTAAATGATATCGCGTACACAAAGCAGGACCGCGAATACCTGCGGTCCTGAAAAGTTTAATCTATCGATCCGAATTTTTTCAACGGTGTAAGCCGGAAGACTGCTTTCCCGACAATTCTTTCCCGCTTGATATTCCCGACGGCCGCATAACGGCTGTCCTTACTGTTAACCCGGTTATCTCCCAGGACGAAGTATTCGTCCGGTCCCAGCGTAATGGGACTTGATGCAACACCCGGAGTTACGATCGTGGCAAACTGTTTGGGCTCGTGAAGCACTTCCCCATTGATCAGAATCTCTCCTGTTTTTGTAATCTGAACAGTTTCCCCGGGAAGTCCTATGATGCGTTTGATATACATCACATCTTCCTCATACGGGAAGACAATGATATCATATCTTTCCGGATCGCCGAAACGGTAAGCAAGCATATTAACCCAAAGGCTGTCCCCACTCTCCAGAGTAGGATTCATGGAATCTCCGTGAACCGTCGTTCTGCGTCCCACATAGGTTATGATCAGGAAACAGATAACGATAACAATTCCGATATAAATGATCAGGGAGAGAAGATCCTTGACAATATTGACATCCTCAGGCTTTTCTTTCTTCTTTCTCCTTCTCTTCTTTTTTCCTTCTTCCTCTGGCTCCTCGCAGGCAGCTTCCTCCGTCTTTATTCCTGCTTCGGCTTCCTTCTTCTCCTCGCCTTCCGTTACTGCCGCTTTTACGGTTTCCGTCTTTGCAGCAGCGTCTTCCGGAACTGTCTTCTTTTCTTCCCCGGAAACATCCTTACTTATAGATGCTTCTGCCTCCGCAGACTCTTCTTTTATCTCCGGCTGTGCCAGGCCGTTCAT
>JAFXZW010000075.1 GCA_017541035.1 Eubacterium sp. | reverse complement strand
GACAAGAAGAGAGCAGGTTCGTTGAACCTGCTCTTTTCTTGTCTGCAAGCCGGAGCCCCTTGAACCCATGGGTTCAAGGTCTCCGCCTTGCAAGCAAGGCGTCGGTCAGGCGTAAGCATAGCTTACGCCCGATTCGGCTAAAAACAGCCCACCGGGCTGTTTTTTTAACGCCGAATCCCCATCTCCCGCAGCATACAACCGTAATGCACTGAAACAAACTGTTTCGGTGCATTTTTTTTGTGAAAAGCCTTATTCTATAAGGGTTTGTGAACCGTCAACGTTCACTGAAACAAGTTGAAACGAACTGCCGTAAACTGCCCCGCAATGGGTAAAAAGAGGGGGTATGGGGCTCAGATTGGGGCCTAAAATGGGGCTCAGAAATCCCAGATAGAATAAGGGCTCACGAGGGATAGAGGTGGAACTGATCCGGAAACTGTCCGGCAGAGATGACTTCCGGCTGGTGGCGTGTCAGGTGGAGGATTGGAACCGGTGCCCGCCTCTATATCCTCCACCTGTCCGATCTCGATGGAGCACACCTCGATAACCGGGATTTCTCTCATTTTGTCACTTAGATCGAATCTCATACAGTATCCTCACTTTCTCAAAATCGGCCGCAGTACTCCGTTCCAACAGGTTTCTGTTGTTCAAGGTTGATAAACCTAATTTGACGCAAAGATATTTTTCATAAGAATACCTATTGACAATTGCTGTTTACTCGAGTAAACTAAAAATGTGTTTACTCGGATAAACAAGGAGGCGTGTGTTTATGAAAGATTTTGAACTTGGTGCCATACAGGAACGTTTTGCTGATATTGTCTGGGAGCATGAGCCCATCGGATCCGGCGAACTGGCTAAAATATGTGAGAGAGAACTAAACTGGAAAAGACCAACTACCTATACGGTGCTGCGTAAGCTTTGCGAAAAGGGGCTTCTTCAGAATAAGGATGGAGTGGTTGTTTCTCTGGTTTCCCGTGAGGAGTTTTATTCTGCCAAGAGTGAGCAGATCATTGCGGATTCTTACAGAGGGTCACTGCCGGCTTTTATTGCGGCGTTTATCTCCAGAAAGAATATTTCCGCGGAGGAGGCTGAAGAGATTCAGAAAATGATCGATGCTTATAAGGAGGGATGACCATGAGTGCTGTATTTCTCACAATCCTGAATATGAGCATTAAGGCAGGCTGGTTGATCCTGGCGGTTGTCGCAGTCAGATTCCTTCTGAAGAAAGCTCCGAGATGGATAACGTGTCTGCTATGGGGATTAGTTGCCATTCGGCTTGTCTGCCCATTTTCGTTTGAAACGGTGCTCAGCCTGATCCCAAGCGGGGAGACAATACCGGCAAATATAGCCATGCAGCAGGAACCGGTGATTCATTCGGGTATTACTATCGTCGATGAGACGATCAATCCGGTCATTGCGGAATCCTTCAGGCCGGATCCTGCTGCCAGTGTAAATCCGCTTCAGATCATCATTTCCATTGTGGTATGCGTATGGATCGCAGGGATCGTGGCTCTTATAATCTATGCCCTGGTAAGCTACTTGAAACTTCGAAAGACGGTTTCCGTGTGTGTGCCTGTCGGGGAGAAGATTTTTGCCTGTGATGAGGTGAAGACTCCGTTCATTCTGGGAATATTCCGACCGAGGATCTATGTGCCGTCCGGCATAAGCGAGGAAACGCTGGATTATGTGCTCCGTCACGAAAATGCACATTTGAAACGGCATGATCACTGGTGGAAACCCCTGGCCTTTTTACTTCTCGCTGTATACTGGTTCAATCCCCTTTGCTGGGCTGCATATATCCTTCTTTGCCGGGATATTGAAACCGCCTGTGATGAGAAGGTCATCCGGGATATGGATAAAGACGGGAAGGCTGGGTATTCTCAGGCTCTGCTGGACTGCAGCTTTCAGAGAAAGAAGATCGCAGCCTGTCCCCTTGCCTTCGGTGAAGTCGGGGTGAAGGAACGGGTGAAGGGGATTCTGAATTATAAGAAACCTGCATTCTGGATCATCCTGATCTCAGTCATTGCCTGTGCTGCTCTTGCTGTCTTCCTGATGACGGATCCTTCTTCAGGCAGTCATACAGGAAAAAATGAGGAGACGGAAACGGAGTCATCAGAGACTTCAACTGCAGATACGGAGGTATCAACATCAGCTGAAGAGGAGAATGCTACTCAGAATAATACTGCTCAGGAAAATACTGCTCAGGAAAATACTGTACAGGGAGCCTCCGGGGAAACCAAAAAGAATGCACTGAAGAGGGCGCAGGATCCGGAGAACTGGAAAACACCCGGTGTATATCCGGTCAATCCATCTTCAGAGATTTGGGCGGAGCTCTCATACCAGGAGGCTATAGATGTGACCAATATGCCGGAGGAACTGTTAAAAGAACTGGATTCCATGCCAATCGAAGAACTTGGACTTTGGTTTATGAATTATCCGTTTTTATCGGATTCCTTTGCCTTTGATGATTTTTCAGTGGGATTGGCGAAGATAGCTTCCCGGTCAAGGATAGTCAAAGCATTTCGCCACAGGGATGAAGCGGGTGCTTTCCTTCTCAAATATTACGAGCAGCTTATTGAAGGACAGGGGACGGAAGGCGCGGATGGAAATAAGACAGAAATTCAGAAGCTTTTTATCGAAGCGTATTTTTATAGTTTCCGTGATGCTTTTTCACCGGAGGAGCAGGAGAGGATGGATCAATTGCTGAAAAATAAGGTGCCGGAACCGGTGGGAGAGCCGTCTACCGGATACCCAAGCGGAGAAATCCAGACAGAATGTTTTTTCATGGATGGACAGGTGTATGTTTATGGAGGCTCGGCATTTGAGATAAAGGCGAAAGAAGGATTTACCATGCCAAAGCTGGGAGAGATCAGGAAGGAGAATAACAGAGAAATTCCGGATAAGGAATGGGAGAGCTGTCATATCCCGGTGGGAACTGCAGTGATTCGATGGGAGGGAAGTGTGTATATAGAACAGAGCAAAGGAGGCCAGTATATGTACTATCGTCCCGCAAGAGAAAGCGAGCTTGAATGGATGACGGCGGAGTAATCTTTTAAAAGGATAAGAAGCCAAAGCAGAAAGCAAATACAAGATGAAATGGGTGCGAGGATTAATCTAAGAAAAAGCACTCTCTGCCAATCCTGACAGGGAGTGCTTTTCGGTACGAAAGGTCTAAGGTTTGATGGAAACCAACACATCCTTCTCCGGCATCACGAAGTAGAATCCTTTGAAACCCGCTCCTTCCTGCTTCATTCGGGCCTCCTCGCCGTCAACCAGGACATGAAGTTCTCCCTCCTTGATTGTCTTGATCCGGATAAATACCTGTTCGCATTTTCTGGCCTCCATCTGTGCTTCAAGCAGGATATCTTCATCCAGCCCGTTTAGCTCATACTGAATGGTGAACACCTCGGATCGATCCATTCCAAGAAATGCAGTGTCGCCTTTCTCAATGAGTTTCTGCGTGGTTTCAGCTACCAGTCTGCAGACAGTTTCCGCTTCCTTCGCATCTCCCCCGCCTGCAACATAGGCGTAAACACTACCCACAGGGAATGCAGCGGAAACAAGTATCCTCTTCCCACTACTTCTGCCGGAATCCGTGAAACAGTAGCAAGTCGTGACCGGAACACCGTTGATCATGGATGTTGTCTCATTTGTTCCGATGGGCGTGTCTGTAAGCCGTGAAGGATCCACATCAAAATGAATCGCACCAATTGCAGGTGTACTGTCGTCGCCGGACGGATTTGGATTGTGATTTTCTGTATGCAACATTTTACCTGTATTAGCATCGAAGACAGCACTCACCTCTGTCGGTTGGAAGTTATCTGGATAGAGCCTGCTGATCTCTTCAGCTGTCAGCATACAGGGTTTTATTTCTTCCTCAAAGGAAAGACTGAAGGATCCGAACGCACTCTCGTCATTGCGGAAGACCACCGTATCCCCGTTATCCAGCGTCACTTTGTATTCTTTTTTAAACCAGCTGAGAAAGAGACCAACGATCACAACTGCTGCCGCCGCAGCCACCAGGCAGACCGCTGGTATCCATAGTTTTATCTTCTTTCCTTTTTTCGCTGTTGATTCAAGCCTTTTTTCAACAGACGATGAATCGTTTGGATCAGAAACACAAGCTCCGGATTGCGAATACTCATCCGCATCCAGAATCAGATTCTCCCTGATTTCCGTAATCCCATCCATCAGCCGTTCACCAGCGTTCTTTTTTTCTTCCTTCATACCGATACTCCCTTTCCTTCCAGGTATTTTTTCAGTCGTATCCGCATTTGATACAACCGGTTCATCAGGAGTTTTTCCGATATATGAAATGTGTTGTTCAGCTCCGCATATGGTTCACCGTACCAGTATCTTCGTACGAAAAGGCATCGGTTTTCTTCCGTTTCCGTATCCAGCCAGTTACTGATCAATTCGCCCAGCATGATTCGGTCCAACGCCTTCTCTACATCGTTCTCTGCAGGGATGCAGTCCTTTAGCTCGGAAAACAGAACATCTGCACCTCTGTCACGCTTTCGGGCATGGTTCTTCCGAAAGCGGCTCAGCGATACATTTCGTACGATACGGCCTAGATATGCCTTCAGACTGTTGGGTTTCTCCGGCGGGATCGTATTCCACACAGACAGATAGGAGTCATTTACACACTCCTCTGCATCTTCGTGTGAGTCAATAATGTTATACGAAATGCTTCGTGAATATGCCCCATACTTGCAGTCCGTCTCCCGGATTGCATTTTCATCGCGATTCTGATACAGTTCAATGATCTTGGAATCTTCCATTTCACATATCCTCCTACCTGTACAGACGCATTTGGTGAAGAAATCACACATGGAGATTCAAAAAAAGTAACAATTTATTGTACCATTCTTTCGGAATGAAAAAAAGCATTCTGGGGTTTGACAGCATGATGAATGCCTTTGTGGAACAGCTCCCGGAAAAGCTGGAGACCGAAGCGTTGAAAGGTTGCAGTCTGACCTGTAACGAGGCAATGTTAGGATACTATCCGGTGTTCAAGGATGAAGAATCCACTGCATGTACCATGATACCGTCATGGCGTTTGAGATTACATGGAAAAAATCCTCAGAGTGGTAAAGAAGTT
>JAFXZW010000074.1 GCA_017541035.1 Eubacterium sp. | reverse complement strand
CCTCCAACCAGTCAAAGCTGTAATGATATAGGCACAGATCCACAGCGCCTTAATAAATATATCAGATAGAGATTGAATTACCCAGTAGAACCTGGGAGAAAGGAAAAAATCCAATCATCAACTGATAATTGGATTATACGTATGGATATGAATGATCATTTTCATGAAGAATGCGGTATCTTCGGGGCATATTCCCCCGCAGATTATGATGTGGCAAGGGATGCCTACTACGCCCTCTATGCCCTGCAGCATCGTGGACAGGAAAGCTGCGGAATTGTTGTGAATGAGGACGGCATCTTTCATTCCCATAAGGATCTCGGGCAGGTAAGCATGGTTTTTTCCTCAGAGGAACTGGCCCGTTATCCGAAAGGACGTATCGCCGTGGGACACGTCCGCTACGGAACCACCGGAGCCAATAACCGCAACAACTGCCAGCCCATGGAGGTAAATCACCAGAAGGGCAAGATGGCCCTGGCTCACAACGGAAATATCAGCAACGCATTTGAACTCCGGCGGGAGCTGGAGCTTTCCGGTGCCATCTTTCATTCCACCTCGGATACGGAGATCATCGCATACATTCTGACAAGGGAACGTCTGAAATGTCCCTCCATTGAGGAAGCGGTAATAAATGCCATGCCTTATCTGGAGGGCGCCTACTCCATCGCAGTCATGTCTGCGGCCAAGCTGATCATAGCCCGGGATCCACATGGTTTCAGGCCTCTCTGCTTTGGACAGAAGGCGGACGGAACCTATATTGCGGCATCGGAAACCTGTGCTCTGGAGGCGGTAGGAGCCCGCTATATCCGTGATGTGGAGCCGGGAGAGGTAGTGGTATTCTCGGATGGCGGTGTACAAAGCGTGCGGGAGCATTGCGGGACGAAGCGGCACAGCATCTGCATTTTCGAATACATATACTTTGCACGTCCGGATTCCGTAATCGAAGGAGTTCCGGTTCACGCAGCGCGTCTCAAAGCCGGTGAGATTCTGGCCCGGACCTATCCGGTTATCGCCGATGTGGTGGTGGGCGTTCCGGATTCCGGTCTGGATGCGGCACTGGGATATGCGCGTTATTCCGGTGTTCCCTACGGTATCGGATTTATCAAGAACAAATATATCGGCAGGACATTTATCTCGCCCTCCCAGGACGAACGTGCCAGCGGTGTCCGGATCAAGCTGAATCCGGTGCGTTCCACCGTAGAGGGAAAGCGGGTGATTCTGGTGGATGATTCCATTGTCCGAGGAACTACTAGCGGCCGGATTGTCCGTCTGCTTCGGGAGGCCGGAGCAAAGGAGATCCATGTACGGATCTCGTCACCGCCATTCATCAGCCCCTGTTACTACGGAACGGACATAGATACAAAGGAGAATTTGGTGGCCTGCCAGCATTCTCTGACTGAGATTGCAAAAATGATCGGAGCGGATTCACTGGGGTATCTGCCTATCGACTCCCTGTCCGAACTGGTGGGTCATAACGGTTACTGCCATGCCTGCTTCAGCGGACAGTATGATACAGCTGTTCCGGAGAACACCAGCAAGGAACGATTTGAGAGACCCCTGTCGGAAAGCGGTACAGGGGAAGCGTGATGCAATGGAGCCGGTTTGAAAAAAGAGCACCGGGCAGCGGTATGAATTCAGTACGAAAATGCAATGAAATATAAAACAAATGATGGTATAATGTTTTTCAGGAATGACAGTTGAGTCGTTCCTTAATGGTGAAGGCAAAAGAGGGATTCCGAAACGGAGGAAAAGAAATGAATTATACGCCTGAAGAGGTTATGCAGTATATCGAGGAAGAGGATGTCAGCTTTATCCGGCTGGCTTTCCGGGATGTGTTCGGCGTGCAGAAGAACATTTCCATCATGCCCGGAGAGGTGAAAAAGGCCTTCTCTGAGGGGATCGGGATCAATACCGGAGATATCGAGGGCTTTCAGGGAGAGAGCAGCGGAAGACTCTATCTGTCCCCGGATCCGTCCACGCTGGCGGTACTTCCCTGGCGGCCGGACAACGGGCGTGTGGTCCGCATGTTCTGCGATGTGGTCAAAGCCGACGGAACACCCTATGCTGTGGATACCCGGGCTGTTCTGAAGAATGCCGTGGAACGTGCAAAGAAGGATCGTGTGGAATTCCGCTTCGGTTCCGCGTCTGAATTTTATCTTTTCAGGAAGGATGAGGAGGGAAAACCTACCATGATTCCTTACGATCAGGCGGGCTACATGGATATCGCACCTTTGGACCGGGGAGAGAATATCCGGCGGGAGATATGTCTTACCATCGAACAGATGGGACTGACACCGGAACGCTCCCATCATGAGCGGGGACCCGGTCAGAATGAGATCGATTTCCATTACGGGAAGCCTCTTAAGGCGGCGGATCAGATGACAACCTTCAAAATGGTGGTGCAGACCGTGGCGGACAGAAACGGGCTCATTGCGGATTTTTCACCGGTTCCCCTTCCGGGTGCGCCGGGCAACGGGTATCATATCAACATCTATGCGGAGGATCAGGATGGAAATGATCTCTGCCGTTATGCTGCGGCAGGCATTATCGACAAGATCCGCGACATGACGCTGTTCCTGAATCCATCGGATAATTCCTATGCACGTTTCGGTAAGGGAACTGCACCGGATCGTGTAAACTGGTCCAGCTCGGACGGATCGGAAATGGTACACATTTCCACGCATCATGGAAGAACACGAGTGGAGCTCAGGTCACCGGATGCCCTCAGCAATCCGTATCTGGTCTATGCACTCCTGATTCACGCCGGCCTTTACGGCATTGAGAAGAAGCTGGAGCTTCCGGTGGAGATGGATGCGGAGGGCGTGCTCCTTCCACAGTCCCGAAAGGAGGCAATCCGCGTTGCAGAGGAGAGTGCCTTCATCCGGGAGGTGATCCCGGAAGAGATCATCCGATGCTATATTAAGTAAGGCTGACAGCAGGTGCAGAGTGGCATTCCGAGCGAAGCGGGGAGTCTTGCAAAACCAAAGATCCTTCACCCCTTCGGGGTTCAGGATGACAGGAATGGCGGGCCCGGGATGACCGGAATGGCGGGTGCCGGATAACAGGCACCGGGATATCGATGAAATATGGGAAAAGCTATGGAAAAAGCATCAGACCGCATGTATTCGATTCTGATCGTTTCACAGTCGGAACAACTGAATAGCTTTGTGAAAAAAGTGATTTCGGGAGCGCATTTCAACACGATCGAGGTGCGGCGCAGCGCGGCACAGGCGGCACAGGAGCTTCTGAACCGGCACTTTGATGTGATCCTTGTCAATACACCCCTTCCGGACGAGTTTGGAGGGGATTTTGTGATGGACATCTGTACCCGTTATACCTCAGGCGTTCTTGTGATCACACCCGGAGATGTGGCGGATGATATTACGGAGCGTGTGATCGATTACGGAGTGGTGGTTTTGGCAAAGCCGCTGACGAACCGGGCCCTGGCCCGGAATCTCCGCCATCTGATCGCCATCCGGAACAAAATGCGGGAGACGGAGAAGAAGGTCCTCACACTGGAGGAAAGGATAAAGGAGATACGTATCGTCAACCAGGCAAAATGTCTTCTCATTGAGAAGGAGCATATGACGGAGGAGGAGGCACACAGACACCTCACCAAGACGGCGATGGACCGGTGCATTTCCAAAAAAATACTGGCAGAAGAGATCATTGAGAGGTGGGAATAAGAGGATAAAATATCATAACAGAAAGTGATGCTGACGGAGGAAGGGCATTGTTTCTCCGGGGTGTTCATGCTATAATTGTAACTGCACGGCAATTTCTTAAAAAGGAGCGCTTTTATGCAGGAAGGAAACGGCAATACACAAGCATCACTTTCTTTTGTTAATCTCGCATTGGCTCTGGCCAATGATTACAGCAGACTTTTCGTGATCGATTCCGAAGATGACAGCTATGTGGAGTATTCTCCCAGCGGGGAAGAGAAGGAACTGATTCCGGTTTCCGGCGGAAAGAATTTCTTTGAGGATGTTCCCAGGGATGCTCGTGAGCAGGTATGGAAGGATGATCAGGAGTCTTTCCTGGAAGCTTTTCGGAAGGAGAACATCGTTCATGCACTGGAGAACGGTCAGGCCTTCACGTTGAACTATCGCCTTACGATAGAAGGAGCTCCGCGCTATTTCTTCCTGAAGGCGATTCGTACAACGGACCGCAGTATCGTCATCGGTGTACGGGATATCGATGAGCAGAGAAAAAGAGAATTGAAATCCGAAGAAGAGAGCCGCACTTATTCCGAAATCGCGAGCTCTCTTGCCAGCATGTTTGAAATTATCTACCACATAGAGCTTGAAACCGGATATTATACGGTTTACAGTGCAAGGTCGAAATTTTCACGTCAGAAGCTTGGGCAGGATGAGGACTTCTTTGAGAGCGCCAGAAAGGATCTGAAGCGCATCCTTCACCCGGATGATTGTGATCGTATCCTTCACGAGCTGGGTCGGGAAGTGCTTCTGGACAAACTGCACAGATTCAAATCCATATCCCTCACTTTCCGTCAGCTGGTAGACGGAGTTGTCAGTTATATGAATATTCTGGCTTTTATACAGAAATCCACTGCGGAAAGCGGAGAACACCTGATCATTGCAGCCAGAAATGTCGATGAGCAGATAAAGCTTGAGTCGGAGTCCCGGACCTTTGGAGATATGGCCATGGCTCTGGCTCGTCGCTATGAGGTAA
This sequence comes from Eubacterium sp., assembly GCA_017541035.1. Taxonomy (GTDB): domain Bacteria; phylum Bacillota; class Clostridia; order Lachnospirales; family Lachnospiraceae; genus Eubacterium_Q. Next base: position 29,630 of record JAFXZW010000074.1, on the reverse strand, counting down.
TATATCGTGTCAATATTGTGACAAATGAATATGTTGAGTATAACGCCAGTGATCAGTACGCGAAGCTGAAGGTGGGAGCAACAGGGAAGGATTTCTTTACGGAAACCCAGATCAACATGAAGAAGGACATTTATCCGGACGATCTGCCCATGATGAGTGTTTCCATGCAGAAAGAAAACCTGCTGAACAGTCTGGATTCCTTCGGAAAGACATTTCTGAATTATCGTCTGATGCTGGACGGACGGGCGCAGTATGTTTCTCTTTACGCAGTTCGTCCTCAGGATGATTCGGAGCATATCATTATCGCGGTAGCAAATGTGGATGCCGCGAAGCGGATGGAGATCGCATATCAGAACGCTGTGGATATGGCAAACAGAGATGCGTTGACCGGTGTGAAGAACAAGAGAGCTTATGTACAGGCGGAGTTGGATCTGGATGAGCAGATCTCGCATAATGTCCAGCCCGAGTTTGCCGTGGCGGTTTGCGATGTGAACGGACTGAAACGTGTGAATGATACGAAGGGACACAACGAAGGCGATGAGTTCATCCGCAAAGCCTGCGGGATCATCTGTGACGTGTTCAAACATAGTCCCGTATTCCGGGTTGGCGGTGACGAGTTCGTTGCCATCATGCGCGGTCAGGATTATGAAAACCGCAATAAACTCCTGGAACGCTTTCAGAGTGCCTTGAAAGAAAACCTGTATGAGGGAGTGGTTTTACTGGCGATCGGAATGTCTGAATTCAACCCCGATCTGGATCTGCGTGTACAGGATGTGTTTGAACGCGCAGATGCCCTGATGTACAGGAATAAGGAAATCTGTAAGCATGGCTGATATCAGAAGAAATCTACCAGATTGAGGGATGCCTATGCTGAATTTTTCGTTCTCTCTGGGCGTGGCTGTTTCATCACTGCTCATTTGTATAGCCAATTTAATCTATACCTTTATTCAGAAACGGACGGACAAACTCCAGAACCGTTTCTTTATTGCGATTCTTCTTATTTTGCTTATCAATTCCATGACAAGCATAATCTCATCTATTTTCAGTGATGGCCTGCATTCTGCGACGAACTCTCTCTTTTTCGTGCAGATCAGCAGGTATATCTACTTTGCTACACATACGGCGCTTTGTCCTCTTTTTTTCTACTATGTATCCAATGTCAGCTTCGTGTCAACACGTCTGGCCAACAGAAAGATGTTTCTTCTTTCCCTGCCGTTTTTCTTTACAGAGCTTCTTGCCATTACCAATCCTGTGACGAACTTTGTATGGCGGATTGATGAGAATCGTGAGTTTCATCGGGAATGGGGCGAGTTTCTGATCTATCTTGCCGCTCTTTTCTACTATGTTCTTTCCTTTGTTGTCCTTGGGCGTTCATGGAAGGTGATCTCAAAGAAGAGGCGGACAGCCCTGGTTTTCTTCTTCATCATGACGGCAATCGGTGTTATCATCCAGCTTCTGAATAAGGATCTCAAGATAGAAGTTCTGGCTGAGGCGATCGGCTTTACCGGTGTTATGATGTCGGTTGAGAATGAGGATGACCGTATCGATATCGGGATGGGCTTTTATAACAGGACGGCCCTCAATCTGGATTTTACGAGCTGTCTGTGGAATGATCGGAAGCTGCATATCATTCTGATCCGGATTCATAATTACGATCTGGTGAACAGACTGGTGGGAACGGGAGAGAATAATGCCGTTGCGGATGTCCTTTCCGGTTATCTGACATCCATTGTGAAGCGTTATTATATCTATGTGCCGGAGAAGGATTCCTTTGTCCTGACCATCTATGATGAGCCTGAGGCAAAGGTGTTTGCACTGGCGGATGAGATAGCGGGACGATTTGAGGAACTCTGGGATTACGGGGAATACAGTATTCAGCTGAACGCTACCGTGGTTGTGGCGGATATTCCCAGTCAGATCAAAAAAACATCTGAGCTCTTCTATATGATCGACAGTCCGATACCGGAGAATGAGGGGAAGACTGTCTTAAAGGGTGATGATCTGAGCTTTATCATGCGGAGGCAGTCCATCGAGGATGCTTTATCACGCGGTTTTGCAGAGAACAGTTATGAGGTTTATTATCAACCAACCTATCATATCAACGGAAAGCTTCACGGAGCTGAGGCGCTGATCCGAATGCATGACAAGAAGCTGGGAAACCTTTTCCCGGATGAATTCATACCCATCGCGGAGCAGAACGGATTGGTTGATGATATCGACGAATTTGTTCTGGAGGAGGTATGCCGCCTTCTTGCCACGGGCGTTCCGCAGAAGTACGGAATTGATAATATCAATGTCAATCTGTCGGTGCTTCAGTGTATGCGGCCCGGTTTTGTGGAGAGCATCAAGGGGATCGTCAGCCGTTATAACATTGACCGGAGACAGATCAATTTTGAGATCACGGAATCTATCGCGGCAGATGATTATGATACCCTCAGCAAGGTGATCAGGAAGCTGAAGAGGGAAGGCTTCCTCTTCTCCATGGATGATTACGGGACAGGTTATTCCAATGTCAGTGCGGTCTTCTCCCTGAATCTGGATGTGGTGAAGATCGATAAAAGCCTCCTGTGGGGTGCCGAGAAGAGCAAGCTGGGTATGGTGATCCTGGAGAATACCATCCGTATGATCCGGCAGATGGATAAGAAGATCCTGGTGGAAGGCGTGGAGACGGAAGAGCAGATCCGGCTGCTGGAAAAGCTGAAGGTAGATTATCTTCAGGGCTTCTATTTCTCGAGGCCAATCCCAAAGAATGCATTTTTGGAACATATCACACAGAAGGATGCTTTTGTCAGAAAATGAGACTTCTTTAGCCTTCTGAATGTCAGACAATTGAGTAAGAGGATATGACCTTTCATTAAAGCCCTGAGAGGATTTTTGCATGAGACTGAATGAACTTCTGAAATATAGTGATATTGTGGTCCAGTGCCACGACAATCCGGATGCGGATGCGCTGGCATCCGGGTATGCACTCTGGTGGTACTTCCAAAAGATGGGAAAGGATGCTCTTTTTATCTATCGCGGAAGGAACCGGATACAGAAAAGCAACCTGAGGATCATGATCGACCGTCTGGATATCCCGGTTTCCTATGAACCGGACTGGTCTTCCGTTCCGGAGCTGCTGGTTACGGTAGACTGTCAGTACGGACAGAAAAATGTAACACGGACCAAAGCGGAAAATGTAGCGGTGATCGATCATCACCAGGTGATCGATGAACTGCCGGAGCTGTCTGAAGTGAGAGTCGGGCAGGGAAGCTGTGCCACCATACTATGGGACATGATCCGGGCAGAGGGACTGTCTGTGGATGATGACAGGAAGCTTTCCACGGCGCTGTATTACGGACTTTTCTCCGATACCAATCGTCTGTCTGAGGTGTCTCATCCTCTGGACCGAGACATGCGGGACAGTCTTACGGTGAATCGCAGCGTGATCACGGAAATGAGCAATTCAAACATATCTCTTGATGAACTGACCATAACCGGTCATGCCATCACGGGATACGAATATCATAAAAAATACCGTTATGTGATCCTCCGGACCGAGCCCTGCGATCCAAACATTCTGGGCGTGATCAGTGATTTTGTCATGGAGACGGAAGGAATCGATGCAAGTCTCGCTTACTATGTCAGTCCCTATGAGATCAAGCTGTCCGTGCGGAGCTGCGTAAAGGAGGTTCATGCGGATGAACTGGCTGCTTATCTGACGGATGGAGTCGGTGGAGGCGGCGGACATATTCTGAAGGCCGGAGGGACCATCCGTCCTGACAGATTGGATCAGTATGCTTTGCCGGGAGAGGACATCGTTACTGTGACGGACAGAATCCTGGAAGAACGGCTGGAGTCCTACTTCTCGCTGTATGACGTGCTTTATGCGAAAGAGACGACTCTTGATCCGAAAGGACTTGTTCTCTATGAGAAGCTTCCGCAGGAGGTTGGCTGTGTGAAGCTGAATGTACTCTTCCCGGAGGGGACGAAGGTGGAGATCCGTACTCTGGAGGGAGATGTGGATGTGACAGTGGAAGCTGATCTTTACCTGATGATCGGAATTGAAGGGGAGGTATATCCGATCCGTGAGGCAAAGCTTCAGACAAGCTATACCAGGACCGGAAAGCCCTATAGTCGGGTTTTTGACTACGATCCGAGCATTACGGATCTGGTAACCCACGAACGAAAGACCGTAATGGAGCATGCCATGGGCGTGATCAGTTCAGGCGGAGCGAGAATCCTGGCTAAACCGCTGGATCATTATGTCAAGCTTTTTACGGCCTGGGATGAAGAAAAGTATTATTCCGGCAACCCCGGTGACTATATCGCCTGTCGGGAAGATGATCCGCATGACATTTACATTATACGGAGACGGCTTTTCGACAAATTATACCGGAAAGTGGAAGATTAAAAAAAGCCTGTCACAGTGAATCATAAGATTGCTGTGGCAGGCTTTGTATGCGCGATACGGCCGGCATGCGGGCATGCTTGCATGCACATAGGCCGGCCAACGCGACATCGAGTAGGAGGGGCCCCTCCTACTCGATTCTATTCATCCTTCGTAATTTCGATGCCGTACTCGGTTTTCACCGAGTCCGGCATTTCGTTATCATGAAGCATATCCTTCGCTTTCTGTACCAGTTCATCTACCGAATACCGGTTAAAATATCCGACAGTGTAGGTCGAGCCATTCGGATGCGAATAGACATAGAAACGATCGGTGGGGGAATGATATCCCAGACATCGGCTAATGCTGGTTTCCTCATACCAGGTGTCTGTTTCGATAATGTCAAGGGTATCACTCAGCTGAAGATAGAGGAGTCCATTTTGCGGATCATTCAGGAATTCGGCCTTTGGTTCTATGGAAGAGGACCAGGTAAGATCACTTTGTCCCAGAAGTTCACCGGTTTCGGCGTTGTAGCGGTACAGATGTCCGCTGGAATAGGCAACCAGGAGCAACGTCGGATCTCCCTTCTTCCCGTCGGAGTAAAAGGAAAAACCACTGGGCTTCACGGGACAGTTGATCACAATATCGTCTCCTCCGTCCGGACGGATCAGACGGATATCATTTCCATCTGAAAATGCAAAGCTGTTTTGAGCCGGATTATAAGCTGTCCACATTGTGTCCCAGTTGTCCGGAAGAGTCAGATACCGGGAGGACCCATTGTCCGTATTTACCAGGATACTCTTTTCCGAACCGATCAGAAGTACCTCATGCAGGACAGGAAGAATGACAGGTTCCCTCCGGATACTGAAGTAATCGGTCCCGTCGCCGACCGGATATGTGGTTATTTGTTTCGTCAGAAGATCATAGGTGCAGAGCTGCAGGCGATCGGCATTGCCCTTGCAGCAATAGTAAAGCTTTCCTTTATCCAGAGTACAGAATTCCTGAGAAACATTTTCGCCTTCAGCAAGGTCGATCTCTGAAACCGCACCGGAGTCAAGATCTACCTCCAGGACCCGGTATCCGTTGCCGGAACGTGGGTAGCCCAGGTAGAAATGAGTCCCCTCCGTACCGATAAACTGGATGCGGAAGGAATGAATCGGTTTTTCATCCGTAAGGGGGATCTGATGCAGCTGTTCTCCTGTGGAAGGGTTGGCTATGGACAGAACAGGAACTGTTGTTTCGCCCTCCGGAGCGGTTCCCGGAAAAAGATCAGCGGGTTCAGATGTAATGAGGGCCAGTACCTTGTCATCCAGCCAGGATTTTTCAAACCGGGATAGTTCCTTTTCCGGTTGAAGCGGGGTAAAACTGGTATCACTGACATAAAGTCCATAATGCAGGATCTCATAATCATTTGAAGAGTGTACAAAGAAACCAATATCGCTGCGGTAGAAAGCGTCCTGCAGGTTGGATGTGAAGTACGGGTACAGGGATACGCTGTCCGTTGTTGACGGAAAGGCCAGAATGCCTTTCTCCGTAACGTAGAAGGGCCAACCATCACCGTCCGGATCCTGTATCAGAATGATGGGGTCGTTCGTGTTGTGGCTCGCTATCTGCGCACCGTCTGTGAGCTGAAGGATGTCTGCCTTATTCGCATGAAAATAGGCAATGGCACCGTTCTTCGGAAGGGGATAAAAACCGCTTTGTACCGCCACATTTGTACTGGTAAAATCATAGTTCCAGATCTCAGTGAAGCTGGACGGGTCATAACAGCGCAGATCAACGCGGTCTGTCTTGACGTTGGGCACATAGCCGATGGAATAACTGGAATCCAATAACTTTTCTATAGATGCGATAAGCAAATGAGTATCGTCCCCCCAGAAGAAGGAGGAAGTGTACTCGGTGGAACTGCGTGAAACGGCCTTTCCGGAGGGAATATCGTAGATCACCATCAGCTGGGAGGTAAAATCATACACGGATTTCACGGCAATCTTTTTCTCGTCAGGAGAAATCCTGATCTCGGAAACAGACATGGCAAACCCGTCAACCTCCGCAGGAAGCTCATAGACAGCCAGCTCGGATCCATCTGTAAGAGAAAGACGATGCAGCTTCAGATCGGAGGTGGCAATGAGGATTGTATCATCGGAAAGGACAGACGGTTTTGCTTCGCAGAAGGGGCTTTTACTCTCTTCCTTCCAAAAAACAGCTCCGTCACCTAACCGGTAAAGGGTAATCTCACCGGTTGTAACCACCAGTAATTTATCATCCGGAAGAAGGGTTGCTTTCTTCAGACGTTTTCCGACGGCCTGATCGAAAAGAATGGCGTGGGTTGAGGTATCCCACACCCGGACATTGCCGGCTTTGTCTGCGGCAAGAAGAGCTTTTCCCGAGGAAGAAAGCTCCCAGTCATTTTTCTTGATATAATCCGGCATGCGGTAGCTCCAGATATCTTCGATGCCAAGACCGTCTCTGGTTGTATACGAGAGCGTTGAGTCCGTCAGGGCACGGATAGCCTGCGGCGTGACGGGACGCATGTCATCTTCATCCTTTGGCATGGATTCCAGAGCCAGCTGAAGTGCCAGGATCCGTTGCTCCTGCTGCAGGGAGTACAGGGATTCATTTGCAAGATAAACAGACTGATTCCGAAGAGAGTTCCGGTAGTTATCCCGAATCTGCGTACGACTGTACATGAGGTATGCCCCAAAGCCTATGGCTGCAGCAAGAAAGAGAGAAAAAATGATCGACAGCCGGCGGATCATGTAGGTACGCCTACGGTTCATCAGCTCATCGTAAGAACATCCCAGCAGCTTGGAGGCAAGTCTTGGAAGCTCCTCTTTTTTTGCCTTTCTGCGGGGAAGACGATAGTCACAGGAGAGGGGCTCCAGGGGGACGCGAACGGTATATTCACTGCCGTCGGGATTCCGGTATACCCTGTCCTCGTACTTCAGGATTTCGGGAATCACTTCCTCCGGCTCACCGTCCACAAGAACCGTGGTAATCTGACGACGTGTGTGATTACGGAGGAAATACGCTATCTCCCGCGGTACCCACTGAGACTCCTTTGTGGCATTGGAGCAGATTACGATCAGGTGTTCCGCCTGCTCCAGAGCTGCGGAAATATCGGCGGACAGGTTGCTGGCCGCACCAAGTTCATCCTTGTCCAGGAAGATTCGGTCGATCTTCTTTTTCCCGGTACTCCTTCGGATCTTCGCGGGAATATGAAAATGCTCCAGATCTGACTGGATGGTGTGGGCCACCCGGATATCACGCTCCGAATGGCGATAAGAGATAAAGGCATTGTAATGGTCGATCATGGATGGATGCCTCCATAGACTTTTTCTCGGGATTCCGGTCGGAATCCCTCATCATTTTAAGGGATAAAAAGGTTTTTGTAAATCGAAATAAGATGTAGTATACTATGTCTATCCCGTGATATGGGGTGAAACCATTGTAAAGTGTGGGAATCATGAATAAAAAGAATAGAAAACTGAAATCGGCGCAGCTGATCCCCATCAGCTTTCTGGCAGCGATCATTATCGGAACATTGCTTTTGATGCTTCCCATAGCCAAGGCAGGAGAGGGTAGTGCGGATCTGACGACAGCCTGCTTTACCTCTACTACGTCCCTTTGTGTGACGGGTCTGGTGGTAGTGGACACCTTCGCCTATTGGAGCCTGTTCGGGAAGATTGTGATCCTGATCCTGATTCAGATCGGCGGATTTGGCATTATCGCGGTAACTACCGTTCTGATGCTGATGGTGCACAAGAAGCTTTCCCTGTCCCGTTCGCTTCTGATCCATGACTCCTTTAATCTGAACACCATGGATGGGGTTGTCCATTTCCTTCTGGCTGTTTTTAAGGGAACCTTCATCCTGGAAATGATTGGGGCAATGATCTACATGATCTCCTTCATTCCGAAATTCGGTGCAGGAAGAGGGATCTGGTATTCGATATTCACTTCTATTTCGGCATTTTGTAATGCAGGTATCGACATCCTCGGACCGGACAGTCTGATCTCCTACCAGGATAACCCGCTGATCCTTTTCAATACGATGATGCTGATCGTTATGGGCGGCCTTGGTTATGTGGTCTGGATCGATGTGCTCCGGAATATCCGCCGCGGAATACGCAGGGAATACTCCCTTCGCACCATCATCAAGCATTTTAACGAGCACACAAAGCTGGTGCTGTCACTGACATTTTTCCTGATCCTTTTCGGTACGCTCTTTGTGTTCGTTTTGGAGTATAACAATCCGGATACCATCGGAAATATGTCTTTCGGTGGGAAGGTTATGAACAGTCTTTTTCAGTCGGTCACCTTCCGAACGGCGGGCTTTGCGGCTGTGCCGCAGCAGTCCCTGATGGAGAGCACCAGCTTCCTTGGGTGTTTCCTTATGTTTATCGGAGGTTCTCCGGTGGGAACCGCCGGCGGCGTCAAGACCGTAACCTTATTTGTGATATTGATCAATGGTGTTTCCTTTATCCGTAACCGTCGGGAAAATGTGGTCTTTGGACGGAAGATCACCTCGGAAATGATCCACAAGGCATCCGCGATTGTGATGGTCAGCTTCTCCGTGACGGTAGTTCTGACTATCGCTCTGATGATGACCAACCAGATCCGGCTGGTGGACGGCATGTACGAAACCTTCAGTGCCACCGCAACGGTGGGTCTTTCCCGCAACCTGACAGCAACGTTAAATACGGCAGGAAGGTGGATCATTATCTTAGCCATGTATCTGGGACGGATCGGGCCAATCTCCATGGCGCTTTTCTTCAAGTATAACACGGAAGACAAGAATAAGATCAGTTATGCGGAGGGAAAATTCTTCGTGGGCTGATGTATTTGGGAGGAAATCATGTCTAAATCATTTGCAGTGATCGGTCTCGGCCGGTTCGGAAAGAAGCTTGCCTGTTCTCTGTATGAAATGGGCAGTGATGTCATGGGTGTGGATAAAAATCCGGAGATCGTGGCTTCGGTTGCCAATAGTCTGACCTACGCCATCGAGGCGGATGCGGCCAATCCCGACATGGTAAAGGGGCTGGGGTTAAAGGATATGGACGCGGTTGTGGTCGCCATGGGATCGGACCTGACTTCGAGTATCATGTCGGTCATGATCGCCAAGGAGCAGGGAGTCCCCCTAGTTGTGGCAAAGGCCAGGGACAGTCGTATGGGGCAGATCCTGAAAAGAATCGGCGCCGACAAGATCATTTTTCCCGAGGATGAAATGGGTATTCGTACCGCGCGTATCATGATGTCCGACTCCTTCCTTGAATTCTTTGATATCGATGATAATCTGTGTCTGCTGGAGCTCAAGCCGAAGGCGGAATGGATCGGGAAGAGTCTCCTGGAGCTGAATCTGCGTGAAAGATATCGGATCAATGTGATCGCTGTAAAGGATCACAGTGAGATGCGCTCCTTTATCGATCCCTCCCGTCCGCTGGAAGCGGATACGGATCTTCTGGTGATTCTCGAGAAGGCAGACCTGAAGCGGCTGACGTGACGGGATTTACCTGAGAGAGTAATGTGACAGGATTAACCTGAGGGACCGACATGAAAGGATTAACCTGAGGGATTTACCTGACGTATGAGTGAGGAGAAAGAAGGCTGCGGATAAGGCGCGGATAGGCAGGTGCAGGGTGGAGTGATGACAGATCTGTCAGAAACCGGGGGGAGGAAAGAAAATGCACGATAAGATAACGATGACGATCAGTAAACAGAAGAATATTGCGCTGATTGCACATGACGGTAAGAAACCTGAGTTAATTAAATGGTGTAAGGACAATGTGGAAATACTGAAGAAGCATTTCCTGTGCGGGACCGGCACAACGGCGCGGATGATCTCGGATGCTACGGATCTTCCGGTACGGGGTTACAATTCGGGTCCGTTGGGAGGAGATCAGCAGATCGGAGCCAAGATTGTTGAGGGAAGGATCGATTTTGTGATCTTCTTCTCGGATCCTCTGACAGCAGCTCCCCACGATCCCGATGTGAAGGCCCTGATGCGGATCGCCCAGGTCTATGACATTCCCTTTGCAAATAATAAGGCAACGGCGGATTTCCTGATCCATTCATCTTTTATGGATGAAGAATATGATCATGAGATCATCAATTTCAAGCAGAATATCGCGCACAGAGCGGAAGTGCTTCCCACGGAAGAGGAAGAATGAAAAAAACCCCCCTTAGCCACAGGGGGGTGTGAAGACTTCTGTGCATTTTATAAGGCTCATGACATGGTTAATACATGGTTTTGTCGTCTTTTGTCGCGAACTTCCGGAAGGCTTCGATGGTCTCTTCCCGGTCCATGGCATTCAGCTCCAAAGTGGTACTGTCACCGGCGCCTTCCTTCAGGGAATCAATATAGCCGTAGATGAAGTCGTCCCGGAATCCGATATCCGCCGCGTCTTCCTTTGTGTTGCCGTAATACACGGTACGGATGTTGGCCCAGATGATGGCGGAAAGACACATGGGACAGGGATAGCAGGAGGTATAGAGGGTACATCCGGAAAGGTCATGGGTACCAAGCTTTCTGCAGGCGTCCCGGATGGCGGTTACCTCTGCGTGAGCGGTGGGATCGTGCCAGGCAAGAACATGATTTGAACCCTGGCCGATCACTTCATTGTCCTTTACGATCACTGCACCAAAGGGGCCTCCTGCATTTGTGGTCAGGTTCTCCTCCGCAAGATCATTTGCCATTTTCATATATGGATTCATTTTGTTTTCTCCTTCCGGATTGAAACAGAGGCTTAAAAGGTGCGGGTGATCAGTATCCCCGCACCTTGAAGCTTCGCTCATTTTCATCAATGGAGATCCTACGGGCCTCCATTTGATCGATATCGATATAGCGACCGGCGCTGATCTCAGCCAACATACGGTCGATGGCGGCTTCCACACCCTGGACTTCCATGGTGACGGAGCCGTCATATTCATTTCTGACCCAGCCGGTGAGCCCAAGGGCTGCTGCTGAATTCTTTGCCCGCCAGCGGAAGCCGACACCCTGTACCAGACCGGTAAACTTTATTCTTTTTCTGATGATCTCTCGCATAATTACCTTGATGTGATGTAATTTCCCGCATCACGTTTTGCATTCTTTACTGCGTACATTTTATCGTCTGCTACCTTCAGTGACTTCAGGATGTCATAGCCTTTGGTCAGGGTGGTGGTGAAGGAACCGCTGCTGGTTGCGATCACATAGGGAAGGTCGATGGAGGCATTGAACTCTTCCAGATAACGGTCGATGTCGGAAATGATCTTCTCCGGATCGCACTCCCCGATGATAACGGAGAACAGCTCGTCTCCGCCGAAGCGGGCGGACAGAGCATCGTCGGGGCAGGCCTTCAGCATAGCGGATGCTACGGCTGCGATGGCCCGGTCACCGTCAGCGTGGCCATAATGATCATTGATATATTTCAATCCATCCAGATCGGACATGATGAGGGTGACAGGAGTGCCCTTATCAGCCTCCGCCGCAAATACCTTCTCGTAAGCATTATGGAATCCCAGACGGTTATAGAGGCCGGTCAGCGCATCGTGCTTATACATGGCGTCCATCTTCTCAAGAAGGATACGCTGATGCTGCAGGTTTACATAACCACCGATACCCATATTCAGCGCATTGGTAATGGTGGCGGAACGGGAGTAGTCGGTAATGGCATAGTCCTGGAAATAATAGCAGGCAAAGCCAAAGGGCCGGTTCAGATAATCAAGGGCGTTGAAGATCAGCGGATAACCGGACTCAGTCAGCTCCAGGATCCGGTTTCGGTATCCACCGGAGAGAACGGACTCCTTTTCATTTACGGTTTGGTCATTCCATACCTCATCCGGAACGGGAATGTGAACGAAACGATGCTCCTCGGCATAGTCTGCATCATTGATCATATGGAGATTCCGGGTCTGCATGTTCTCCTTGGGTATCAGAAAATAGTTCTGATCCGTATCGAAGAGGTGGCGGTCCACAACAGTAAGATGATGCTTGGTTTTATGCTGATGGATACGGGAAGCCATTTCATAGGGCGTCAGACTGGTCTCCATGGCGGTAGAAATGTCATAGAGGATTCGCACATCATCCTGATGCCGGTAGAAGCTGTTGTTGAAGCTGGACAGTATGGCGTGGGCATGCCACATCATGGAAGGACAGCCGCAGGATTCATTAGGAATCAGCTTCGGTGGGATCAGGCGGTGAGTACAGGTCTCTCCCCGGATCAGACGGACAGCGGTATCTCCGGCAGCTTCCGCAAGCAGGACACTGTCACAGCTGGCACTGGAGATCTTCGGAGTCGAGAAGAAGATCTGTTCAAATCCGTCAAAACCGGACACAAGCACATCCTCGGGAACACGGATACCATTTTCCTCAAGGACGGCGCTTACGTTGATGGTCATAATATCATTGGCGCAGATCACTGCGTCCGGAAGAGTTTCTCTCTTCAGGAGAAGGAGCGTTGCTTCACGGGTGGGATCCGCCCAGAAATCGCCGTAACTGACCATGCTGTCATCAAAGGGAATACCATTTTCTGCAAGAATCTTCTTAAAAATATCTATCCGTTCCTCGGAAAAGACATCACCGGGGATGCCGGCCATCATATGCGGAAGCCGGGCATGATGATACTCGATGATATGACGCGCGATCTGTTCAAAGCCCTTTGCATAATCAAAACGAACGTGAATGGTATCTTCATAGGAACCGTCAATCACGATCACCGGAACATGATTCTCTTTTGATCGTGACAGAATGCGCTGTGCGATGGAATGGCTCTTGATCTTTTCATCCATCAAAATGAGGCAGTCCAGGTCTTCGTAGGGGATGATATCATAAACATACGTTTCGGCAGGAACCAGAGTCTCATCCCAGTAGATATCGGAATTCATCGTGAACACTAAAAGAGATGCAGATTCTGTACGAAGCTTCTCGTTTAATGTCTCGATAAAGCCGTGAATCTGGGTGTCATAGACGCGTGATGTACAGAGCGCGACAAGCTTTCTGTGTTCTCCCATGGATGTGCCTCCCGCATTTTCGGTTTACATAACACAAAAAAGGTTTGATGGTTAATATGCCGTCAACATTATACCACTTCATTTGCCGGAATACAATGATGTCACAGTACATTGCACACGTAGTGTGCGTGCTGCGACATCATCAAGGCAAAATACCTTTTGACCCCTGCATCATACAATGAAGGAAAAAGATGCAGATTTGTATTTATTTGTGATATAATAAAAACGTCTATACGCATTTTTGACAAAGCACCTTTAACGAATGCCGGAGGGACCGTGGGACTTCATGATGACATTCATTACGGGAGAAAGAATGGACGAGAAAAGAAAAATCAAAAAAAGTAAATTTGATTACCGGCTGGTGATCTGTATTGGGATTGCCATAGTGGTCATATATCTGATCGTATCAACATTTCTGCATATCAACAGTATCGGGCAGTATAAAAAAACGATCCCTTATGACAGCGCGTGGACCTATGATAACGGAATGATCGTTGATCTGGATAATCTGAAGGTTGGAGAAGAACTGGTTATTCGGAAAAAGGTCAGAGGAGATGAGATCAGCGATCATATGCTTTGCTTCTATAGCAAGAACATTTACTTCTCGGTTTATGTGGATGACGAGTTAATCTATGCTTTTCGGCCGAATGCGCCGAGTTTTATCGGCAAAGCGTACGGTATTTTTCCGCATGCCGTGAATCTTCCCGTCAGGACAGGCGATGGGGTGATCAGGTTTGAGATTACGAATATCTATGACGATAAGGCGGGCTTTATCCGGGAAATGACCTTGGATAACGGCGGCCAGTTCCTGATCGAACTGATGCAGGATTCGACCATGGATTTCCTGCTATGTCTGTTGGTTTTTACCTTCGGGGCTGTGCTTTTTGTGGTAGGTGTGATCGGCCGTTATTTTTCAGAGGAACGGTATGAGATCATCAGCCTGGGTACCTTTGCTATGGTGGCATCTCTCTGGGTAAGCAGCGAAACACCGATTTTTTCATTGCTCACCGGAGCACCCGTTGCGGTTCATTTTATCGATTATATCTCACTGGATCTGCTTTCTCTGCCGGGAATCATCTTCGTAGCCTCGGTGACGCGCTCATGGAAAAAGCCGGTGATCATTTCCTTTGCAGCGCTTACGGCTGCAAAGATCATTTTTTCTGTGATATCCACCGCCTGCGGGGGATGGGATTATCACGAGCTTCTGATTGTGACGCACATATTACTGGCCATCGCTGTGATCGTCATCATCATTTTTGTTGCGCGGGGACTGGTGATGAGGAGAATGCGAAGCGGATTGGTGATTGCACTTTTTATTACACTCCTTTTTTCTCTGGCCATGGGTGTGATCGATATCATCCGTTATATGACAATGCAGGATGAGTATTCGAAGGCGTCATTTTACAGATATGCTCTGTTTCTGTTCATTTTAGTGTGCGGGATATATGAATTCTTCCGTATTTCGGAAATGAGCCGCCGCGGACGGTATGCGGAGATCATGGAGGAGCTTGCTTATGAGGACGGCCTGACAGGTCTTATGAACCGCATGGCTTTTAACAGGGAAATAGAGGAGGCTTCGGAACTGAAGTCGGACTGCACGCTGATCATGCTGGATATGAACGACCTGAAGCGTGTCAACGATGAACTGGGACATGATATGGGAGATAAATACATCTCCAGGATAGCGGAGATGATGAAGCAGGCTTTTTGCCACGGAGAAAAGTGCTTCCGGATCGGCGGAGATGAGTTCTTTGTGATGGCATTGTATGGGAATTCGGATCCCCGATTTGAGGAAAGCCTGAACCGAATGACAGAACAGGTGGAGGATTTCAACCGATCCCCCGACTGCAAGGTTCCGTTGGGTATCGCATATGGTCATGCGGAATATGTGCCGGGGGAGAAGGATATCGAGGAACAGATCCGTCTGGCAGATCAGAAGATGTATGAAATGAAAGCAGAGATGAAACTTCAGTATAATCCTGGCTGAGTTTGTTCTGGGTCGACCGCCGGTAGATTACGCCGGCGGTTTTTCATAAACCCAATCTCGGGAAAGAGGCCGCGGGTCGAAAATCGCAAGGAGGAAAAAGCGTGAAGAAGAGAAAATGGAAGATACTGGTCGTTATCGGCTGTATCCTGCTGATGATATCCGCAGGGCTCATTTTCGGGCTTTCGGATGTAGTTGTGAAGAGCGGTAAGAGGCAGACCCTGGAGGAGGCTTTTGCCTGGCAGTCGGACCACTATGATACGTCTTTCTACGAAAAGACAAAGAAGATGACCTATGAAGTTGAGGGAGAGGGCGGATATACGCTGCATGCAGAACTGCTTGTGAATCCGGAGCCGAGTACAAAATATATCATTCTTTCCCATGGACATACGGATAACCGAATGGGATCCCTGAAATATGTTCCCATTTACTTCAGACAGGGTTACAACTGTGTGATCTATGATCTGCGGGGGCATGGGGAGAATAAGCCGGATATCACGACCTACGGGATCCGGGAAGCTGCGGATCTGAACTGCATGATCGAGGATACGAGGAAAAGGTATCCGGAGCTGACGATGCTGGGACTTCACGGAGAATCTCTGGGCGCGGGTACTACCATTACCTGTCTTAAGTATAATCCACAGGTGGATTTCGCTGTGTCGGATTGCGCTTTCGCGGATATTGAAAATGTGCTGCGGGGGATCACGAAAAAATCTCATTATCCCTCATTTGCTGTGAATCTGGCGGATATCGGAACAAGACTGCGGTACGGATATTCCCTGAAGAAGATGCGTCCCATTGATTCCCTGGCGGAGAACAGGATCCCTGTTCTTTTTATCCATGGAGAGGAGGACGATTTTATCCTGCCGGAGAATGCGAAGAGAATGGCGGGAGAGACCAGGGGAATGTGCAGGCTCGTGATTGTTCCCGGTGCAAAGCATGCGGAATCCGTTCTGAAGGATCCGGTAGGATATGAAGAAGCTGTTGATGCGTTCTTAAAGGAGTTATAAAGAATAAACGATCTGACTTAGGAGGTATGGAAGGTGAAAGGAAAGGCAGGAAGAAAACTCCTGCTGCTGATACTGGCAGCAGTGATGAGTCTGGTTCCGGTTCGTGCACAGGCATCGGAATGGTATGATGGATGGGGCCTGGAATCTACGGGAAACAGTACCTTTGATGAATTTATCAATAATCCGAACTATACCATGGGAGCGCCCTGGGGACCTGACCAGCGGCCCCTTTTATCCGCCGGAGGCGGAAGGGGATGCGCATCCTACTGTGCGGATTTCGTCAAGTATTGCTACGGACTGGACGGGATCACCAGCCAGGATATCTTTTATAACGCTGACGAGATCCGGGCCGGCGATGTCATTCATGTTCAGAGCACCTACGGACACTGGTTTGTGGTTCTGAGAAGAGAAGGAAATATGCTGTATACCGCCGAAGGCAACTGGAATGACAGTGTACGCATTAGCTGGGGATATTCCATTGTGGATAATGAGATCGTGGGAGGACGCCATGCCTTTGACAGAGGGTATCATTTCCTGCCTGAGATGAGCGAAGGCGGCTGGGAAGAGGATGAAAATGGCTGGCGGTATGCCTATGGAGGCGGATTTTATGCCCAGTCGGCATGGCTGAATGACGGAGATAATTGGTATCTTGCCGGAATCGACGGCTATCTTCTGACCGGCTGGCAGATGCTGGACAATAAGTGGTATTATTTCAGTCCAAACGGGCTTTTGATCAAGGGCTGGAAGCGGATCGACAGGAAATGGTATTATTTCGATGACGACGGCGTGATGGTGAAGGGCTGGCAGCTGATCGACGGAGACTGGTATTACTTTGCGGGCGGAGCCATGGTGAAGGGCTGGAAGAAGCTGTCCGGGAACTGGTATTATTTCCTGCAGGGAGCCATGGTGACCGGATCTCTGGAGATCGGCGGGGTGGAATACAGCTTTGATGAGGAAGGCGCGTGGATCGAGGAATAGAGACGGACTGGTTGTATGGATGAGAAGAGAGAAATAAAATACAGCGGGATCGAATCAGAACTTCGTACGCTGGTCTTTTCCGGAAAATACTGCCCAGGAGATAAGCTTCCTTCGGAAAATGAGCTGGCGGCAGGGTATCATGTCAGCCGGCAGACAGTACGAAAGGCACTGGAAGGACTGGAACGGGAAGGCTTCATTTATGCGGTTCACGGCAGCGGGCGTTTTGTGTCCGAACGTATGAATCACAGGAAACAGTCAAAGAATATTGCGGTGGTGATGACGTACCTTTCGGATTACATTTTCCCAAAGGTGATCAGCGGAATCGATCAGGTGCTCTCGGAGAACGGCTATGACCTGATCCTGAAGCATACGAATAATTCCCGTCATGGAGAGATCGCCTGCCTGACGGAGCTGATGGAGAAGGATATCGACGGCATCATCATCGAACCCAGCAAGAGCAATATGTACTGCAAGCACACGGAGCTTTTTGAAAAGCTGGATCAATATGAGATTCCCTATGTCTTTATTCAGGGAGAATATGAGGCCATGGCGGATAAACCCCATGTGCTGATGGATGACGAGAAGGGCGGATACCTTCTGACCCGTCATCTGATCGAACAGGGACACAGAGAACTTTACGGAATCTTTAAGAGCGATGACAGCCAGGGACAGAAGCGGCATAACGGATACGCCAGAGCTCTTGCGGAAGCGGGGATACCCTATGATCCCTCCCGCGTGATCTGGTTTTATACGGAGGACAGGAAGGTGCATCCGGTGACCAGTCTTCAGAGGATCATTCGCAGCGGAAAGAAGGTGGATGCCGTTGTCTGCTACAATGACCAGATCGCAAGGCATGTGATCCGTGCCATACGGGAGACAGGGAAAAAAGTTCCGGAGGACATTTCCGTAACCGGCTATGACAATTCGGACAGATCATCCATGGACGGAACCCGGTTAACAACCATTGTGCATCCCCAGGAGGAACTGGGACGTCTGGCTGCGGATATGCTGCTGCATCTGATCCGGAGAGAGGAAACGGAACGAAGGATCATAATCGAACCGGAGCTGCTGGAAGGGGATACGACAAAGGCAGTGTGAATAAAAGAGGAATGCAGAAGCAGTCAGAGACCAACCTCCCGGGAAGAAAAGAAGACAAAATACGGAAAAACAACTTGCGAAGTTGTACAGACAAGTTCCATGATGTTGCTATGGGGAAATGCATGGCTTTTCGTTGTAAAAGCGTTGCAGACGATGATAGCTTATCATGGAACTTTTCAGTTTTGAGGAGGTGCTACACTTTGAAGAAAAAGGATTACAAGTTCTGGTTCTGTACCGGTTCCCAGGATCTGTACGGGGACGAGGTTTTGCAGCATGTCGCTGCGCATTCCAAAGAAATAGTGGAGACCCTGAATGCATCCGGTTTATTGCCTTATGAAGTGGTGTGGAAGCCGGTACTGATCACGAATCAACTGATCCGGGAAACATTTAACAGAGCAAATGAGGATGAGTGCTGTGCAGGTGTGATCACCTGGATGCATACCTTTTCGCCGGCAAAATCCTGGATCCTGGGGCTGCAGGAATACCGGAAGCCGTTGCTTCATCTGCATACCCAGTATAATGAGGAACTGCCCTACGATACCATTGACATGGATTTTATGAATGAGAATCAGGCAGCTCACGGAGACCGGGAGTACGGGCATATCGTCAGCCGTATGCGGATCGAGCGGAAGGTGGTTGTGGGCTACTGGAAGGATCCGGTCGTACAGGAAAAGATCGCAACCTGGATGCGTACGGCGGTGGGCGTGATCGAGTCCAGTCATATCCGTGTCATGCGTGTAGCGGACAATATGAGAAATGTAGCGGTGACCGAGGGCGATAAGGTGGAGGCCCAGATCAAGTTCGGATGGGAAGTTGATGCTTATCCGGTGAACGAGATCGCAAAGAGTGTGGAAGCGGTTTCCGATTCCGATGTCAATGCTCTGATGGATGAGTATGAGAGCAGGTACATCTTCCTGACGGATGGAAGAGATACGGATGAATTCAGGAAGCATGTTGCCGTACAGGCAAGGATCGAGCTGGGCTTTGAGCGTTTCCTGGAGGAGAAGGACTATCAGGCCATCGTGACCCACTTCGGAGATCTGGGTGCACTGCAGCAGCTTCCGGGACTTGCCATCCAGCGCCTTATGGAAAATGGGTATGGCTTTGGCGCAGAGGGCGATTGGAAGGTGGCAGCCATGGTGCGCCTTATGAAGATCATGACGGAAGGTATGCCGGGTGCAAAAGGAACCTCCATGATGGAAGATTATACCTATAATCTTGTTCGCGGGAAGGAAGGAATCCTGGAGGCCCACATGCTGGAGATCTGCCCGTCCATAGCGGATGGCCCCGTCTCGATTCGGGTGAAGCCGCTTTCCATGGGTAATCGCGAAGATCCGGCAAGACTCGTCTTTACAGCCAAGGAAGGCCCCGGTATTGCAGTTTCTCTGGTGGATCTGGGTAACCGGTTCCGGCTCATCATCAATGATGTGGAATGTCGGAAGACGGAGCGCCCCATGCCGGAGCTGCCGGTGGCAACAGCCTTCTGGACTCCACAGCCGGATCTCTACACAGGGGCGGAGGCGTGGATTCTCGCAGGCGGTGCGCATCATACCGCATTTACTTATGATCTTACGGCAGAACAGATGGGCGACTGGGCGGAACAGATGGGGATCGAAGCGGTCTTCATCAATCGGAATACAACCATCCCGGAATTAAAGCGGGATCTGAAACTGGGAGAGGTTTTCTATCGCTGACGGGTGCACCGGAATGTCACTCTAAGCAAAGTACCGATATTTCATCCCGAGCGGATGCGGCCCGGTGGACAGCGTTGTGAGCGGAACGACCGGGCGGAAGTGTGAAGCGAAGGATCTAAATAAAAGAAAGGAGTACCGAAATGAAATTCTTTATTGACACAGCACATGTGGAGGACATCAAAAAGGCAAATGACATGGGCGTGATCTGTGGTGTGACCACGAATCCGTCCCTGATCGCAAAGGAGGGACGTGACTTCAAGGAGGTCATTAAGGAGATCACGGAGATCGTGGACGGCCCCATCAGCGGCGAGGTAAAAGCCACCACCGTGGATGCGGAAGGAATGATCAGGGAAGGCCGCGAGATTGCAGCGATTCATCCGAATATGGTAGTGAAGATCCCCATGACGGTGGAAGGTCTGAAGGCCGTTAAGGTTCTTTCCAAGGAAGGCATCAAGACCAATGTAACACTGATCTTCTCCGCTAATCAGGCGCTGCTTGCAGCCAGAGCGGGAGCTACCTATGTTTCTCCGTTCCTGGGACGTCTGGATGATATCAGTTCCCCCGGTATCGAACTGGTTGAGAATATCGTGGACATTTTCAGAAATTATGATATCGAGACAGAAATCATCGCAGCAAGTATCCGGAATACCGTGCATGTGACTGAGTGTGCGCTGGCCGGTGCAGATATCGCAACAGTTCCCTATGCCGTGATCGAGCAGATGACGAAACACCCGCTGACGGATCAGGGTATCGTGAAGTTTCAGGAGGATTACAGAAAGGTATTTGGTGAGTGATCCGGTATCATTCGAAGCTTTTTCCCGCATGTCATCCTGAACGGCCGCAGCAGCCCGGCGGGCTGCGTTGTGTGCCGAACGAGCGGGCGGCAGCGCGATGCTTAAATATTCTTCGGCCTGCAGCTTCAGAATGAAGTGGGGAGGATCAGTATGATAAAGATATCCATCGTGTGGTGGATCATTTGAGGAGGTTACGAAATAATGGAAAATATGCCCATCGTGAAACTTGGAATCGTTGCAGTCAGCCGTGACTGCTTCCCTATGAGTCTGTCCATTTCCAGAAGACAGGCAGTCGTAGCGGAGTACAGGAAGACTTATGGTGAGATCTACGAATGTGAGACCACCGTAGAAAATGAAGTGGATATGCGTAAGGCTCTGACTGAGGTGAAGCTGGCAGGCTGTAACGCACTGGTTGTCTTTCTCGGGAACTTCGGGCCGGAGTCCAGCGAGATCCTGCTGGTGAAGGAATTCCCCGGCCCCAGTATGGTGGCGGCTGCGGCAGAAGAAGCAGGTGATCGTCTCTGCGATGACCGCGGCGATGCTTACTGCGGCATGCTGAACGCCAGCTACAATCTGAAGCTCAGAAACCTCAAGGCCTATATCCCGGAGTATCCGGTTGGCACGGCTTCCGAAGTAGCTGATATGATCAATGATTTCAAGACCATAGCCCGGGCTTCCATCGCGCTTAATGATCTGAAGATCATCAGCTTCGGTCCCCGCCCCCAGGATTTCCTGGCCTGCAATGCACCGATCAAGCAGCTGTATAATCTGGGCATCGAGATTCAGGAGAATTCCGAGCTGGATCTTTTTGAAGCTTACAACAAGCATGCCGGTGACGACCGTATCCCCGGCGTGGTTGACGATATGGCGAAGGAACTGGGTGACGGAAATAAAAAGCCGGAAGTTCTTTCGAAGCTGGCTCAGTATGAGCTGACCCTGCTGGATTGGATTGAGGAGAATAAGGGAAGCCGCGGCCATGTGGTGATTGCGGGAAAATGCTGGCCTGCTTTCCAGACACAGTTTGGATTTGTTCCATGTTATGTTAATAGCCGCCTGGCTGCCCGTGGTATTCCGGTATCCTGTGAGGTGGACATTTACGGTGCTCTTTCCGAGTATATCGGTCAGCTGGTAAGCGATGATGCGGTAACGCTGCTGGACATCAACAACTCCGTGCCCCGGGATATGTATGAATCTGAGATCAAGGGCAAATTCGCCTATGATTATGATATCAAGGATACCTTTATGGGCTTCCACTGCGGCAATACCTGCTCGACGAAGCTGGCTTTCCATGAGATGAAGAATCAGAAGATTATGGCGAGAACCCTTCCGGAAGAAGTGACAAACGGAACGCTGGAGGGCGATCTGATCCCCGGTCACGCTACGGTTTACCGTCTGCAGAGCACCTCGGACGCAGGGCTTCGGGCCTATGTGGCAGAGGGGGAGATCCTGCCGGTACGTACGCGTTCCTTCGGAGGCATCGGTATCTTCGCAATTCCGGAAATGGGACGTTTCTATCGCCATGTTCTGATCGAGAAGAATTACCCGCATCATGCGGCCATCACCTTCCATCACAATGGAAGACTGCTGTATGAGGTGTTCAAGTTCATCGGTGTGGAGTTGGATGAGATTGATTATAACAGACCGAAGGGTGTGCTGTATCCCTCGGAGAATCCGTTCAAATAAAAGCTGACTGAATAATCGATGAGTCAGAGAATTTAACTTGAACATTTTTAAAGGGGGTAACGCATGGACTATAAAGAAATGATCGACGCGGGTAAAACCGCGATCGGTATCGAATTCGGTTCTACCCGCATCAAGGCAGTGATGGTGGACATTTCCGGAAAACCCATTGCCGAGGGGGGCCATACCTGGGAGAATCAATATGAAAACGGTCTCTGGACCTACAGTCTGGAAATGATCTGGGCGGGGCTTCAGGATGCGTATGCACAGCTGGCGAAAGATGTGCAGGAGAAATACGGGACAGAGATCAGAACGACATCCGCTATTGGCTTTTCGGCTATGATGCACGGTTATATGGCGTTTGATAAGGAGGACCGGCTGCTGGTTCCCTTCCGTACCTGGCGGAATACTGTGACCGGGGAGGCGGCTGCAGAGCTGACGAAGAAATTCGGTTTCAATATCCCCCAGCGCTGGAGTATCGCGCATTTGCACCAGGCGGTTCTGAATCAGGAGCCGCACGTTCCGGAGATTACATTCTTCACTACGCTGGCCGGGTACATTCACTGGCAGCTGACGGGTGAAAAGGTACTGGGAGTGGGAGATGCCTCCGGCATGTTTCCCATCGACAGCCGGACCAGGAATTACAACGAGGAATACCTTGCAAAATATGAGGCGCTTGTAGCGGACCGTGGTTTTGCATGGAAGCTTTCGGAGATCCTTCCAAAGGTACTTGTGGCGGGGGAGGCTGCAGGTACACTTACGGCAGAGGGAGCGGCAAAGCTTGATTTAAGCGGAAAGCTTCAGGCAGGAATCCCGCTTTGCCCGCCTGAAGGAGATGCAGGAACAGGTATGGTGGCTACGAACAGCGTGGCTGTCCGCACGGGAAATGTATCCGCGGGGACCTCCATTTTCGCCATGATCGTTATGGAGAAGGCTCTTTCCGCAGTTCATGAGGAGATCGATGTGGTGACGACACCGGTGGGCGATGATGTGGCGATGGTGCATTGCAACAACTGTACCTCAGATATCAACGCCTGGGCAAATTTATTCCGTCAGTTTGCGGATGCCATCGGAGCTCCTGTGGATACGGACAAGCTGTATACCACTCTTTTTACCGCAGCACTGGACGGAGCGCCGGACTGCGGAGGGCTGGCGGGCTTTAACTACTTTTCAGGCGAACCGGTGACCGGATTTACAGAGGGAAGACCGGTCTTTGCCAGAAAGGTGGACGCGGATTTCAGCCTGGCGAATTTCATGAGGCTGAATCTGTATTCCGCAGTCAGTACCCTGAAGGTGGGACTGGATATCCTGCTTAAGGAAGAGGACGTTAAGGTGGACCGGCTGTACGGACACGGCGGATTCTTTAAGACAAAGAAGGTGGGACAGAGTATCATGTCGGCTGCCACGGGAGGCCCGATCACCGTTATGGAGACCGCCGGAGAAGGCGGGGCCTGGGGCATGGCGATTCTGGCACTGTATCTGAAGGAGGCGGGGGCAAAGAGCCTTTCCGAGTATCTGAACGGGACGATCTTTGCCGGCGAAGAAGGAACAACGGTGACCGCCGGGAACGAGGAGATCGATGGCTTCAATCGTTTCATGGAGACATTTCATGCTACGCTTCCCATCGAACAGGCAGCGGTGGACACCCTTTGAGGCCAGGAAAACCGGAGTAAGGGATCCACGGAAATACCGGATGCCCGGAAGAAGGACCCGGCTAAGTAGTACGACAGGGCAAGGCAAGGAAGGAAAAAACATGCTGGAAGAATTAAAGAAAAAGGTATATGAAGCAAATATGGAGCTTCCCCGCAGAAATCTGGTAACCTATACCTGGGGAAATGTCAGCGGAATCGACAGGGAAAAGGGACTCTTCGTCATCAAACCCAGTGGGGTGGATTATGACAAAATGAAGTGGGAAGATATGGTAGTGATGGATCTGGAAGGCAATAAGGTTGAGGGAGATCTCCGGCCTTCTTCGGATACCCCTACCCATCTGGAGCTTTATAAATTCTACAAGGAAATCGGAGGAATCGTACATACCCATTCGCCGGAGGCAACCTCCTGGGCTCAGGCAGGACGGAGTATTCCGCTGTACGGGACCACACATGCGGATTATTTCTTTGGGGAGATTCCCTGTGCCAGAAGCCTGACGCCGGAGGAGATCGATGCGGCTTATGAGACAAATACAGGGCTTGTGATCATCGAAACCTTCGAGAAAAAGGGACTCAATCCCATGTACACGCCGGGCGTGCTCTGCACCAATCACGGTCCCTTCACATGGGGCAAGGATGCAGCAGAAGCGGTACATAACGCAGTTGTGTTGGAAGAGGTGGCAAAGATGGCTCTGAAGACGGAGCTTATCAATCCGGAGGTACGGCCTGCGCCGGACTGCATCCGTGATAAGCATTTCTTCCGCAAGCACGGAGCAAATGCATACTATGGACAGAACTGAGATCCATACTCCTTAGTTATTTTCGTTTCTCATGTTTGCGAGACCTTCACAAGATTCTTCGCTTTACCCGGAATGACGGTTGGCTTTTTCCGTCATACCGGGCGAAGCGAAGTTTTTTTATACGGATAGTTGTGGCGTGTGCGAGAGAAGAAATCCTTCTTCGAGGCGGGGATGGCAAAAGGTTTTAGGGTTATCGGTGATATTTTGCGCGTTATCATCAGCTATCGTTCAAATTACGGTATGAATTATTAACGCAGGAGTTGATAGAATGGAAGCAGTTCTATCGCCAAAACGTCATTTTCCAGATAAACTGTGAGGGGATTATACAGGAAGGATAACGGATATGAATGTGATCGAAGCAAAAAAGCTGACGAAGTACTATGGAACAAGCAAGGGGATCGATGGACTGGATCTTGCCGTGGAAAAGGGAGATTTCTTCGGATTTATCGGTCCGAACGGAGCAGGAAAATCCACCTGTATCCGGACGCTGCTGGGATTGATCATGCCAACCGGCGGAAGCGCAACGGTATTGGGACATGACATTGTGACGGGGCATAACGAGATCCTGAAATCCGTAGGGTACCTGCCGTCGGAGATCAACTTCTACAGCGGGATGAAGGTGAAGGATGCGATCCGTTATTCCGCACAACTGAGGGGAATGGATTGCAGCAAAACCGCTGCTGAGCTGGTGGAACGGCTGGATCTCGATACGGAGAAGAAGGTGGATGACCTGTCTCTGGGAAACCGGAAGAAAGCAGGGATCATTTGTGCGATCCAGCATGAACCGGAGCTGCTGATCATGGACGAGCCAACCTCGGGTCTGGATCCGTTGATGCAACGGGAATTTTTCCGTATCCTGTCGGAGCAGAATGAAAAGGGAAAGACGGTTTTTCTGTCCTCTCACATTTTGGCGGAGGTACAGGCACATTGCCGCACGGCAGCTTTTATTAAGGACGGAAGGATTATCATTTGCGACCGTGTAGAGAAACTGGAGGAAACAGGAGCAAAGAAGGTTACTCTCCGTGGAAAAGTCAGCGGGAAGCTTGCGGCAGAGCTGAAAGAAATGGAGCAGAACCGGCAAGGGCGTGAAGTGGCGGAGCTTGTGTTGGAGGATAGATATGCCAGTTTCCTGTACGGCGGGGATATTTCCCGGCTGCTGAAGCTTCTGGCAGAAGAAAGACTCAAGGATCTGAGCATCACGGAGCCTACGATGGAAGAGATCTTCATGAATTATTATGAATGACGATAAGACGTTGCGTTAAGGAAAGGAGCAGAAGGGTTTTGCAAAGCCGTAAGGCATAAGAGAGGCGGACGTTATGATTATTTTGAAAAGAGAAATCCTTTCACAGAAAATAGCAATCCTGATCTGGGGACTGGCGATTGGGATTATGGTAGGCGTATGTGTTCTTGTATATCCGCAGATGGAGTCCCAGATGGATCAGATCGGGGATATGATGTCCTCAATGGGAGCTTTTACCAAGGCTTTCGGTATGGACCAGCTGAACTTCGGGACCCTGACCGGCTTTTATGCCATAGAGTGCGGAAATATACTTGGGATCGGAGGCGCCTTCTTCGCAGCTATCATCGCGGTCACTGCCCTGATGAAGGAGGAACGTGACCGGACAGCGGAATTCCTGCTGACGCATCCGGTATCCCGTTTGCGTGTGATCACGGAGAAGCTGATCAGTGTATTCGCCATTATTGTGATCATGAATCTGATCGTGCTTGTCTGCGCGGTAATCCCGTTGTTAACCATCAAGGGAGAGGTAAAGTGGGGAACGGTCCTTCTGTTCCATCTGGCATTTCTGCTGCTTCAGTTTGAGATCGCAGGGATCTGTTTCGGGGTTTCGGCCTTTATTGGGAAATTCGGTGCAGGCATCGGTATCGGTCTGGCTGCGATGCTTTATTTTATGAACGTGATCAGCAACCTTTCCGCAGATGCAAAATTCCTGAAATATATTACACCCTACGGTTATACCGACGGCGCGACGATAGCCAACAGTCACCGGCTGGAAGGGAAATACATACTTCCCGGACTTTGCTTCATGGTGATCGGCATCGTGCTTGCCTATATCAAATATACAAGAAAAGATATCCGCTCTTAGGAGCGGGGATTACGGGAAGGGGGATTTATCTCCTGCTTGATTCAGATATGGAATCCCTGAGGAGAGTATGATATAATTCACCCGTTGATCCGTTGCGTGGAAAAGAGCGGGTCTGAAGTCATTCAGGCATTGTATGTATGAAAAGGGTGAATGAAATGAAACAGGAAATGATTCTGGTATTGGATTTTGGAGGGCAGTATAACCAGCTGATCGCCCGGAGGGTACGGGATTGTCACGTCTATGCGGAGGTACATCCCCACACGATATCCATGGAGAAACTGAAGGAAATGAACCCGAAAGGGATCATTTTCACCGGAGGACCGAACAGTGTCTATCTTCCGGATTCTCCGACTTATGCAAAGGAGATCTTTGAGCTGGGAATCCCAATCCTCGGGATCTGCTACGGATCTCAGCTGATGGCTCATTTGCTGGGCGGACGTGTTGCCACCGCACCGGTCAGTGAATACGGACGGACAGAGACAACGGGACAGGGGAAAGGATCATTGCTGCTTAAAAATGTCGCACCTGTCTTTACGTCATGGATGAGCCATACGGATTATATCGCGGAGGTTCCCTCCGGTTTCCGTATCACCGCCGGGACGGAGCATTGTCCTGTAGCGGCAATGGAATGCCCGGAGAAGAAGCTGTATGCCGTGCAGTTCCATCCGGAAGTACAGCATACCGAGTTCGGCCAGGATATCCTTCGGAACTTTGTGATTGATATCTGCGGCTGCAGCGGGTCCTGGCGGATGGATACTTTCGTGGAGGATACCATTCGATCCTTGCGTGAAAAGATCGGAAAAGGACGGGTGCTCTGTGCCCTCTCGGGAGGTGTGGATTCCTCTGTGGCAGCGGTGCTTTTGTCCAAAGCAGTAGGAAAGCAGCTGACCTGTGTTTTTGTAGACCATGGTCTGCTTCGTAAGGATGAAGGCGATGAAGTGGAAGCTGTCTTCGGACCGACGGGGAAGTATGATCTGAACTTCGTCCGTGTCAATGCTAAGGAACGCTTCTATCTGAAGCTGGCCGGCGAATCGGACCCCGAACGCAAACGTCATATCATCGGTGAAGAGTTTATTCGTGTTTTTGAGGAAGAAGCAAAGAAGATCGGAGCTGTGGATTATCTGGCACAGGGAACCATTTATCCGGATGTGATCGAGTCCGGCCTCGGCAAGTCAGCTGTGATCAAGTCCCATCATAATGTGGGCGGTCTGCCGGATCATGTGGATTTTAAGGAGATCGTTGAGCCTCTCCGCATGCTTTTCAAGGACGAGGTGCGTCGTGCAGGACTGGAAATGGGAATTCCGGAATATCTAGTCTTTCGTCAGCCCTTCCCGGGTCCGGGACTTGGGGTCCGTATCATAGATGATATCACTCAGGAGAAGGTGCGTATCGTGCAGGAAGCGGATGCCATCTTTCGTGAGGAAATCGATAAGGCTGTCGGAGCATGGAGGCAGGAACTTCTGGATGAGGCAGAAGCAGAGGCAAATCGCGGAGCTGTGCTTAAAGCAGACCGTTATCGAAAACGTGCCGATGGAACACCGGATTGGATGCCGAATCAGTATTTTGCGGCCCTGACCAACATGCGATCTGTCGGTGTCATGGGTGATTTCCGAACCTATGATTATGCTGTGGTTTTGCGTGCCGTATGTACCAGTGACTTTATGACTGCCGATTGCTCGGACATTCCATTCACCGTTCTCCAGCGCTGCATGACACGGATCATCAATGAGGTAAAGGGAGTCAACAGAGTGATGTATGACCTCACATCCAAGCCCCCGGGAACGATTGAGCTGGAATAATACCGGGTGGCTTGCCGGTAGGATTTTAATATTTGCGATTAAAGGCTTTCGATGGCATAAACAAGTGCCTTCGGAAGCTTTTTTGTTTACACGTGTGATAACAGGATATGAAGTGACGGGTACATCATGGGGGCGGAAAGATTCGTTTCAAAGCGCATAATAAAGCGCAGTACTATAAAATTGTGCTTTATCATATTTTGCATTCGAAATCAATTTATACGTTGACAACGTACAAAAATAGCTCTATACTTTATTAAAGTATGAAATTTACGGAGACTATGTTATGGATATTTCAGTTAGAATAAAGGAGTTACGAAAGAAAACGGGATTATCACAAAGTAAGTTTTCTGCAAAATTTGGGATTCCTGTAAGAACTCTTCAGCAGTGGGAACAGGGAATAAGTGCCCCTCCGGAGTATTTGGTAAGAATGATGGCGTATATTATGCTGCTTGAAGAAAAAAGCCATATACAAGACGAAGAACCGATAAGGGGGAAAAATGCAGATGGAAAATGATAAAATTCAGTTATTTGAAGATCAGCCGATCAGAACTGCGTGGGTTGAGGAAGAGGAAGAATGGTATTTTTCGGTTGTGGATGTAGTGCAGGCATTAACAGAAAGCGCGGATGGAAGAAAATATTGGAATAAACTAAAACAGAGACTTAAAGAAGAGGGCAGTCAGTTGGT